>JBCCVV010000050.1:0-32478 GCA_039194925.1 Bacteroidota bacterium
CAATTACAAACTCACTTAGACCTACATGTGATTTATTGTCTTTGTTCCAGTCAAAAGTATATCCCAATTGCGTCCATGGATAATTATCAAATAAATCACAATTGTAATATCTGGAGATTCTGTTATCATTAATCCAGGCAATATAGGAAGCGTCTTCATTTTCCGAAAAGCACAATCCGCATCGACTATCTGTTATTTCATTATCTGGACAAGGACGGAAGAGGTCGGATGGCCGAACCCAGAATTCCACAAAATAATTGTACACCGAATTCGGTGGCAAGCCCAATAATTGCTTCAACCTTAAATCTACATCGGATGGGTTGTCCTTCTTCATTCTATTCAACAATTCCGGTGCGGTGGTAATCCAAATGGAATAGTCACCCGTATTGTAGAAAGTGGAATCCAAATAAGGTTTGTAATACGATACATTATTTTTCCAGGTTACAACCAGAAGGTAATCTTCCCTATCTATGGTTTTCCATACCAAATCCTGATTTTGTGGAACTATCGAAACCAAATCGTTACAAATTTTACCAGGAGCAGGAGACATGGCAGTTTCTATCGATTGTCTATACAGATATCTATTCTCGGCTTCACTTGTAGAAAATCTTTTTAGAGGTTTGCAAGCAACAAATCCAATAATAACAAACAATAAAAGAGGTAGATGCTTTTTCATGGTTTAAGTAATATATAGACCTTATATTCTTGACATAAAGAATTTCAATCTGAGAATTTATTATTTGAACAAAATTATAATCATTTTACTGATATAAACTGCAAAAGCCGACTCTACAATACCAAGGTATAAAGCTAAATTTTCAATAGAATCACGAGCAAACGCATACTTGAGTAAAATAAAAACTAATAATCCAAAGAAAGTAATAGGTAAAGCAATAATAATGAATCTAAAAAGTAAATTAGTAGAATTATTATTGGACATCGTGGATTTTTGATTTTTTACACTATTGTCTACTATCAAAGAAGTAAATGAGGCAAATATTGGAAGAATAATAGGTAAAGAAACTTTTAAAATATCATCCTCGTACCATCCTATCGCCCTAAAAATCAAAATTAGAGAAACAACAACACAATGAGAAAGTATAAATATTGTTCCAACTATATTTTTCAATCTAGTATCACTCATTGATTATAATATTTCTTAGTTCTGTTATTAAATTATTCCTGTAGTCCAAAAATTCCAGTTCATAAGTAGACTTTAACTTATCACCTTTTTCTATGGCATTAACCGTTGGGCCAAATCCTAAGGGTGAAGACTTTATATAATTAGCTTCAATCGTGCATTGAATAATTAATTTTTGGTGAGATTTCCTATTATAAGCGGTAAGATTTATTATAATATTCTCCCAAACACCTTTAGTGCGTGAAATTTCACCTTGCACCTTTTTTAGAAAAATTGAATTCTTCTCCGGAAAGAATACCTGTGCAGTATCAAAGCGCTGTATATATCGTCTAGAAAAATAATCTTTAATAATTTCATCGTAATCATGAACAGTTTTATAATCAAAATTTTTAGGTAAATCAAACTCTCGTCTAACCCAATCAAAGGCAGGTTCCATTGCATTTTCATTACTCGGCAAGTCATAGCTATTTCTATAACGGAATGAATTAATATTTGGAATAGTATGAAACGTGCCATCTATACTATCTGCAAAAACTAAGTACCTCTTCCAGCTATAAGAAAATGCACTTGATAATTTATTATCAAAAAATTTAATTTCTACATTAGAAGTTGGCACTTTTAATATCAAACTTGATTTCACAAAAAGTCTAAATGGTGTTGCTACTCCTGATATTGAAGATACCTCAAAAAAAATACTTGTATCAAAATTTACAATTGAATCAATATCGTAAGTGATTGAAAGTTCTTTTAACGAAAAATTCAATGTATAATAATTCTCTTTTCTAATTGAAATACTATCAAATGAAACCAATTTATTAAGAGCAATGCTACCTTGTTCAAAATCATTTTCATAAAACGAAGTGTCAATAAGTCCTCTTATCTCAGAAGTTAGAAAATCTAATCTCTTATAATACTCTAAGTTTAATGTAATATTTGTTTTATCAATCCACTGTCGTATTTCGTCAATAGATTCTGTCATATTATTAGACGACGTGACTTGACCAAAGGTCAATATTGGAATAATAAATATAACACTAAATAATATTTTCAATTTCATAAATATCAATTATAAGCTCTGGATAAATAGAACCATTTAATAACATTGACGAAATAAAATTCGAAACTAAAAAGGCACTTTAAAATACTTCAAAAAGTTCTTTGTGTTATTAATTTTCAAGAATTTTTCTTTAAAAGTCTAATAAGTGTTCAAACTCTAATTTAATCCCCTAAAAATTGCATTTTGCTAATAAATATTGAACTTGATAATACTTTCGATATATCATAATTATTCCATAATTATGATGAGTTAAGCAGAAATTAATAATTTTCTAATGCAACAACGTCCTATTTCTAGTGCTTGAAAAAACAAAATGGCATGCAATTAAATATCGCATGCCATTTCAATATATTAGGTTTAAAACTACATTGACTAAAGTGTACCTCGCAACTCCTGCTCTCTTTCTATGGCCTCAAACAAAGCTTTGAAATTCCCCTTGCCGAAAGAAGTCGCTCCTTTTCGTTGGATGATCTCAAAAAACATGGTTGGTCTTGGATTTACAGTCTTGGTAAAAATCTGAAGCAAATACCCTTCATCATCCCGATCGACAAGAATACCCAATTCACGCAAAGGCGCCAAATCTTCATCGATTTCACCTACTCTGTCCAAAAGTTCATCGTAATAAGTACCCGGAACGGTTAGAAACTCAACTCCTCGATCCCGAAGAGCTGTTACAGTTTCAATTATATTATCGGTCGCCATCGCAACATGCTGGACACCGGCCCCTTCGTAAAAGTCCAGATATTCATCTACTTGGGATTTCTTCAACCCTTCAGCCGGCTCATTAATTGGGAATTTTATTCGGCCATTGCCATTGCTCATAACCTTACTCATAAGCGCCGTATATTCCGTAGAAATATCTTTATCATCGAAGGATAAGATTTGCTTGAATCCCATCACTTCTTCATAGAATTTCACCCATTTGTTCATAGCACCCAATTCTACATTTCCAACCATATGATCTACATATTTCAATCCGGTTTCGGGTGCTTCATACCTGGGCGACCACTTTTTGTAGCCCGGGAGAAAGGTTCCCTTATAATCCTTCCGTTCAACAAAGATATGCACCACTTCGCCATAGGTGTATATACCTGAACGCACAACCTTGCCATCTTCATCTTCCTCTACAGTTGGTTCCATATAAGATCGTGCACCTCTTAAAATTGCCTCATTATATGCCTTTGTCGCATCTTCTACCCATAGGGCATTCACTTTTACACCATCACCGTGTTTATCTATATGTTCCCCGATTGCAGAACCACTATTCAACGGCGTAGTAAAAACCAATCTAATTTTATCTTGTACCACGACGTAGGATTCTCGATCTCTCATTCCTGTCTCCAAACCCGCATAAGCCAAACTCTGAAATCCAAAAGCAGATTTGTAATAATATGCGGCCTGTTTTGAATTACTCACATACAATTCAATATAATCAGTACCATTGATCGGCATAATATCGTTGTCCACACTTTGTACACCCGGTACATCTGCTGTCATATAATTCATTCGTCTTTATGTTTTATTGTTAAGGCAATAGTTGCTAAGGCAAATATATGACGATCTAAGCACATTCCGAAGTACTTTGTCCAAATTCAAGAAAATTTTATACTCCTCCGCAGAGATTTTACCCTATTCTTCAAAATGGATAATTCCAAATGGCTCTAAACTCAAAAAAGTGATGAGAGAAAAAGTTGTCCATCGTCAATTAACAATTAATCGTAACTCTCAAAATTTTCAAACACCTGATCAATAATCCGATTAAATTCAGCATAATCTCGATCCGAAAGATGCTTCCAGGAAAGATCTCGCAACGAATCTATCTCTTTGCGGCACTGGTTCACCAATTCTTTACCTGACAAAGTTAGACTTATCACCGTTTTTCTCCTGTCACTTTCTCCACTCACACGACTTACAAATCCCTTGCGAACCAGATTGTCTATTATACGTGAAATTGTCGGTGCATTTTTAAAGCTTTCATTGCCGATTTCTTTTTGCGACATCTCCTTTTTCATATCTAGTTTATCCATTACAATCCACTGTTCCGGAGTAATATCCACGTTCAACTTCTTAAATGCTTTGGTAAAACTAAGCTTCGCAATTCGCGTCGTCCTTTCCAATAAGAAACCAATTTTTTTATCACTGTGAGCTGACATAATTCTTATTTCGCTGGCAATATCTTGGCACTGACCTCCCCAAATCCTACACGTCTTCCATCTTTTTCGCAATACCCTCGCATGGTTACCGTATCGTTATCCTGAATAAATTTTCGTTCTTCACCCCCAGTTAATGTCAGGGTGTTTTTTCCTGCCTGAGTAATTTCCAATAGTGAACCATAAGAATGCTCGTCCTTACCGCTTATGGTGCCAGATGCCATCATATCTCCTACATTAATATTGCATCCATTTACGGTATGATGAGCCAATTGCTGTTCCTGATTCCAGTACATATACTTGTAATTGGAATTGGAAATAACTGTCTCTTCTCCACCTTCGGGAGAAATTGAAACTTGAAGATTGATATCATAATTTTTATCCCCTTTATACTGTAAATAGGGCAATACCTCTGGTTCTTGTGTTGGACCTGCAACTTTAAAATAGGACAATGCCTCCATGGTTACCACCCAGGGAGAGATTGAACTCGCAAAACTTTTGCCCAAGAACGGGCCGAGGGGTACATATTCCCATTTCTGAATATCCCGAGCACTCCAATCGTTGAATAAGACCATACCAAAAATGTGGTCTGAGGCCTCATCCGTGGAAATACGTTCACCCAAATTGCTACTCTTTCCAATAATAAATGCCATTTCCAACTCGAAATCCAACAATCGACAAGGGCCAAAAACCGGATCTCCATCCGCAGGTTTCATTTGTCCTTTAGGGCGATGGATGGACTGACCGCTGATAATTATCGATGAGGCTCTTCCGTGATATCCCACCGGAAGATGTCTCCAGTTGGGCAATAAGGCATTTTCAGGGTCGCGGAAGAGTTTTCCAAGATTGGTTGCATGCTCAATGCTACTATAAAAATCTGTGTAATCTCCTACTTTTACAGGCAAATGCATTATCACTTCGGATTGATTATAAAACACATTCGACAATCCTTTTAATCGACTATCCATATTGCACAACTCAGCTTGTACCTTTTCCCGTACGGCATTCGTGATTTCCTTACCCAATGCAATAAAATCATTCAAATAGGAATTCTCCAATACGTCATCAGCAATATCCATGTCTAGAATTCCAGCTTTACTCATTTCCAGGAGATCCAGCACCTTTTCACCGATTGCCATACCAATACGCTTACTGCCATTACTGACATTAAAAATTCCAAATGGCAAATTATATATGCTGAAGTCACTGTCTTCTTTTACTTCAATCCAACTTTTCATTTTGTTCTATTTTATTTCGATTATTTCTTTTTAACCACAATGAGTACTTCGTTTCACTACATTTTCACAAAGCAATTTTTTCTCAATTTCTCGGTGCTTTTCGATGTCTTCTCCATGCTTCTCCGTGTAAAAACCTCATCAATCTCTTCAATCTTTCCAATCTCTCAAACCTCTACTTTTCCAGCCAAGACTTATAGTATTTTCCATCGTCAATTTCCATGGCATATTTTGTCAATTTCAACGGTTTGAACGTATCTATCATCACTGCCAATTCTTCTGTACCTGTCTGTCCAATACTGGCTTCATAGGTTCCCGGGTGAGGTCCATGAGGAATACCCGCAGGATGCAATGAAATATATCCTGGCCCTATTCCTGTTCTACTCATAAAATCTCCATCTACATAATAGAGCATCTCATCCGAATCAATGTTACTGTGATTGTACGGTGCTGGAATCGCCTTTGGATGATAATCGTATAATCGGGGACAGAAGGAGCAAACTACAAATGCAGAAGTCTCAAAGGTCTGATGCACCGGTGGTGGCTGATGTACGCGTCCAGTGATCGGCTCGAAATTGTGGATACTAAACCCATAAGGATAGTTGTACCCATCCCAGCCTACGACATCAAATGGATGAGAAGCATACACTAATTCGTGCATATGTCCTTGCTTTTTCACCTTCATGAGAAATTCGCCCTTTTCATCATACGTCTCTAAATCTTTGGGTAACTTCAAGTCTCTTTCGCAGAAAGGAGAATGCTCTAATAATTGTCCAAACCAATTTCGATATCGTTTTGGCGTATAGATTGGATGAAAGGATTCTGCATACAGAATGCGATTGTCTTCGGTATCAAAATCTATTTGGTAGATCATTCCGCGTGGGATAATCAAATAATCCCCATATTCAAAATCTATGCTTCCAAAAATGGTTCTAAGCTTTCCTGTTCCTTTATGGATAAAAAGCATCTCATCCGCATCTGCATTTTTATAAAAGTAGTCGTTCAGTGATTTTCTTGGTGCTGCAAGACCAATATGTACATCATTATTGAGCATCACGGTCTTGCGACTCTCCAGGTAATCGTCAATCGGGTTTATGTTAAATCCAATTAGTTTTCGAGACTTCATATTGAATTCTACCGCTATTTCAGGCAGAACATCAATTGGCTCGCTTACATCACTTACCATGGTCGGTCGATATAAATGATATAGCAACGAACTCATCCCATCGAATCCAATTGTTCCAAACAACTGTTCATAATGCAATTCCCCGTTTTCTTTTTTAAAAGTAGTATGTCTTTTTGAAGGAATTTTACCCAATTTATGATAAATAGGCATAGCAATAATTTTAATTATCAATGCAATAGTTGCATAGGCAACAAATATAGTTGTTTATTTAATACACTAAAATTTCTCAAAAGTTTTATTTTAAGATTGAACTGTACAACATTCCCTATTTTCACCTGTTTAAGATACCTAGCTAAAAAGCGATTGAGTAAATGAAAGGATGGCGATTTTCAAAATATATTCCTGATCCTGAAGGAGAAGATCCGTTTGAGCGGCTGTTGAAAATATTTAAGGAATTACTTTTACATACAAGTGGTGATGTCAGCGAAGCCTTAAGTTGGTTGACGGAATTGGATCGACAATACAATCTTACGGATACGAATTATGGTATGGCCGACTTTATTCAGGATTTGATTGACAAAGGATTGATCAGTCAAAACAGAAACCGTGACCAAAATCCAAGTTTTACTCCTACCTCGAAAATGGAAGTTGCCTTGAGACGGCAAGCCCTGGATGATATTTTCGATCAACTGAAAAAGTCAAAACGAGGAGAACACAATACAAAAATTAGTGGCGAAGGAGATGAGATAACATCAGAATTGCGCCCCTTCCAGTTTGGCGACAAATTGGACAATATATCAATGACGGAATCGCTCAAAAACTCCTATATCAATCATGGTATTGATGATTTTCGAATGACGGAAAGCGATTTGCAGGTACATGAGACGTACTATCAAAGTCAAACAAGCACCGTTTTGATGATTGACATTTCGCACAGTATGATTCTTTACGGAGAAGATCGAATCACTCCAGCGAAAAAGGTAGCCATGGCTCTTTCCGAATTAATAATTACACGCTACCCAAAAGACACATTGGATATCATAGTTTTTGGAAACGATGCCTGGCAGATAGAAATTAAAGACTTACCCTATTTGGAAGTAGGCCCCTATCATACCAATACTGTTGCCGGACTTGAATTGGCCATGGATATTTTGCGTAAGCGTAAAAATCCCAATAAACAGATCATGATGATTACAGACGGGAAGCCCACTTGTATCAAAAAAGGAAAAAAGTATTACAAAAACAGTTTCGGCTTAGACAAAACTATATTAAACAGAACGCTTGGCCTGGCCGTGAAATGTAGAAAATTACAGATACCTATTACCACCTTCATGATTGCAAGAGATCCATTTTTAGTGAATTTTGTGGATCAATTTACCAATGCAAACAATGGCAAAGCGTTTTACAGTTCATTACAAGGACTGGGAGAGTTCATATTTATGGACTACAAACAAAACAAACGAAAAAGAAAAAAATAAATGGTTGAAATAAACCATCATAAACGTTAATCAGAATAATACATGAACGATATAAAGACATTAGGAGAATTAAGAAAATCAGGATACAAACCAAGATCTTTAAAAGAAGAACTTAGAGAAAACCTGATTGCCAAACTGAAGAATAAAGAGACCATTTTTGATGGCATTTTAGGCTTTGACGACACCGTTTTGCCAGATATTGAACGAGCTATATTGTCTCGACACAATATCCTCTTATTAGGTCTTAGAGGACAAGCCAAAACAAGAATTGCCCGACTTCTTGTAACATTGCTTGATGAATACATGCCTATCATTGCCGGCAACGAACTTAATGACGATCCACTCCACCCCATAACCAGAGATGGAAAAGAAAAAGTGGATTCACTCGGTGATGAAACGCCTATTGAATGGGTTCATCGAAATGATCGTTATGTGGAAAAACTGGCTACACCGGATGTTTCCATAGCCGATTTGATAGGAGACGTGGATCCCATTAAGGCAGCGACACTGAAACTTCCATATTCCGACGAACGAGTAATTCATTTTGGATTGGTACCAAGATCACATCGGTCTATTTTTGTAATTAATGAATTACCTGATTTACAACCCAGAATCCAGGTATCCTTATTTAATATACTTCAGGAAGGCGACCTTCAGATCAGAGGTTTTAAACTAAGATTACCTTTGGATGTACAATTTGTCTTCACCGCAAATCCAGAAGATTATACCAATCGGGGAAGTATCATTACTCCGTTGAAAGACAGGATTGAAAGTCAGATTCTAACTCATTACCCCACAACCATTGAGATCTCAAGAGAAATTACAAGACAGGAAGCAAAACTGCACGAAGCACAAAAATCGAACATCAAATTATATGAGATACATCAGGATCTCTTAGAATTTGTGGCATTCGAAGCGAGAGAAAGTGAGTTTGTTGATGAAAAAAGTGGCGTATCGGCACGATTGTCAATCTCCGGGCTAGAAAATCTGGTAAGTACGGCCGAATGGCGGATGCTCATCAATGGAGACACCTCTACCACTACACGTGTTACAGATTTCTGGGGCGTTGTCCCTGCAATTACCGGAAAAGTAGAATTGGTCTATGAAGGAGAACAAGAAGGGCCTTACAATGTGGCGATGCACCTTTTGAGTGGAGCCATAAAGGAAATTTTTCTGGAGAACTTTCCGGCTCCGGAAGAATTGAAAAAAGGAATTGATCGTGACCCGTATGGAACAATCAAAGCATGGTTTGCCGATAGCAATCAAGTCGAGATTCTGAACGACGATAGTGAAGCGGTTTATCGTAAAAAGTTGGACAGTGTCGCTGGACTATCCAAATTGGTTGACAGCCGAAATATACCCAAAGAGCAGAAATATGCATACATGGAATTGGTGTTGCATGGAATGAGTGAATTGGAAATGATCAGCAAATCATTTATGAATAATACCGTTTCTTTTTCTGATCCGTTTAAGGGAATGTTTGACGAGTTGGGAGAGAATTAAGGAGAGATTGAGAAGATTGAAAAGAGATCTCCTGAGCGTAGTCTAACAATTGAAAATTGCCCTTCCAAACAAAGCCGAGGAATTGAAACGCACCAGGGAATTTTACCAAGATTAACTGAAAAGGCGCGAAGGAGCACCGAGTTTAGCTTATAATTGAGTATCGTTGTATTATATCTTTCTATGCACCAAGTACTGCGCTTATGGGCGTTCTTTGCGATAAAATTGAGATACATCTTTTATTGAATTCGCATCATCTTTTAATCTTTCTTATTTTTGCGATATGAGATTACAATTGTTTGTTGCTCTGTGGTGGATGCTTTCGATCCATGCATTCGCTCAGAATGGGGACCTAAAGGTTGAAATTGAGCGTATTATCCTCCATGACACAGATATTAGCCTGGATGAAACTCCTGGATTTATCATTGGTATTGTGGACCAGGATTCAACGTACTTCGTTGAATTCGGATCAGATGTTAAAGGCGGCAAGACGACTCTTAATACTCAAGATGTTTTCGAAGTTGGAAGCATCACCAAAGTATTCACCTCAAGCTTGGTTTCGGTATTGGTGCACGAGGGTCATATTAATTATGAAGACAAAATAAATTCTTATTTACCGCTTGAATTGCAAAATCCAAGAATGGATGATGTAACAATCCTGAACCTTATTCAGCATACCTCCGGATTGCCGGTAAGACCGTATTTTTTTGGAATGAAGGAGAAAGACCCTCAAAACCCCTACGGATATTATGACAAAAATGAATTGCTTTCATTCTACGTTGATTTTATACCGAAGACAAAGGGTTCTTTTAATTATGCACATACAAATTATGGTTTGCTAGAAATCATTTTGGAATATGCCATGCAAGGTTCTTACGGCCAGTTGATGGATCGTTACATTTTCGAGCCCTTGCAACTTCAGAATTCTTTTTTCTTTTTTAAGGAGCAGATAGATGACATTCTAACTCCTGGTTATGACCGTGCGGGTAGAAAAACAGCCCCCTGGACATTTGCCTCTTTTGGTGCTTCCGAAGGTCTCAAGACCAATGCTACGGATTTGGTTGATTTCATGCGCGTAAATCTTGGATTGACCAATCACCCTTATTCTGTTATTTTTGCCGAAAACCATAAAAAGGAGATTGAAACCAACTTCAATGCTTCCATTCGTACAGGTCGCGGTTGGCAAATTATCGATCATCGTAAAGGATACGATATTGTAACGCACTCTGGAAAAACAAATGGGTATAACGCATTTATCGCATTTGTTAAAGAAACCGGTACAGGTGTAATCATTTTATCCAATTCAAATATCGGCACCAGGGATTTAGGGTTTTTAATATTGCGAATGATAAATTTCAATTGGAAAAGAAAAGCGTAAATGTATTATGGGTAAAAAAGAGACCAATCTTTCCTGGGATGACTTTATTAAATTGGGTAATCCCGAAAATGCTCCTGAAATGCAGGAAGACCAAATTGACTCAACCATCGATTTTTCATCATTTTCCATCCGTGTTCATTTAGAGAAAAAGGGGCGCGGCGGCAAATCTGTGAGCCTTATCCGCGGATTGGAAGATCTTTATGACGATGAATTAAATGCCTTGGGCAAATATCTTAAAGCCAAATGTGGTGTGGGTGGTTCGGTAAAAAATGGCGAAATAATCATCCAGGGCGAGCATCGAGATAAGATTATTGATCTTTTAAAGGAAAAAGGCTACAAGAACATTAAAAAAGCTGGTGGATAAGCTGTTTAAAAATAATAACTAACCAATCCAGACTTTCTCAGCGTTTTCAATTCTTGAAATGCTATTCTTGCTCTTATCTAACGATAAATTTCTTTTGTAACACTTTTTCGTTCTGTTCTATGAGTATAAAGTAAACACCAGATTTAAACCATGATATATCTATGGTGCTCTTATCAACAATACCCTTAGACATCATTTTTCCGTGCACATCAATTATGGTATACGGAGCACCTTCCAACAAATTCCCGGCTTTAACCAAAACGACATTTTCAGCAGGGTTAGGATATAGCGTAAATTCCATCTTTGATTCAGTTAATTGTTCCGAAGATGTAGTCATAAAATTAAAAATATCGATCACCTCATCTTCATCAATTGCCCTGTTATAGACCAATAGATCATCCATAGCACCTTCGAACAATCCTTCTTCAATGTTATCCGCTTGAACTCCGATCATTACATTGGCATCATTTACACGAAGGGGTAGATTGTGAAATTCTTGCTTTACCAAAACGCCATTCATATAAAGATTGCTGGTATCTCCGTCATATGTCGCCACTATATGGTACCATTCGTTAATTGAGACCGTATCAGCGTCTATGGGGTTAGGCACATCCATGTTCCATCTTATAACATTTCCTTCAGGATTAAGGCCCAGATAAAAACCACCTTCCTCAAAACCCTCCCACTTGGTAAAAATGGCTTGCCAATCATCGATTTTAGTTGTATTCACCCAAACAGCAATAGAAATTGCGGTGATTGTTTCATACTCATCTGGTCTTCCTAAATCGATAAATCCCCCCTGCAACCATAAAGCCCCATTTTCCGATCCAAGGCGATCTTCTGTATAGGAAAGAACACCAATTGAATTTCCATCATTACTACTAGCACTTGAATCATCAGTATTTCCATCAAATTTGTAATAGCCTATTAATCCGTCTTGCGGAATTTGAGCATTTAGTTTTGTCAATAAAACGGAAATAAACACTAATGAAAAAGAAAATGATAGTAGCGTTTTAGTCATCATAATGGATTTTTTAATGGCAAATAAAATACCTAAAGGCTGAGAACATTTAACGCGTATAGACGTAAGCTCAAATATAACGAAAATAATTATTAGTGTGACCAAATAGTCACTTTTTCAACTTCAAAATCAATACTTCTTGCCAATTTCAGATCTTATTTATAGCTTTGATTATCAATACACTACTTGACATGAGAATTATTTATACACTTAGCTTATTATTTACTTGCTCCTTCATCTCTGCCCAAACAGCTCCAGATTTCACAGTAACAGATTCTGACGGTACAGTTCATGAATTGTACAAAGATCATCTGGACAAAGGTCAGACAGTGGTATTAAAACTATTTTTCACGTCTTGTCCTCCGTGTATCGCACTTGCTCCCTGGATGGAAGAAAAGTATCAACTTTGGGGTGCAGGACAATATGACGTAGAATTCATAGAGCTCAGTACCTTAAATTCAGATAGCAATATAGATGTGGCTAATTATAAAATTCAACATGGAGTGACATTCCCGGGAGTAGGTGCAGATGGGGGTAGTGTAGATGCCGGTCAGATTTACAAGACAGGTACTTTTGGACCATATTTCGGCACTCCATCTCTGGTAATTATTGCTCCTGATGGTACTGTAGAACAAGGTTTTTCTTATGACGATTTTGACACTCTTATTGCCGCTACAGGGGCTACAGGGATGGATAATGGCTCCGGAATGGAAGATCCAACCACATTTACGCTTAATCCCACCATCGAAAGCTCCACCATGCCCGAAAAAATCAAATATATCCTTAAGCCTGCAAATGCGGATACACCCACCTTTGATATCTTGAGTATCACCGGTGGCAACTTAACTTTCGTATATCCATCCGCTGAGTTTCCAGAAATAGAAAATCCGGTTATTGCTATAGAAGTTGATGGGCCGGCTTCAGATGGAAGCCTGCGAGCCACGGATATTTTGGAGCTTAGAAAACATATTTTGGAGCTTGAAATCTTCCCTGAATCGTATCAACTTGTAGCAGCCGATGTTAATTCAGATGATAAATTAAGTGCAGTAGATCTTCTGGAGCTTACCAAAGTCATTCTTGAACTAGAAGATGAATTTCCCAACGAAACACCATCGTGGATATCGATCCCTAATCAAATTGAACTATCCGATGATCCCGGTGAGGTTGTTAATTTGAACTTTCAATTTATTAAGATTGGAAACGTGGTGGATTGATTAGTTATAATGGACAATGGACAATTAACACAATGCATGTTAAAAGATTGTCTTTGGGATTGATCAATTAATGTACATTTCTTAATTCTCCGACATCCTTTGATAAAAAGGTGCATCTCATTTTTTCACTTGTTCTACTCAGGTGATTTAGTATAGAAACCGTAGACAGTCAATCTGTCATCATTTTCGGCAAATGTGAATAAACCCAATTCTTCTTGCCAACTTATTTATTTCAAAACGAATTTTTGAAATGCGATTTAATGGAAAGATGCAATTGTTATGATCTTGATGTTGGTCAAAAAATGATATGAATATTTAATTTCTCCTGAATTGAAGATTTTAGATCACAATTCGTAGAAACATCAAATCGTAATTTATCTATTGTCCATTATCAATTCAAGATAACTACCCCAGGTAAGATTTAAGTGCATTTCGATTCACTGATCTTCTCAATCGTCGAATGGCTCTTTCTCTGATTTGGCGAACACGTTCTCTGGTCAGTCCAAACATATCTCCTATCTCATCCAATGTATGTGGATTCTTGCCATTCAATCCATAATAAACGGAAAGAATTTCGACTTCGCGAGGTGATAAAAGGCTAAGACCATGCTTAATTTCATCAGCCAGTGACTGTTCCATCAATTGTAAGTCAGGACTATCTTCATCACCTAAAGAATATAGATCTATACGTGTAGCAGCTCCCTCATCGCTACTGATAGGTTCATCCATTGAAACATGTCGATTACCGCCTTGTAGCATATTGCCAATTTCTTTGGGTTTTACATCCAAAAGTTCTGCTAATTCTTCATGTGTAGGTTCTCGCTCAAATTTTTGCACAAAAGATACAAACGCCTCATTCACCTTATTATATGAACTCACTTTGTTTAAAGGCAAACGTACCATTCTGCTGTACTCAACTATCGCTGCCAATATCGATTGTCGAATCCACCAGACCGCATAAGAGATAAACTTAAACCCTTTCGTTTCGTCGAATCTTTTGGCTGCCTTCATCAATCCAACATTTCCCTCATTGATCAGATCCGGTAATGACAATCCTTGATTTTGATATTGTTTGGCAACAGAAACAACAAAGCGAAGATTAGCCTTAGTCAGTTTTTCGAGCGCTTCTTTATCTCCTTGTTTTATGAGTTTAGCCAATCGTATTTCCTCATCGGCTGTGATTAGATCAATTTTTGCAATGTCATTTAGATATTTTTCCAAGGCGACACTTTCTCTGTTCGTTATCTTATTGGTAATCTTAAGTTGTCGCATATTTCTTTAGTTTTTTAGGCTATTATTAAAACAGGATTGACATTTACGTCTCCTATCCAGAGAACAAATAGGATGCTGAGCTTAAGTAATAATACAATTTATAATCAAGAAAAGTTTCTGGACTTGACAAATTCAATAAAAATATGTATACCATTACTAGATAAGGTACTAATAATCAGGTTATAAAAACATGAGAAACCGAATAAATTCACATAAAAATAATATCACAGCCCCATAAAGCGATCAGAATTTAGAGATTATCCAGGATGATGTTTTTCATGCGGTTGTAATCATTCCAGATTAAGAGATGCCCCTTATCCGGATAGACTACGATTTCTAATTTATCTTTTGGAATATTGCTCTTGGAGAAGTTTATATTTTCCTTACCAGGAGCAAGACCATCTTTGAGTCCATGAATATGAATGATTTTGCAGGGAGCACGTTTCCAATCTTCCCGCATCAATTCCAATTCGCTTGCATGCGCAAATTTTTCAGAACCAGCGACCACCAAGTCCTTTGGTAACAACCAGGAGGTTAACTTCCAATAGGAAAAGTAGGAATACCAACGCAAAGGTTCACTTTCAGGGTCGATTAGAGGTGCTATCATAATAGCCACATCATTCTTTCTGCCTTTATTCAAAGCAACATTTCCTACGATAGGGCCTCCATATGAATGTCCTACAAGTATATTCTTATCCAAGCCATGAACCTTTATGATTTCTGACAAAACATCGGCTTGATCCTTTATATCTGGCATGGCCTCTCGACCAGAACCACCATACCCCGGTCGGTCATAGGCAATAACTCGGGCATGTTCTCTTAAGTCTTGATCCACTAAATAGTTCTTAAAAGCATCCCAGGAACCGGGTGCACCATGAACAAAAACAATTAAAATACTGTCCGTCAATCTTGGTTTGGATGCTACGATCTTCACCGCTCTTCCATTTACATTGATGGTTTCAATGCTTCCGTCAAATTCATTCTCCAGAAAAAATGCATAAGCCTTCTCATCTGAAAAACTCATCATAGGCATACCTACATTAATAACGATGAGGACAAGTACTATAATAATAAATAAACCAATATACAATCTCTTAATCCATTTGTTCATACTAACAATGCGTTGAAGATAATGCGAATTGAAAAACGAGTATAACGATCAACTATTTTAAAATTTCATTCTTGAGCAAATTTCGTTAATTTTTTATCCATAATGATCTTAAAAAGACAATCGAATCACTATTTCCTACGAATAACACCTTAGTACTGTTCCGTCACATTTAAGCGAAACCTCGTGAAATTCCCTTAAGCCTTCCAACTTCCAGGTTTGTCTTATAAAACAAGATGCATTAACCATTCAGTTTTCAAACCCTTTGACTTAGCACAGGAATACTCACCTGCCCCCCAATCTTTCCAATCTCTCCAATCTCTCCACGTTAATAAAATGATATTCTCAGCTATTCAACACACTTTTTTCTATTCACTATCGTATCTTATCTATCCTATTATTCATGATTTATAAAGGAAGATGGACTGGAATGATCTGCATACTACCGTTTCCAATTTACTAAGCATAACACTCATTGGAGTATTAGGTTCTACCCTTACTGTGCAATGGTGGTCATGTGGAAATGGGCCTGTAGAAGTCAACCGAATTTGGTCCTATGGTTCGGTTATGGCCGTGACCGGACTTTGTGTCGCAATTGCAGCACGACATTATAAATTGCATCCACAGCTAAAATATTGGAGTGAAGTTGTACTTCGTTTTTTATTGGTTTATGCCATTTTCACAACGGCTTTGTTAAAGGCCGAAGGGCATTTTTATAATTATTCTCTTTTTAATGGTGAGACCAAATTGGCCAACCTGGAAGCAGATACGTTTGCGAATGCCTTTTATGGTTTTAGTCCTATGTTCCAAGCCTATATAGGGTATATCATTCTCGGTGGCTTGGCGCTGATTTGCTTCAAACAAACACAACGACTGGGCAATGTTCTTTTAGTTGTAATTATGACCAATGCCGTAATGTTGAATTATAGTTTCAACAGTTGTTTCATTCTTAAAAACAGTATTTATCTTGCTGTAATTATTTATTTCATATTTGCCGACCTTCCTGCTTTCTTTGCATTTTTCACCCGACAGAAAACAACCTTTAAATCTGAATATCATCCCTTTAGAGGCCACCCTCATTTAATTCATACCAATAGTCTATTCAAAATTATTTTGTTGGTGGGGTTTTTCTTTTACAATCACGATTATATAGAAGACGTAAAAAATTATCGCTCCAGAAATGTGAATAGTCCGGTCACGGGGGTTTGGAAAATCATGGATATAGAGTTTTTAAAAAAAGAGACTCCGGAAGAAAACAAGAAAGACATTCAGAAATTTAAAAGTATCATCCTTGACAAGGGAAGATTTGGTGCTGTTGAAATCGAGGATTCGTTGTCTTTTTTCGAATACATTATTGATCCCAATTACAATCAACTTGAATTCTGGAATTTTCAAGATTTTTGGGAAATGAACATAAAGGGAAGATATCGAAAAATAACAGAAGATTCCATGGTTTATATTGGACGCAATCGAAAGGATTCTTTGCGGATCATGCTAAAAAAGCAAGCCCCTTAAAGGACCTAAAGCCCTTTAAGGGATTTTAGTTAGATCAGAAACTGCTTCATATATTCAGCATCCTTTTGAACAGCTTGCATGGAAGTCATATCATCGTACCGTTCATGCTCCACAATATATTTTTGCATCCCACTTTCTTTGGCCGTAAGCAGAACTTTATGAAAGTCAATTTGACCAACACCTAATACGCACGAACCATTGATACCAAAATTTTCATCTGTGCCTTCCTCCTCTTTGATCTGCATTAATCGCTCTTGTTTGTATCTATCTTTGACATGACTTAGCACAAATCGATTCGGATACTTCTTAAGCCACTCTTCCGGATCAGCATCAGCAGCTACCACCCAATAGATATCCATTTCGAATCCAACCGGACCACCTTCAGTCCCCTTCATCATAATATCCTGTGGGTACTCACCATCCACTTTCATAAACGAATAATGATGATTATGGTAACAATATTGAATATCATTTTTAGCACATATCTCCCCCAACTCATTGAATCCATCCGTTACTTTTTTAAATTCATCCAATGTCTTGAGAAAACCTACATAGGGATTTACTAAATACCTCGTTCCGATTTCAGCTGAATCATCTACAAGCTTCTTAAATTCATCCCTTTTCTTTGGATCGATTGCATATTGAGGATCACAATGTGAAGAGAGCGATTTAAGACCGTGATCGGATAGATAGGTGCTGTAATCTTTTGGAGTCATACCCCAAAAAACACCCTGATCCCCCTGAAAACTTTCTATGGTATTATATCCATATTCTCCTAATGCTTTGAGCGTACCTTTTGGATCTTTGTTCATAAAATCACGAACAGACCATAGCTGAATGCCAAACTCATCCAATTGAAACCCAGATTTTACGGCTTCTTCGACTGTTGCTTTCACAGCTGTTTTATTTTCTGATTTGCAACTGGTCATTGCTCCTAAAAATGGAAGTCCGGCAGCTAATAGTCCAGCCTCTTTCATAAAATCTCTTCTTTTTTTCATCTTATAAGGTTTGAGAGTTAACATCAATCAAGGATCGAAAGATAAGAAAGTAGAAAGATTTTTTTAAGTTTTACAAAAGTAATATGCTAACTATTGAAATGTAGTCAAAACTCAAGCCAACAATTTCATACAATTTTATCGCTTGATTTTTGATTTAATCAAAATAATACCATTGTTGCCATTTGCACCATAAACTACTAAATCAGAAAGGCTAGAAAGTACCCTGACACTTTTAATGTTATTAGGATTTACAGCACCGTTGGCCGTAGCATAAGACCTACCTAAACCAACTCCATCCAAATAGTAAAATGGTCTGGTATCGTTTTCGATACTGTTGATCCCTCTTATTCGAACATTTACATTGTTTCCTGTACCTGAAACAATTACTCCAGGTTTTGTTCTTAAATAATCTGCCAAATTAAGGTAATTTTTGGAGGCATCGTCTTTTTTCTCAACTCCATCCTTTGCTGAACCGCAACTGAATATTGAAACTATTCCAGTAAATAAAAGAGTTAGAAGTAGTGAATTTTTCATAGCTGTAGATTTTGATATAAAACGTTTTATTTGCGCTGTTATCTGGACTAACCATCTCATTTATTGAGAATTCATCATCAATATACGGGAAGAAATCGATTTAAATTCAACCTTCATCAATTCAATGAGCCAATTATCAAATGAATACTTACATTTACACCCAATTATAAAACAATCGGCACATAGTAGCCGTTGCATCATTTTGTGTTTGAATTAAGGAAGGAATCGGCACAAATTAAATAAATTAAGAGATACACTTTTCATGGATATATTAAGTATAGCGGCACAGTTGATTTTATGCCTGTCGATTTTGGTTATTCTTCACGAATGCGGACACTTTTTTCCTGCTAAATGGTTTAAAACCAGGGTAGAAAAATTCTATCTCTTTTTTAATCCAGGGTTCTCACTTTTCAAAAAGCAGATTGGAGAGACAGAATATGGAATCGGCTGGATCCCATTCGGAGGTTATGTAAAAATTTCCGGAATGATTGACGAGAGTATGGATACGGAACAAATGGAACAGGAGCCTCAACCATGGGAATTCAGATCTAAACCGGCTTGGCAGCGACTGATCATAATGCTTGGTGGTGTTACCGTCAATTTCATTTTAGGGATAATTATTTTTGCCGGAATGTTGTGGTATTGGGGCGAATCATACTTTAATGCAAAAGATATTGAATATGGAGTGTTTGCAACAGAATTGGGGAAAGAGATAGGAATAGAAGATGGGGACAAAGTAATTTCCATAGGCGATTTTCAGTTTGAAAAATTCAACCCTGCATTAATCACTCAGGAAATAGTTTTGAATGATCCGGAGTATTTAACTGTAAACCGGGATGGCAATAACCTCAATTTACCTATTCCACAAAATTTAGCAGAAAAGTTAACGAAGTACGAAAACAAAGGTAAGGGGCTGTTTGGAATGCGTCTTCCTCATAAGGTAGCATCCGTCGATAAAAATAAGCCGGCGGGCAAAATAGGCCTTCAAGTCGGAGATCAAATAATTGGGGTTAATGGAGAAAGCACTTATTGGCTTCATGAATTTGCCAAAGCTATGAGTGATAAGGCCGAACAAAACGTTGATTTTACAATATTGCGAAATGCATCCGACACCTTAAATGTTTCGACTACAATTGGAGAAGATGGAAAATTAGGCATAGGAAATACTTTGGCTGACGGCTATTATGATTTGCAAAGACAGAAATACAGCCTGCTTCAGGCCATTCCACGAGGATACACAAAAAGTTTTGATTTTCTAGCGGGACAGATTAAGGCATTCAAACAAATGTTTACGGGAAAAATTAAAGCCACGGATTCTTTAGGAAGTGTTTTCTCGATAGCCAATATGTTTGACCCATCGTGGGACTGGGAAACGTTTTGGCGAATTACTGCAATCCTGTCCATATTGTTGGGATTCTTTAATCTACTGCCTATACCTGCCCTGGATGGAGGATACGTTATGTTCTTGATTTGGGAAGTTGTAACCGGCCGCAAACCAAATGATAAGTTTATGGAATATGCGACCATAGCTGGATTTTTCATCCTAATCACACTAATGGTTTTTGCACTGGGTCTGGATGTGAGTAAGTGGTTTAAGTAATTTAAAAATCATAAAGCGCATTACCTTACGCACTTTTCCAGGGTTAGAAGCTATAGACAAGTCCAATTCCATTTTTCATCATTCCAAACGAAAGTGTTGCTTCGCTCTTATAACCATGTCGCTGGATCATTACTTCATTGAATGTGTATCGAGCTTCTTTTAGCAGTCCCCCCGCATTCACAGACATACCAATTGCTACGAATTCTAGAATTATACTTGATCCAATTGACAGCAATCCCACAACAAGCGCTGTACTACCACCACCATTGGCGATTAGTGCATCAGCACCCAAATATGAAAGCAAGACACCTCCCCCAAACAAATACAAACCTGCAAGGGCTACATTTTTAGAAAGATCTCTCTTTCTAAAGCCAAGATTGTATACTTCCAATGAAGGTTTATAATTGACATAAACTTTATCCAATTCACCAAAATGGAAGATTTCATTTTGAAAATGATACTCAGATCCCTTTTTGATCAACAAATGACTCTGTGCGCCTACCGATGCACTAAGGAATAGCAAAACACAAGTTGTAATAAGCATATTCATGATAATTGATTCTTATTTGAGAATACTACCTTAAAAAGTAAATTTCTCATAATACTGAGAGAATTGGTTTTATTTTGATAAATGTACAAAGATTCTAGTGCTCCCTTTAATTTCATACAATGCAGTTCAAAAGACAAGTGATAAAACACTCATTTACCGGGAGATATTAAAATTCAGCAAATGAATTTGATTCCTATTGTGCATTATAGATTTTTTAAATACATTTGCGTCGCTGTAGAAAATAGGTAGTTTCATCTAAAAGTAAGGATAAAGCCGGATTTTCTACAAGAAGTACCTCGCCCCTGTGGCGGAATTGGTAGACGCGCTGGATTCAAAATCCAGTTCCTTCGGGAGTGGGGGTTCGATTCCCCCCGGGGGTACATAGCTGATCTTCAGCAATTTAAAGCCGGATGTAAAAGTCTGGCTTTTTTTATTTCATCATATTAGATATCCTAACTCAAAACATCTAATAGGCTATTTCGCTCGTATTTCTATATAATCCTCACCGAGTTCTATCATCTTTTTTTTGAAAAAGTAAAAATGCCTATCTTGACTTCAGCCATTATTTACTAATCCCCAAAATTTTTAGCGGATGAAATATTCAATAAAATTCAATTTAATTCTTGCGGCCTTTATGCTCAGCTGCACCAACATCTACACGCAAAATTTTGGATTTTCGAATGTCGGAAGTGGTAGTCTATTGCCTTTAGACCAAGTGCAAAATTCCTTTGTTCAGGAAGACACCATCAATGTATTGGAGTTATATAAAGAATTTCAAAAGAGTAAGCGCAAAGAGAACGTTGCACCTATATCAGAAGAAATCATAACTTATTCTTATGAATACGCGCTTTCAAATACGTGCCCTATAATGGCAGAAAACGTTCCTGGAAGATCGCCACTATACTACCCCTCGTGTCATCCTGAAATAAAATATACCAATGAAATTGAAGCGCGTAGGGCAGCTGAATTGTTCAGACAAAATGAAATTCTGAAATTAGATTCGTTCGCAAATATTGTATCCGGTAATAATGAATTTAATAAAGACGATTATTCAAAAGATTTATCCACTATAGATTCATTAATCGCTGAAAAAACAGATGTGTATTCTCCGACATCTACAGATTCATTGTTCGTTCAGTTTTTGAATTCTTTATTTAAGGATATTGATAAAAACTCCTTGAGCGTATATTCGGCAAAAGGCCAGGCAAGGCAAAGAAATAACAACGTAAAAAAGTTAGAACCAACTGATGATCTGATCATAAATGCCGAAACAATCAATAAGTCTTTAAATGCATCGGCACTCATGCAGTGGCCTTTAAAGAAAAAAGGGAGTTCAAAAAAAACACAAAGCAAAGACATAATAGTGGCAGTATCTGCAAAAGTTCAGGCTGAAAAAGATTTCGCCAACATTTTCTCAGGTGGAGATATTTCTTCAACAGGTGGTCTTGGGTTAACATTTGGCTACGGCAATTTGCCAGATAGCTCTGAATTTAATACGGATTATTCAGTAATTAATGAGAGTGAAAACTACCATTTGTGGTACCTATCAGGAAATGTAGATTTCACAAAATTAGTAAATGTGGTTAATCCGCTCGATTCTTTTAAAAAGGAAACTATAACTGATACACATTGGTCAATACGGGCAGGGTACAATCAATTTTTCAAAAAAGCTGATCTTCTTTCTGGCATTTCAATTACAGCAGGTAACACCAATAATATCTCTCAACTCACCAAGCAAAAAGCAAGAAATTTTATACAATCTCCTGACACCGCAATTGTCTTTATTCAAGACCAGGATGTTCTTACCGGTGTCTATCAAGAAATTTCTTTTTTTAATATCTCCCTGGATTTTTTGTATACTCCTCGAAACTTTAAAAACATTGCCTTGTTCGCCAACGTAAATTACAACTATTTTGACATTGGAAATAAAGATTTAAACGATGACGTCGATATAAATTTGGGGATTATTTTCCGAAAATATGATAAGACGGAAAAACGGTACAGCAACTCATTTGGGTTCGTTTTCGGATGGGATGATGTCGGTAATAACATCAAACTTGAAAATGAAAAAGGAAATTTTAGATTTGGAATAACAACAACTTATTCGCTTAATGCCTTCAATAAGTCTTCACCTCCAAAGCAGCAAAACAAAAGCTAGGCATAATATATTCTGATTAAGAGTATAAAAGTCACCAATCTGGGTTTAATTGCCAACGGCATTGTAGGTATACAGGGTTATGATCCATCACAATCCCAAACAACAGTGTGTTCTTTGGGCCAGGCCCTATGGAGATTTGCTGTAGATGTCAGCGCAGTAATATCTGGCGGAGGTTGTGCTGGTGGAATTTTTAGATCATATTACGGTTGCGCGAGATCAGCGACAGGAGATGATATGGCAAATAGCTGCCATTTTGATTAAATAAATCATATTCACTATCGAAAACGAAAATAAAATCGATACTCCCTAAAAAAACAGACTATTAAATTTGATAAATTTAGCAACAATTATTGCATTGGTATTTTCTCCGGTTTAGAAAAAGTACAGCTATTTATTCCATAGAGTCGTAACTATTTTTGCTTATTTCAACAGGGTATATGCTTTGGTTACTAAACCAATGTATCATCTGCACATAATTCCTTTCCACTTTATGAGAAGCTTTCAATTTCAAAAGGCTTAAATTTCCCTTTTTAGCGGCGAAATTCTATATTTAATCTGTTTTATGTACTTCTAATAATTCACCTTATCATTCAAACAACGAAAGGTTGTCTTAAGTAAATTCGTTTAACATAAATGCATATCCCTTTCCCATATATTAGACTGCGATTGATATGTTTCTTTTTACTATTGCTTTCGATTGCAACTGGTCAAACGGACAAAATTGATAGTCTAAAACTTGTTCTGGATAAAACGAGTGAATCAGATGCAGATGTGTATTTGGAAGCCTTATTTGAGTATGGTAATGCTATGCAAGAGTCCTCAATTGATACAGCCCTGAATATGGGACTAAAAGGGTTGGCCTTTGCCGACAAGATGAGGCTGGATGATAAAATGGTATCTTTCAACCGACTGCTTGCCAATTGCTACGGTCGGATGGGAATGTTCCGTGAAGCAATAAAGCATTTGGAAAACCTTGCGGAATTATATAAAAAACAAGAAAACGAGGACGATGTAATCAAAACCAACATTAATATTGGCAGTTATTATACACGTCTTGATCCTGAAAAATCAATGCCTTATTTCAACAAGGCGGTCGAAGCCCTGACAAATAAGGACAAACCAAAATTGATTGCATCGCTTAATCAATCCATGGGAATTGCCTTTTATTACAAACAGAATTTTAATCAAGCAGGAACCCATCTGGAAAAAGCGATCGAAGCCAACAAGCAGATTAAAGATTGGAAAGAGCTAAGCGGTAATTACAACATTCTAGGTTTGATAAGACAAGAGCTGGAACAATACGACTTAGCCGAAGAAAGTTTTCTGAACGCCCTCCAACTGGCGGAACAACATAAATTGAATTATTCCAAAATAGGTATTCTGTCAAATCTGGGGCGGTTTTACTCGTCTGCAAGAAATCAACAAGAGATAGGGTCCGATTATATACGCTACGCTTATGAAGCTGCTTTGCAAGCAGGTTATACGCTTAGAGCAGCAAATATTTTAACAAGCTTAGCCGGAGTTTATGTGGACTTGAGCAATACTAAAAAAGCCATTGCAACATTACAAGAAAGTCTGGAGTTACAGGAAAATTTGGATGATACCCAGTTAATGATGTCAACCCTTGGGCAAATCAGTCAGTTGTATTCGGAAGAAGGGGATTATAAAAGTGCATATGAATACTTTACCCGGTTCAACACCTTACAGGACAGTTTGGTGAATGAGCAAAATCTACAAGATATTGCCGAGCTCGAAAAGAAATACAAAACCCAGGAACAGCAAACTCAAATACAACTTCAGGATACCGAACTGAAAGAACAGCGAAATAAACTATTGGCGATTAGTCTGGTGGCGTTGCTACTGGCTGCATTGGCGTTCTTTATTTGGAGAAACAATCAACAAAAAAAGAAAATCAATTCTCAACTGCGTCAACTCGACACTTCTAAATCACGATTCTTTGCCAACATCTCACACGAGCTTCGCACGCCTTTGACCCTGATTCTCGCTCCACTGGATTCGGCTATAAAAAAAGTAAAATCAAAATCAGTCAAAGAAGATTTGAAACTGGCGCACACCAACAGTAAAAAGTTGTATGGTCTGATCAATGAAATCCTGGATCTCTCCAAATTAGACAGTGGTAAATTGCAATTGAAAGAATCCTCAGTGGAATTGGAAAAACTTCTGCGAAGAATCTTTTTCAGCTATCAATCGCTTGCCCAGATCAGAGGTTTCAATTTGAAATTCAGCAATCATTTACCTCAAGATATTGGCATCCAGGTTGATATCGAGAAGTTGGAAAAGGTTATGAACAATTTGATTTCCAATGCATTTAAACACTCTAGCACAGGGGATACAATTGCAATGGATATCTCTGATAATAATGGAACCCTCTGCATTGAAGTCAAAGACACTGGTAAAGGTATTTCCGGAGATCATATCAACAAAATCTTCGACAGATATTACCAGGTAGAGACGGAAGGTGAACCGTTACAAGGAGGAACCGGTATTGGTCTCTCCTATGCAAAAGAAATCGCCTTATTATTTGGTGGTGACTTAAGAGTCGAGAGTAAATTGGGAGAAGGAAGTAATTTTATTTTCACATTTCCTTTGAAAAAGGTTGACATTAAAATGAGTTTTTCCGAAGGTTCTGAATTTGACTCAGAAATAGCAGAAACAATCACACCAACATATTCCTTTCCAAATGGCAAACCCAAACTTCTAATTGTTGAAGACAATCTAGAGATGAGCAAATTTCTGGTCCAGTCTCTTACCGGCCAATTTGAGTGCACTGCCGCTCTGGACGGTGTAGAAGCACTTAACAAATTGCAAAAACATAAGTATGATTTGATTACAACCGATGTGATGATGCCCAATATGGATGGTTTCACTTTTGTGAAAAAGGTACACGAAAAAGAAGATTTTTTAACAACCCCGGTCATTATGCTCACAGCACGTACCCTGGAAGAAGATAAGTTAAGAGGGTTTCAGCTGGGTGTCGATGATTATTTGACCAAACCATTTAGTACTTCAGAACTCATTGCACGGATAAACAATCTACTAAAAAATAAAGAAGCAAGAGAGCAATGGTATCGGCAAAACAGCTCGCAAGGCACCGATACAGAAATAGAGGAAAGACCACTTTCTTTTGAAAAACAACTTCTGAAAACGGCGGAAGAAATTGTTCTCAAAAACTTGTCCAATTCCCATTTTAAAATTTCTGACTTTGCACAAGAGTTGAACTACAGCCAACGTCAAGTCGAACGAATTATAAAAAAATTGACAGGCTTTTCTCCTGTCGGATTTGTAAGAGAAATCCGACTGCAAAAGGCGTATCAGATGATCGAAAGCAGACAATTTGCCACCATCAGCGAAGTTCGATTTGAAGTTGGAATGGAAAATGCATCTCATTTCACGAAAAAGTTTCAGGAGCGATTTGGAAAGAATCCGAATGAGGTTTAGATATTTAGTTGTGAAGCGATTTTATTACCACAAGGAGCTCCAAGATTCCACACCTGTCTACCGTACTCAGGCACTAAGGATGGTAAATAGGTTTCACCAGGCATCTACCTAAAAAAGTGTTATTCGTTTTTTAATCTTTCATTACAAACCTAAAGGTCTTGCTGATTTTAACAACAATCCATTTCGTATTGATTTAGCTATGGTCAACAATTAACTCTTACATTCCGCAAAGGTAAAACGATATGAAAATTAAATTCCCAAAATAACAAAAACCGAGTCCAAAGACTCGGCTTTCAGCGACCCATAAAACAGGCATAGAGGGTTTTATGCGACTTCTACTCATCAACAAACAATTAACCAGATAGAATAAAATGAGATACTCAGTCACTTATTATCAGGTCGCGAACATAGATCTTATTATTAACAATTAACCTTACTAAATATCTTCCGACCTTCAAATCGGCGATTGGAAGAGTCACTTGATTTTCACCAACCAATTCATATTCACTTGCCAAAACCCGCTGTCCAGTTACTCCAAATACTTCTATTCCAACATGTTTAGCATCCTTTACATTAATTCTAAAATTGGTAACATCTCTCGCAGGATTGGGGAAGAGCTCACTCACATTACTGCTGCCATCAATTTTAGCCGAAACCATTGGAGTATACTCCGTTCGTCCATCAAAATCTTCTTGCTTTAATCTGTAGAAATACATTCTTTCCGTGACGACATCCTCATCGCGGTAGGTATAATTCGACTGAATCGACTGTGTACCATTGCCTTCTACAAATCCTATGGTCTCCCATTTGTTCTGATCATTCAAGCGTTCAATATGGAAGCCGAGATTATTCAATTCCAACTCAGTAGCCCATTGCAATAATATATATTCCTCAAAAGGTTGGGCATTAATTGAAAGCAGTTCAATCGGCAGAGCACCCGCAAGCAAACCATTCGAAAACTCTGAGGTGTTTGCATTGGTTTCCCTGGCTGTCGCTGTAACAATTTCGTTGGGGTTAACAGCTTCGTTTAATACCACATTGATAATACCCACACCCACACCATCGGTTGTGATTACTTCACTCCCTAAAAATATTTCACCTTCATGGTTGCCTGAAGGATTTGCATCCAAGTTTTTGAAAAACTCGATGGTGTAGTCAGCATTTGGGTTACCATTTAA
The DNA here is from genome assembly GCA_039194925.1 of Bacteroidota bacterium. Classification (GTDB taxonomy): domain Bacteria; phylum Bacteroidota; class Bacteroidia; order Chitinophagales; family Saprospiraceae; genus CAJXUU01. The sequence continues at coordinate 28,037 of JBCCVV010000050.1, forward strand.
TGTCCCTTCTATATTTGGAGTAGCGCCGGGTGCTATAGCTGTTAGTACTGGAATAGGAGCTATGGTTTGAGCTCCTAAATAGCTGATTCCCTTATTGTTATTTTCGAATATACTATTTTCGGATATCAGTATCGCCTCACATTCGATTCCCGTAAAGAAAAATTGATCATCGAGCAAACCAATTCCGTCCATGGCATTAAAAGCTATGGAATTTTGACTCCCAGGAGTGCTGCCACCAACTGTATAATTTTGCGTGGCAAAGAATATAATACCCTGTGCCCCATTGCCAAAATCCAGTGTGCCACTTATATCTGTTCCGATCAAGTTGCCCAAAATTTCACCATTCACAGAAAAAAATGTTGAAATCCCATTCAACCCATTGCTCGATATGAGGTTCATAGCCGCAGGTGTATTTCCACCAATTGTAATCATCCCTTGCGAACCGTCATTAATCCCATCATCCAAATTACCGGCTGTGGTTGTTCCATTGATGTCCATCCCTATAATATTGCCTTCAATCACAATGTTATCACCATCGAAAACTTCTATTCCATGCCCCAGATTTGCAGAAACGAGGTTTCCATCATTCACTCCCTGCCCCCCAACTTGCACATTATTTCCTTCCACGATCATCCCACTCCCATCATTGGGTAAAGGGTTGAATCCATTCATATCCATACCTACACGATTTCCCCTGACCGTGGCATCATCCCCAACGCATTCAATACCTGATCCTTCATTCCCGGATACCAGATTTCCTTCCCCCGCATTGCCTCCTCCAATCGTAGTATTATCTCCGTCCACATCAATTCCACCAAAGAGGTTGGGTATGGCAATCGTTCCTGTAACATCCGTGCCGATCTTATTCCCTTGAAAGGTGCCATTATCTGCAAATGAAAGGATACCAACATCACCATTTCCCGAAATCAAATTCCCCTCTCCTGCATTTCCACCTCCAACGGTTACATTAGCCCCATCGATCTCGATTCCGGCATCTCCATTACCAATACCTGCTGTACCATTGGCGTTTGTCCCAATAAAATTACCTAGTATGGTCGAGCCGTCTACTCCTGTATTTATAATCTCAATACCTAAATCCACATTGCCGGAAATAACATTTCGTTCGTCCGCTGTACTGCCTCCAATTTGTGTATTCGGCGATTCATCTATTTCAATACCATTGTCTCCATTGGCAAGTGCAGCTGTACCATCTACATTCAGACCTATAATATTTCCTTTGATGATCGTCCCTGTCGAATTCCCATTGATATCAACACCATCAAAAGTATTTCCAGACAAAAGATTGCCTTCGTTAGGGTTTGCTCCTCCGATTTCATTATTTATTGAGTTTGTATTAAGAAATATGGCATCTGTATTCGGTATGGAGGCATTGCCTGAAATATCACATCCTATTAAATTGCCAATCACCTGATTATTATCCGAATCAAAAAATCCAATCCCTACAGAGCCATTCCCCGAGATTAGATTAGACTCTCCCGGACCAACACCACCGATTGTATTTGCATCTGCCTCATTGACTTGAATCCCAATTCCTTCATTTTCGATCTCAGCATCTCCGGCGTCATTTGTTCCAATTTTGTTTCCAACGATTTCATTGCCCGTGGCGTTGTCGTTTATAGCTATTCCACTCAATGTATTTCCTGAGATTAAATTCTGATCGATCGTACAATTATTTGCTCCGTTAAGAAAAATACCGCTATCGTCATTTCCTAAATCAAGTGTGCCATTAATATCCGTACCGATCTTATTTCCCTCAATAGTTTGATTATCTCCAGAGCTCACTATTCCGGAAAATAAATTTCCGGAGATTATATTTCCCTCATCTGCATTCAGGCCACCAATTTGATTTGGGCCCGCTGTGGCAAAGATGGAAATACCAAATTGATTATTCGACAATAGGTTTAATCCATTGATATCCAACCCAATGATATTATTCTGGAATGTATTATTCTGTGCACCTGCTCCACTAATTGAAACCCCATTTGCATCATTTCCTGAGATTATATTTCGTCCAGTTGGGCTACCGATCATATTATTGGCTGAACCAATTATTGATACACCCGACCCTGCATTCCCCAAATCAGCGGTACCGTTGATATCCGTTCCAATACAATTTTGCAAGACTTCATTATTATCAGATCCATTTTGAATAAATAATCCGCTTAGGGCATTTCCGGAAATCAAATTTTGACCCGCTTCTGTACCATTCCCAACCATACAATTATCTGAATCATCAATTAAAATCCCCGCTTGACCGTTGGGTAAAGTCCCTGTCCCATCTAAATTGGTCCCGATTTGATTGGCAAAAATCTGAGCGCCATTACTGCCTTGACCAATAGAAATACCCGACATGAGATTCCCAGAAATAAGATTTCCTTCTCCCCCACCGATTCCTCCAATGACATTGTTTATTGAACCCGTTGTACAAGCAATACCAAAAGAATTGGGAACAGATATAAACCCAGTTACATCTGTCCCAATAAAGTTGCTAATAATAATATTTCCTTCTCCCCCACCATCGATTTGTATTCCTGTACCGGTGTTTCCAGAAACCAGGTTTCCTTGATTGGTCCCAATAGAATTATTGTCACAATTATCAATGTTTACTCCATTCTGATCATTGGGTACGGCTGCATCACCAGTAGTATTCGTCCCAATAAAATTTCCGTCTACATTTATTCCAGTCGAGCCGTTTTCAATCAAAATCCCATGACTTCCATTACCAGAAATGATATTTCGTGATCCAACTGTAGTTCCACCTACCGTACAATTTATGCACTCATCCATCCGAACTCCCGAATTGCCATTTCCTAAATCCAGATTTCCGGTAATATCGGTTCCCAATCTATTGCCTTGAACAACATTGCCATTTCCTCTAAGAATAATCCCACTAAAATCATTTCCTGAGATTGTATTTCCTTCATTCAATCCATCTCCACCTATCGTATTATTTAAGGTGTTTACATTACAAATCACTCCGGTAGAATTTTGAATTTCAGCAGTACCATCTGCATTTAAACCAATAATATTATTCTGAACAGTATTTCCCATACTTGTCAGACCAAGTTCTACTCCCCGTTCTACATTTCCAGAAATAATGTTTCCTGAAACCGACGTCCCTATCACCGTATTATTAGCTTGAACAATAACACCGCTAAGTCCATTTCCCATTGCATTATTACCTGTTTCATCAACACCGATAAAATTGCCCTTTATCGTATTTCCATTACCTGTGATTGCCACGCCATGACGAGTATTCCCGGAGATTATATTTCGATCCGCCTCAGCATCACCTCCTACAGTGTTGCCTTCTACTGCTTGCAGAAATATACCCCGATTACTATTCCCAAGGTCTATGGTTCCACTTACATCCGTTCCAATTTTACAAGCACGGATCGTATTCCCTGTTGATGTGCCTTGCATTAAAACTCCATTTTCAGTATTTCCCGACAACACCGAATTTTGAATAGTTATGCCATTGGAATTGAATAAAAAAACACCATCTGTGCCATTGCCTACAATAGCCGTTCCGTCAAAATTGGTACCTATACAACAATTATCTACCTGACCACCCGTACAATTAAGAAAGGATACGCCATCTGTTGGGCTACCATTCAAGATCAGTCCACGAATTTCACCTAAGGCTACACCATTGAAGCTTATCACATCCCCGGCCGCAAGCAGAGATCCATCTATTTCAATAATGGGAATATCCACAAATCCAGGTTGAGAGGTTCCATCAATAATCAAATCGTTGATAATCTCGGGAAGAACAGTTTGCAATTGTATGGTCTGAAGTCCGTTTCCAATATTAAATTCTATTACATCCTGAATGGCATCAGTATTAGCATCAATAATGGCCTGACGAAGAGACCCCGCGCCAGCATCATTATTATTTGTAACAGTAAATGTTGCCGCTTCCGCATGAGGTAAATGACACATCAAAATCACAATAAGGACACCAAAGGCTGTTCTCACTTTGGCCAATAATATCTCATTGAAAAGTAGTTTTAATTGTTTGATTCGGTTGACGGAGTACACATTCTTCATATCATTTTCTATTTGGTTTGAAATCTGAATCAAAAATGAAAAGGAATGATATCTGATCGTGAATGCATTTCCGACATTGACTTGTTTATTTACGACATTTAGAAATAAACATCTGATTTTCAACACTTAAAAGATTCTATTAAGTCCAACATTAAGTGCTTTGTTCTGTAATATTTGGAAAGAGAAGAGCATTGGAAGATGTTTGAAATTAACATCAAGAGGGCCATAAATAATTGGTTAAAAAGTCAATGCTTCAAAAAACTTAAAATTTGAAAAATCAAAAAGGCCGCTGAACTATTCAACGGCCCTTCCTCGGTTTATATGTTTGTGAGTGTATGAGTATGCAATTGATTTTATACCTAAGTCACTGC
>JBCCVV010000051.1:0-32222 GCA_039194925.1 Bacteroidota bacterium
AATTAATCTCTGCCCTAATTTCTATTATTGTAGATGACCCCACTGGGCTTTAAATTTAAAATCTTATCTTAATTAAAACAAAAGAAGTATTGGAGACTACTATTTTACGACTTCAATACTTCTTTACTTGTCTTTTTCAAATTTTTCTCTTACCGCCATATTTAAGGTTTCTACAAGTTCTGTTAGGAATTCTATTCGTTTATTTAATTGTTCTATCTCTTTATCATGTTCATCCTGAGTAATAATAGAGTCTTTATTCATTTCACCTTGACCAAACATTAGCCAGCTAATATTAACCCATTCATACTTCTTGCAAATCAACGAAAGGGTTTCATATGAAGGCATCGTATCACCTTTTATTATTCTCGAAATAGTGGAATTACTAGATAAGCCAATGGCTTTACTAAAGCTGTTGGCATTGAGACCAAGGTGTTTGATTAATTCTCCTATCCGCTGATTAACAGTCATTTGTACAGTTAATTATTGCATACCTCCTAAAATATACTGCTCAAAAGCAAAAAAATATTGCATTTATGCTTATTTTTATTGCAATTTTGATTAATATTGCTAAATGCTTTGTGTAAAGTAATTATTATTTGTAAACAATTCAAAGCATACTTATTTTAAGATCAGATATAAAAAAAGCCTGCATTGAAGATTATCAACGCAGGCAATTAGGGGCGGCAAAAATTGGGGTTCCGAGGTGTATTGCAAAAAAATCAAACGATCTCTAGTTACGATCTTACGGAGATCAAATTGTAATATTAAATTGGCAGAGATAATATTCAATCGGATACATTGTATATGCACCTCGACTTTTTCAGACTTAACTCACAATTAAATCTAAAGTGAATATAATACATATTTACTAAAAAGGGAAATGAATGTAGTTACTCAGGTATTGTTTTTATCAATAAGTCCAAGAGTATGGAAAAATGTATTTGGAAGCAGCAACGCAATGGGTTAGAGACGTTTGCGTCGTAAGATCTATAAACGAGAGAAAGAGCCTCCGACCTCTTCTCCTATTTTTGATCTGTGTCATACACACAAGTCAAATGACGTTTGAAAGCAGCAGTCTTTGCCAAATGCGTGTATAAAGCAAAAACATTGAGTCTTATTCCAATGAATCTACCCAGGCTTATACATCGTACTCGTGTCGACCTGGACAATTCGGTATTTTCGGGGTTCATTTGTTTTGCAGTATAAGGCAGATGGCCTATTTTACTTAAAATTGAAACTAAAGGTGAGATTAATACGCATTATTATAACACTACTTTTCACAACAAATGTACTGATCGGTCAGTCGCACTACAACGTAGCTTTTGACACCAACTACATCTCCGCCATTATGCAGGAAAACATCATCATCAATGGATCGCTGTACGGAGTGGGCGGTGCCATCTGCAGTACCGGCGAATGCGGCTACCTCACTAAATACAGCCTTATCGGTGAGCGCTACTGGACCATCGAATATCCCCAGATTGATATCAACAGCAGCCAGGTGATGCACTACCGTGAAGGGCGCATCTACATCACGGGCCGCGCCAAGGACAGCATCGCCACCAAGACACTCGTGCTGGACACCCTCGGCCAGGTGTTGGAAGATTGGAATTATAGTGTTGAAGGAGCCACCACTAATTTTTCCAAAGAAGTATACTACGATGAAGACTACTACTACTTCATCCTTACCGAAGAGGTCGATGGCGATACCCGGGGAGCGTTGTATAAGTGTGATTATATGGGCAATCTGGTGGGGCGGGTTGTTTTTCCATCTTTAGTATTTACGATACCTATTTCTGTGCGACCTTATCGCGATAATTTGCTTATTAGTATTAACCACCGATTTGAAGAAAGCTGTCCTTTTGGATTAAATGGAGTAAGTCCGGGAGCCACATATCTGGCTGAGATAGATAAAGACTCTATGTCTATTTTACGAGATAAAAAAGATGTTTGTTATCAAAGAATATCTAGCGATACTTACACATCTCCATCTTCAGAAATTATTCGTACGATAATATTAAGTGACACTATGCCTAAAGACAACGAAGGAAATCTTGGTGTTATATTTTATACTGACCTCTGGAACGTTAAGAAAATAATTGAATACCCACACGAATTAGCTAAAGGCATTTCAAATATTAAGTATACAAATGATGGCCAGCATTACTTTGTTACAATTGGAGAAAATGTACCCCAAACCGACGGATCAAATTGGCCTTTTGGAGATTTATTGTTACAAAAATGGACAGATGATCATACTATGCTTTGGGAAAAAAGATTTTTTAGTCACAAAAGACTTAAACGATTATATGTACAAAACTTTGAATTTTCAGAAAATGGAGATATACACATAGTCGGTTATGTATGGCCAGATTTCCCTTTCACCCAAAACTTTGATTTCTGGCTTTTTAGCGTAGATTCCAATGGCTGCCACAATGGAGATTGCAGCGAGGTCGTCGATCTTGACCAAACCGTAAATACATTGGACCCATTGCCCGTCCAAAGCAGTGCAGTAGCCTATCCCAATCCGGTGCATGATGTACTACATCTGCAAAATGTATCGGATGGTGTACCCATCCAAGTGCTCAATACATTGGGACAAATCAAAATTGAGACCCTGTATGAGATAAAGCATGGCATAAACATGCGCCAACTGGAGTCAGGTGTATATTATATAAAAGTAAATGGACAAAAATCTATTTCTATTCTTAAACAATAAAAACAAAGAACGAATAAAGTAAATAAACCTAATACCCATAACCCATAACCACCTTCAATAATTTCTGCCATCTAAAAACACCCTTTTTTAGACATTGAAGCAGGCATTTACCGCTGAGCTAATGGCCTCTTCTATTTTTTCACATTTATAAAAACTATACATAGTATGAATCGATTTATGTATTTGGCAGCGTTTTATTTTTTGCTGTCGTCAACCGCTCACAGTCAATATTGCTATACCGTAATGGAAGACTTACCGGAAGCCAAATCCGCCGATTGTGACAATATTGATTTTGTGTACAACACCATCAATAGCGTACAAATCTTACCGAGGTTTCATTTTGTAAAATTCAAGGAGTACCAATTCGAATGTGGACACTCCAATCCCAATTTTGATGCCGTCAATGTGGTTACCGAACTCATTGGCAAGATGAACACCATCCTGGGCAACTTCGCTGTAAATAGCAACGGAGGTTCACAATTGCCCAATAATGGAGAATCCAAAATTCGATTTTTTGATACTCCGGATGTATTCGATTGCTCAAATATCTATTTCTGGGATAATCTAAGCGATTACACCGCCGCAAATGTGGACGATAATTCATATGATATCATATTTACCGAAAAAGCAAAGGTCAAATACGACTCTACAACGATGATGCTCGACACCACTTACAGTACATCCGGCGAAAAATTTGTGAACAGCATCCGGTTGTACAACGTGCACCATGATGCTTTCGTGGAACTCAGAGACCTAAACGCTATTGCCAACGACTACGACGGCTTGGCCGTGCACGAACTCTTCCATGAGTTTGGGCTACATCACTCGTGGGAATGTGTGAATCGATGTGCCGATATGGACGATGTAATCGAGTGCGGGGGTATGCCAGCCAGCGGTGCACCATGCGGCAGTATATGCGCTACCTTTGCCGCAGATGGCGTATGGAACAATTCGAACAATACGATGGGCTACAACCCTCAACAAGATGCACTATCCAAATGTCAATACGCCGAAGCATTTGAAAAGATCATTGAGGAGAAACCATGGAAATACGTTGAATACAACGATAATTATGTCTGCGAAGACATCATCATCGACGAATCTTATGATACTACCACCATATGGCAGTGCAACAAAATCCTGGAATGCAACCTCGAAATACACTCCGGAAGAGAACTGATTATGGACCAGATCCTGGTGGAGATGGGTGCAGGTACATCCATTATATTACACCCGGGTAGCCGATTAATCCTTCGGGGAACACTGATCAACAGCATCGAAAAAGTACAGGGGTCCTGGGAAGGCATCCGCATCCGAAGTGGAGACGGCACCCCCCAATACGACGATCCCTTCCATCCCATTGAGACCTATTCGCCCACCAAGGCAGCAACCCTGGTCATGGAGCGGGCCCAAGTGACAACCGGTACCGCATTCCCATCTCGCATCCAACAAGCAAAAATCGGAATATTGACGGGTGATGCCCGATTGCCCAACTCCGGAGGAGGACTGATCGATATAGATTTTGGCTACATCGAACAGTGCGACGTGGGCATACAATTCGAATCCTATGTACATTACAATAAATCTCGCTTTGTAAGGGCTACCCGCTTTAGCAATACACAAGACATGGTGATCAAATCCAACCATGGCTTCTATTTCGATACTCCTCAATTTATCAATACCCTTAATGCGCCCTCTTCCGGGTTGATCCTGTACAATAGTAGCATCGATCAGCTACTTTCGCCAATTTTCTCATTTAAGACGGTAGGTATGGCCGTACTGGGCAGCCATCCCGGGCAGTCGGGATTTACCATAGGTGATCGGGTAGACATAGGTACAACCATACCTACCCGCTTCAGCAGCTGTGACATCGGCATCGGATTCTCATCTCAAGGTTTTGGTGCAGTGGAGAATATGCTCATCAAAGATGTCAAGTTCAGAGTAACCGATGTGGGCATCTTCGCCGTAGGAGAAAGCGAATACCAAGCCTATGGCAATGAATTTGAAAATCTAGATGGCAATTCCTTCTTTATGTTGGGCTTCTCTACGGGCCATGCCACCAACGACAGCTACTGCAATACCATCACCAGTGAGTCCGGAGCAGCAGACCCCATCAATGCTGCCTTTGTATTTCAGGGAGACAATCGGAATACTACCATCTACTCCAATACGTTTGGCTATGCGTCGCAGGCGGATGAATGTATTCGTACGGTAGCGGAAGGGGATATATTTCCTATTCAAGCAACAAGCTTTAATCCAATATTTCAGCAAATAAACCAAAACCTCCCTGCCTCTAATGATTTTAAAGATTCTAACCAAGATCTTCTTATCGATGATCTAGGATCAGAAATTACATATCTTACCCCACAAGACAATTCACTAATCGAATATTTTCCCGAGCACGAAAGCAATTATAAAGAGTTACAATCTATATTTAATCCTCTCGGCTGTGAAGAGATAATTGGCAAACCCCACGAGCCAGATACTATCGTGGTTGGTGACGATATGCCGCCCATTGTAAAAGACGAATGGGACGAACCCATTGGTGATCCCATAGCCCAGGAGGAATACATTAACTTTATCTTTGGTCTTGATCCTGGCGTAATAGATAATGAAGATAGAGATAGAGAAGTAACTCGAGCACGCTATGCCCAATACAATGCAGTGGTGGCCGCATCTGCCTCGCCCAACTATATCAGTACCCTCCGCCAACTTGATGGTAATGTATGGCGACGATTAGAATATGGTTACCATATAGAGAATAAAGACTACTCTGCTGCGGAACAACTCATCCAAACTATGCCTGACCTGACACCAGAAGACAACGATTTTATTTTTATCCAAACCATTGTCTTGGATAAAATCGATCACATCAATAATCGTGTACTAACTCCGTATACTATCAGCAACAGTGAAAAAAACAGGATCGAAACCATTATTGACGTTGGAAATAAAATGTCAGGCTATGCCATGGCCTTGTACTTTGATCTTTACGGAGAGGTGAGATTCCCTACCAGAGCTGGAATCGCTAATCCAAGAAGGAGTAATAATAGTATCAGTTCAGAATTGCAACTTTATCCCAACCCAACACGCCAAGAAATATTTATCGAAGGGTTGGAAGATGGGGTAGTTATAGAAATTATCGACATTGATCATACCTTGCTTAAAAGGGTAAATTATAAAAAAGATGTTTCAGTAGACATCTCCGACCTTAAGCCTGGCATTTATTTTGTAAAGACCCCTTTACAGCGTACCTTAAAGTTCATTAAGATCTGATCAATGAAGAAATACATTGTACATGTGGTTGTACTGTTGTCCGTCTGCACTCTTGACGGGCAGCAGTACAATACCATTTTAAATTTCAAAGACGAATGTTCATCATTGATGGAGAATCTAAAGGTTGGTGATGCTATCTATACCATTGGTGTGGGTATCTGTCCTACAAATGAATGTGGATATTTCGCTAAATACGATCTAAATGGAAAGGTAGAATGGATGCGCGAATATCCACAAATTGATATTAACAGTCGTCAAGTAATGTTGTATCGCGATCATCACTTCTACATTACAGGTAAGGCACAAGATAGTGTAGCCACGAAGACCCTAGTTTTGGATACGCTTGGAAATGTACTGAATGAATGGAATTACAGTGTGGAAGGAGCCACTACAAATTTCTCCAAAGAAGTGATCTACGATGAAGACTACTACTACTTTGTCCTCACCGAAGTTGTTGACGGTGATACGCGTGGAGCGCTGTATAAATGTGATTACACAGGTAATTTGGTAGAGAGAATTGTTCTCCCGATTTTAATTTTCACCACGCCCGTATCGTTACGTAATTATCAAGAGAATTTACTAATCAGTATCAACCATCGCTTTGAAGAAAGTTGCCCTTTTGGCTTGAATGGGATAAGTCCCGGAGCCACTTATCTTGCAGAAGTGGACAAAGAGACAATGACAATACTTCGGGATAAAAAAGACGTATGTTATCGATTTGTATCTAATGATATGTATACAAGTCCTACCTCAGAGATATTGCGAACAGTAATCCTAAGAGATAGTATGCCTATTGGAACGGATGGTAATTTTGGTTTTATCCGTTACGATGATTACTGGGAAGTAGAAGATGTAAAAGAATATCCCCATGATTTCACAAAAGCAATTACAAATTTAAAGTATACCAATGATGGGCAATATTATTATACGATACAAACAGAAAATGTTCCTCAAACAGATGGATCAATTTGGCCGTTTTCGGATTTATTAATTCAAAAATGGACTGCTGGACACGAGCTTCTATGGGAAAAACGCTATACAAGTCATAAGAAAATGAAGCGATTGAATGGACTGAACTTCACTTTTGACGAAGATGGCAACCTACACATAGTAGGATTTATAGATCCCGATTTTCCCAATACAGAGAAGAAAGACTTCTGGCTCTTCAGCGTAGATGCCGATGGCTGCTTCAATGGAGATTGTAGCGATGTGATCGATTTGGATGACTTGGTCAATCTTGAAGAGGGCGTATCCATTGTAGACGAAGCTGTAGCCTATCCGAATCCAGTAAGGGATGTACTGTTTTTGAAAAATATTCCCAGCCAAACACACGTAAAAGTGATGGATGTGATGGGACAAGTAATCTATGAAACGCCCTATAATTCACCGCAAGGTCTGAACTTGGAATATTTGGCATCAGGTGTCTATTTCATTAAACTTGGTAATAACAGAACTCTACGCATACTAAAACATTAACCAGACTGGTAGAAGTTTTTAGGTTAAGAACAAGAAGTGTACTTCACTTTTTCGATGATCCAATTGTCAACCCGACCAATGTGGACGGTTTGACAATTGGGTTTTCATTTTAAGAGCAAATCGTTAAAATACATCTGGAACAAGAGTCTGCACAAAGATATACCCCATACATCCGGGAGTCCTTGAAGGGCTTTGAAAAAAGAGATGCTTATTTTATTTGAAACTGCACACGGAATATTCAGACATATCACCAACTACGCCTTAGTCACCCGCACTTCAATATACTTAGACACCGGGGTGTTACTTTTCTCAGCTACACTCTCTATGGGAACCAAAACATTAGCCTCAGGAAAATAAGTTGCTACACACCCAAGGGCAATATCATATTCAATCACCTTAAAATTATTCGCATATCTCTCCTTTCCTTCATAAAAACTGGTAAGGTTGACAATGTCCAGATGGTTGAATCCGTGCTTCTGCATATCATTTTTATTCATCAACAACACCCTTCTCTCATTGAATATGCCCCGATAGCGGTCGTTCATTCCATAAATTGTTGTATTGTATTGATCGTGTGATCGGATGGTCATTAAGACTAAATGATTCTTATCAATCCGATGATCAGGAATGGCATTTATAGTAAAGACGGCTTTCCTGGAAGCGGTATTGAACTCACCCTTTCTCGCTCCATTGGGAAGATAAAATCCCGCAGGTTCTCGTACTCGTTTATTGTAATCTTCAAACCCCGGAATGGTAGCTTCGATATGATTACGTATGACGTCATAATCTTTAATCATTTCGCCCCATTGAATAGGTGAATTTCCAAAAAGTGCTTCTCCCAAACGGGCAACAATCGCAGGTTCACTCAATAAATGCTTCGAGGCAGGAGTCAATGTCCCTGTACTGGAATGAACCACACCCATGGAGTTCTCGACACTTACAAATTGGACTCCACTCTCCTGCTGATCCAATTCTGAGCGAGATATGCACGGTAAGATAAGCGCCTCTTTGCCCGTAACCAGGTGAGATCGATTCAGTTTTGTGGAGACCTGTACCGTAAGGTCGCAATTTTGCAATGCTTTTCCCGTGAATTCACTATCCGGTGTAGCAGAAATGAAATTACCACCCATTGCTACAAATACTTTTACTTTTCCATCGTCCATGGCCTTGATGGCATTGACCACATCATATCCATGCTTTCGCGGAGCAGCAATTGAGAATCGATCGTCCAATCTTTTCAAAAATACTTCCGGTGGTGCCTCCCATATTCCCATCGTACGATCTCCTTGCACATTGCTATGCCCACGGACTGGACACGTACCGGCTCCAGGCTTTCCAATACTTCCTCTAAGCAAAAGTAAATTGACAACCTCGCGGATGTTATAGACTCCATTTTTATGTTGCGTGAGTCCCATAGCCCAACAAATAATGATTTTTTTCTTCTCGATCAATAGTCTAGCAAACGCTCTAATTTGGGATTCCGGAATTCCACTGGCGGCAACGGCTTGATCAAAATTCGTATTCTTCAGATCTTCCAGAAAGGCCTCGAATCCTTGTGTCTTTTCATTAATAAAAGCATGATCAAAAACACTTCCCGGATTTTTATTTTCCTCCTCCAACAAGAGATACATGGCCGCTTTCAACAATGCGACATCGCCATTGATTTTTACTTGAAGATACAAGTCTGAAAGTTTCTCTCCACCTCGAAGAATAGCAATTGGGCTTTGGGGATTTATGAAGTTGTTGTTGCCTGCTTCAGAAACAGGGTTGATGCTGACAATCTTTCCTCCATTTTTTTTGCATTTCTCGAGCGCTGATAGCATTCTAGGGTGATTGGTTCCAGGGTTTTGACCCATCACCACGATCAGTTCAGATTCATGCAAATCCTCCAATGTGACAGACCCCTTCCCAATACCAAGAGTTTCGGAAAGACCTTTTCCACTTGACTCATGGCACATATTGGAGCAATCCGGCAGATTATTCGTTCCAGCTTGTCTTGCAAATAATTGATACAAGAATGCGGCCTCATTACTGGTACGTCCCGAAGTATAATAACACGCTTCATCCGGAGCGCTCAGGTCTCTGATCTGCTCAGCAATTTTACCAAACGCTTCCTCCCAACTTATTGGTACATACCTCGAACTATCCTTAGCCAAATACATCGGATGCGTAATTCGTCCTCGCTTCCCAAGCCAATAATCCGATTGCTTACTTAATTCTTCCACGGTATATTTTGCAAAAAACTCCGGCGTAACACGTTTCTTTGTAGCTTCTTCCGCTATCGCCTTTACTCCATTTTCACAATACTCTCCAAGTACAGACCGCTTATCATCTGGATCAGGCCATGCACAGCCCGGACAATCAAATCCACCCTTTTGGTTCATTTGATTCAATACTTTAAGCCCTTGAAAAACACCTACTTCTTTACTAATATGCTTCAAAGACGCTGCTACTGCTGGCAACCCTGCAGCTTTTTCTTTTGGAGCAGTTACACGTAATCCTGCAAAATCTTCCGGAGGGACAATTTTAACGTCTCTTTTCATGGCTAGGTATTTATGTTACAAAGAAACAGTTTAATGCTATTATAAGACATTAGTTCGTTAGCTAAGCACAATGTTGACGTTTAACCGCAACCTGGATAAATATTTTGCAAAGGCAGAAAAATTGGACCCTTTGGCACTATTAACGTTGCGATCCTTATCAATTCTTTCCACACTTAGCGGTTGAATTCATAATGTCTTAATGTAGTTCAAAAAACTATATTGACTTCTAAGGATTAAGATATAGTATTAATTCTATTTTAAGAAGTTAAAAATTCACCTTGTTGACTTTTGGTATTTTTTATAAAGCAATCAATTAGGAAAATCTTTTCATCATTGAGTAGTAATTCAAAACCAAATGGTCATAAATTTCAAACTACTGTTTTGAATTGTCTCAAAGTAGGATTTAATCACTTCAATTATACAACAGAATATCATTTTGATGCTGTATCGCTTTAATTTCTGCTAAGAATTTGTTCCCATCTGACAATTTTTTGGTTAAACATCTTGGAATTCCAATCCAATTCATTTGCGAACAACAGTCCAAATTGAGTCTAAAATCACTGAATCCCATGTGTAAAAATCAAATCGCACTCTTGTTTTTAGGTATCACTTGGACAAGTTCGTAGTCCATAAAATTAAGTTTTGAAGAAAGGCGTACATAAGGGCATAAACTCATACGATGCTCTGAAACAAAGCACTTAATCACAGAATTAATACACTTCACACCGTTTTTATTATAATCATTAATATTGTTAATAAAAGTTTTTTTGAAAATTATCCTTTGTTTGCCAATTTGTTTCACTATTTTGTTTACTCGATTAACAACTTAGAACAATCCCCTAGATGCGTACCAGTTAACTGTGTAATCTGATGGTATTGAATTTGTAATTCCCATCTAGATTTGAAAATATAATTTCAACGCGTACATTGGATTAACGACTATTAAAAGGCCGGGTATATAGATGGATAAAGCTTTAGAAGTTTTTCTTAAGGCTTCTCCATATTTATTTATAAAATACCCGAACGTTATGAAACTAAAGCACTCTTTAGTAAGAGCATTCTGTAATGCCAACATCTTTCTTTTCATTCTTTTTTCTCTTAGCCTTTCGAACGACAACTTTGCTCAACTTAGCTTTACAGGTAGTTCAAATATTGATTTTACCGGATTTGATGGAACTGGTTTGATTCCAATACCCGCGAGCGGAGAGCTAGACTCCGATGACTGGGAAGTCACTGGCATGAGCGATGGTAACACCACCTATGGAGGTAACTTTACCACCGGAGATCATGCCCGTGGTAATACAGCAGGGTCAGTTGGCACCGGAGGATTGTATTCTCTTAACTCAGGAGCAATATGGGTTTCCTCTACCGGAACTGACATGACCTCGGGAACGATTACATTGCGGGCTACCAACAACACAGGAGCAGACCTTAATGTATTAAACATATCCTATGACATATTATTTTTAAATGATCAGGACCGAGCTACGGCAGTAAATTTTGAATATTCTACAGATGGGGTCGCTTTTACTCCGGTTCCAGCCTTGAATTTTACATCCCCATTGGATTTGGATGCATTGGGAATTCAAACAGAAGCTAAATCAATACTCCTAACGTTAAGTTCGACTGTGAGCAATGGAAATAACTTTTTCCTGCGCTGGACCTTTGATGATGCTGGTGGTTCAGGGTCAAGAGATGAAGTTGGAATAGATAATATTCTTTTCAATGTGCCGCCTGTCAAGAACGAGAATACGGGTGAATTTTTCAGCTCCATCCAAGCAGCTATAGATGACGCCAATACGCTGGATGGACACGTCATTACAGTTGCAGAAGGCACCTATACCGAAGCCCTATTGATAAACAAAGCGCTCACGATAAACGGAGCAAGTCAAGGAATAAGCGGTACAGACCCGAGACCAACTGTCTCAACTATTTTAAATAGTACGATCAATGTAAATGCTTCAGGTACTACTATCATCGACGGATTTGATATCATGCGTGATGATGCAGTAGCGGGAGGCATGATACAACTCAGTGGAAATTCGACCGTAACCGTAAGAAATAATGTGATCCAACGAATGGGAAGTGCTCCGGGGATTGTTGCAAGAGGGCTGGTTACATCCGCAGGAACAGGAGTGAAGGATATAGCCAACAATCTTTTTACGGGTGATCCAAGCGGTGGATTGTTTAGTGGTCACGTTTCTTGGAATAATGCTTTATACATTAACGGACAAAACAGCTTTGTCAACATTACCAATAATAAAATCGAAAATTCACGCACGGCAATCAATGTCGATGATTACGGTCCTGGAATACAAATTTCAGGAAATAGTATTGATAATAATGGAACTCACATCGCACTTGGAGGGGTCACTCCAACAATGGGTGCGAATACATTAGGAGCCAATGACTTTATCAATAATCCTGCCTCGACTATGATCAATCTAAGCAATGTGGATGTAACCTTTTCATTAGACATTACCAGTAGTAGTTTGGCTGGAACAATTTTCTCTGCATTGCCACTACTTACGCTATTCGAGATAGAGGCAAGAATGGCACACAAGGAAGTGTCTCCAAGTAAAAGAGGGAAAGTTATCTATGTAGCCAATACTCTATACGTCAATAATTTCCTGGTTCCCTTTCCAAAAATTGACATAATCGACAACTCTATCAAGTACGCTGGTGCCAATGATGAAATAATCCTTCAATCCGGAGAATACAATCAGAGAGTAACGATCGATAAGTCCAACTTAACCTTAAAGGGGGAAAACACGGACAAAACCATTACCATCCTCGACGGTACAGGCTTGGGTAATGGATCTGGCATTTTTATCGCAAATAACATCGTTGGGATTACCATCCAGGATTTAACGGTGCGTAACTACTCGGGAGCAAGTGGAAATACCCATGCAGGAATTTATGCCAACCTTGGCAACAATGACCTTGAAGTAGACAACGTAGCCATATTAGATAACGTCGGAGGTTCGGGATTCTATGCCAACGGTCCAGTGGATGGTGTTACGGTCAATAATTGTATGGTTTCCGGTCACACTACAGGAGCCAGAGGAATCGTCATATGGAATGGATTAAAAGAAAATATCACCTTCACCAACAACATGGTAACGAACAACAGTTGCTGTGGCATCGAACTGCAAGATGGAGATGCCGATGGAGTTTTGATTGAGGGGAATACAGTAGAAGTTACTGCCGGTGACAGCGGAATGGGATTGACAGGAATGATGAATGCGGTTGTTAACAATAATGATGTATCGGGCGTTGGTCGATTCGGAATCGAAATTAAAAATCCGAACGGAAATGTTGCCGTTACGAATAATATGGTTGAAAATACCGGAGCAAGTGATTCTCGTGATTATGCGGGAATTTCGGTATTCCGAAGAGCGATTACTCCGGCAAGTAGCAATCCTGATATTCCACAAGGAGTGACCGTCACTGGAAATACCGTAATAGGCTATCAACATCTCGGAGCTGTAGCGGAAGGGTTTGGAATTGTAGTAGAAGGAATCGACCATATTATCAATGGCAATACGCTGGAATCCAATGATATCGGAATCCAGGTTCAGGGAGGTGGGCATCAAAACGCAAATTATCCAGCTGGAGATGGAGGTCAATCTGCAGGTCAATCGCCCAATTACTTTGGTCGAGGTAATGCCCCAATCATCTGTGGTGTTGATCTAGGTGCCAATACATTCGTGGGAGCAACCAATGGAATCGATGTAAGATTGGTCACAGCGAGCGTATTAAACACAGATTTGGCAGACATAATGTCTGCTCTTCTACTTACTGTTGAAAACAAGACTCAGGGTTCACTCCACTGTACAATAAGTGATGCCATTGAGAATGCCAATTCAGGCGATGTTTTAGAAATATTATCTGCTGAACACGTTGAATTAGAGCAAATCGTTGTTGACAAAAACCTAACCCTTCAAGGACAAGGAAAAACATTGACGACTCTACGCCCTGGATTCGACTCAGGTTCTAGTGGTGATGACCGAGCTTTCATTCTGGTGAACGATGGAATCAATTTTGATCTCAAGGATTTGACGATAGATGGTTCTGGTCATCTGATATTCCAGGCGATTCGAAACAAGGGAGCAGGAAGTGTAGATAATGTTCGATTCACCGAAATCAAATTCAACGAATCAGGACCTAATTATGCGGGAACTGCCATCGCTGCCTTCGGAACAGGCCCTGTAGATGTTACCAATTCCATGTTTGATGAAATTGGTAGAGTGGGAGTACTTTATTTTGGAGCTGGAGTTTCCACCTCTGATTTTGAAGGAAACATGTATACGGGTAAAGGTATCGGTGATTGGTTGGACTATATGTTGGATATCAGTGCTGGAGCAATTGTAAACGTCACGAATAATGAGGTGAGTGAAAATAAGGGAGTGGCCAGCGTAGATGGTTCAACTTCAGCTGGAATTTTGGTCTCAACATTTTTTGGTGCAGATACCGAAGCATTGATCACCGAAAATGAAATTCATGATAATACTACTGGAATTGCTGTTGGATTTAACGATACAGATGCGAGCACCGTTGTTGCTGAAAACAACAATATTTTTGACAATGACAATGGAATCACCTCTACCGGACCTACTGTAGATGCAAAAAACAACTATTGGGGTGCAGCCGACGGACCGAGTGGAGCAGGATATGGAAGTGGAGATAGCATTTCTGAGGAAGTAGATGCTTGTCCTTTTTATAATGCTCCATTTGGAAGTGGATCAGAAGCATTGGTTGGTCCTATTCAAAATACAGACACAGGAGGATTTTTCTGCTCCATCCAGGAAGCCATTGATGACGAAGAAACAGCTGCTGGACATACAATTACTATTCCCGCTGGCACTTGGTCTGAAAACCTGAACGTAAGCAAGGGAGTAACACTTATCGGGGCCAACTCAGGAACCTCAGGTTGTGATACCAGAACAGATGAAACAATTATTGAACCCGCCTCTGCAGGAACGACACCAATTACAATTGCCGCAGATGGAGTTACCATCAATGGAGTTACCATTACCAATCCGGATGGAAACTTTGCCATCTTGAATACAGCAGACAATGATATGATGGTGATGAATAATATCATTACCAACGTAGGAAATAATGCCACGACTGGAAACACACATTCTATCTATGTAAGTGCCAATAGTGGTCCTGTTGATAACATCACCATTCAAAACAACCGTTTTTATGATATCAATGGGGGTGAAGATGACCCTGCTGTGTCCAATGGTAGTGCATCCGCTATATTAATTGGAGATTCAAATGCAACCAATGATGTGACCAATCTTACCATTGCAAATAATTGTATTGAGCTGGTAAGAGCAGCTATTGTACCTTTTGTATCCGGAAATTTAGGAGGTAAGGGGGCTTACGGTATCCTCCTCGGAATTGGTGGAAATGGTGGAGGCGCAGCCATAAATGCGCAAATCACCGGCAACGATATTCAGGATCTGGAAGGATTATGGGCCCATGCCATCGGATTGGAAGGAAATACACCAAGTGCGGATGTGTTGAATAATAAAATAGACAACTTGGTAGACCATAAAGCACCGCCAGACGCAATCGCGGTTATGATCGAAGACAATTCGGATGTATCAGAAATCGTAATCAACAACAACAGTTTTACCAATCTCGCAGGGGGTATTGTCAATTTAATGCCTGGTGTGGTTGATGGAACGTGCAATTATTGGGATACAGCAGATTTTGCAGCTGTAGCTTTGAAATACTTTGGTGCCATAACCGTGAGCCCTTTTATTACCAATGGCACCGATGATAGCCCGGCAATTGGATTTCAACCTGTCGCTGGATCATGTGATGGAATGTTCCCCGTCTTAAATATAGATACTGATATCTTCTATGCCAGTGTTCAGCAAGGAGTTGATAATGCCTTGGCAGGTCAGACGCTGGAAATTCAAACCACAGACTTTACCGAACCAGCTCAAATTACTATTGACAAAGATTTGACGATTCAGGGTAAAGGAAAAACGATGACAACCTTGCGATCAAATTATAATACGGCATCCGGAGGACATGACAATGACCTCAGCGCCTGGATTCGTACGGAGCCAGGAACAAATGTGACCATACAAGATCTGACATTGGACGCAGCTGGTGTGGACACGTATACCGCACTACGATTTGAAAGCAATGGTGAAGTAGATAATGTAGCATTTAACGAAATAAAACACAGCTCTTCCCAATATTTAGGTATTGCCGTACAAGTACAAGATGGGGAAGTCAATATCGATAGCAGCATGTTTACCAATATTGGTCGTATCGGAGTACATTATCGAAATGGAGTTTTACCGGGAGCAACGATTTCCGGTACCTATTCCAATAACATGTATACGGGTAAAGGAGATGGAGATTGGCTGGATTATGCTTTGGATATTTCCGGTGGAACAATGGTAACCGTGGAAAATAATGAAATAAGCAACAATACCGGTGTAGCGGTCAGCGATGGTTCTACTTCAGCTGGTATACTGGTCACATCATTTTTCCCTTCTCCAGCAAATTCAGTAGCCAATGACGTGATGATCAATGACAACGAATTACACGGTAATACGACGGGAGTAGCCGTTGGATTTAATACCGGTGATATCAGTGTCGTAACTGCAAGAGACAATAATATCTTCGACAATGACAATGGCATTACGTCTACTGGTCCTATGGTCGATGCAGAGGAGAATTATTGGGGAGCCGCTGACGGACCAGGAGGAAATGGCTCTGGATCAGGAAATGGTATTAGCCCAGGAGTGGATGCGTGTCCATTCTATGATGCACCAATTGGCACTGGAAGCCTAGCAGCATGTAGAGTACAAAACGTCACAAGAGGTGAAGGATTTTTCAATATTCAGGATGCTATTGATGACTCGGATACACAGGATAATGACCTTATAAAAGCCGCTGCTGGCACCTATGTAGAGAAAATAATTGTAGATAAGAGACTTACAATCCACGGGCCTTTTGACTCCACACCAGGATGTGATCCATCACGAGGTACAGGAGAAGCGGTACTCCATGCACCGATGGATGGCGACACCATTATTACAATTCTTTCTGCAGGTACTACCATTGAAGGGTTTACCTTGGATGGAAATGATGTAATGAATTCTACTCAAGCATTAGTTGCACTGAATTCTGTGGTGGATGCCAACATCCGGAATAATGTAATCACAAATTTCACCAACTCCGGTTTGGCTTCATTGGATATTCCATTTGGTATTCTCTTTACGGGTACACTTACAGCTGATATCAGATCAAATTGCATAAGTCAGATCGCCTCACAATCCCTTGCTGGAGTAGCCACGGCAACCGGAGTACCCGCATTTGGTTTAATGTTGTTAGGTAACACCCGAGCGGAAATAGATTCAAATCAAATCACAGCTTCCGATGTTGGAATGAGGTTATCTACCAATAGTTCCGGGATAATAGAAGTGAGAGACAACGTCGTTAGTTCTGGAATTCCGAGTCCATTGACAGCTGGAATATCCATTGATGAAATTTCAGGAACAGGCGAAATCCAGTTCCTGGGAAGCAATACCATCACAAACAATGGCTTTGGTATTTTTATCGCAGGAACGCAGGGAAACAATGATCTAGTCGTCACAAATGTAGATTTGATGGCGAATGGATTCGGAGTTTATGGGACAAATGCCTTGGTAAGCGGCCCATCATCACCGACCACATTTAAGGTAGAGCACATACATATTGCGAATAGTTTGGGCAATGGTATCTATCTGGTTGAATCCACCTTCTCTGGCTCAGATATCAATGTAACGGTAGACTCTACAGAAATTTCAGGAACACAAGCTGCAGATGATAATTCCTCTGCTATTGCGGTCTTTGATGGTGATGCAGGCGCTACGGGTGAAGTAACGCTGAATGTTTCCAACACCAATATGCATGACAATATCAACAGAGGTATGGTTGTAGCAGGAAATGTAGCTGTTTCTAATTCCATATTTGAAAACAATGGAACAGCAGCGTTTACACCTGGTCAGGGACTCAACATTATCTTAAGACCAACGGCTCAGGATGTCAGTTTTGTGGAAAACGAGATCAATGGAGTGGCAGGTATGAATGCCAATGTCAGAGTGGAAGATGGTGTAGTTGCAACGTTTTTCAACAACTCATTTATTCAAGGAGGAGCCCTGCATCAATTTGACTTTTTTGCCATTGGTTCAAATCCACCAAGAGTAAATGCAGGTTGCAACTGGTGGGGAGAAACCAATGATGACGATATTTTATCAAGACATGATGGAAATACTGGGAATGCATATTTGGATTATTCTCCATTTTTGGATGATGGTACGGATACCGATCTCAATGGCGCTACATCGTCAACCTTGGGATTCCAGGGAGATTTTCTTAGTGATTTGCATGTCGATGCCGAATCGGCCCAATTCGCCACAGGAATGCCTGGAAACATTCAAGAAGGAATAGATAAATTGATGGCAGGTAATACGCTCTACGTCAATGGTGGCATGTATGACGAACAAGCTATTGCGAATAAAGCATTGACCTTGCAAGGAGATGATGATCCGATGTGGGACTTTACAGGCGTTGTATCTGGAAAAACTACCTTGTTGGATGTAAGTGCGGATATGGTAACTGTTGATGACATTATGTTCAAGCCAGATCTTACCATTCTTCATAGTGCAATGATCTTTAGTGGCGTGGATATAGACAATGTTACCATCACAAACAACACCATTAATCCATATCAATCTACTCAAGGAACACATCTTGGTGGTTATGGAAACAGAAATGCCATTAGTATCAATTATGCGGGATTCAGAGTTGCTGCCGGAGGAGTAGACAATATTTTGGTGAACGGAAATACCGTTACCGTAGGAAAGCTTGGAGCTGACTTCTTCGACGATGATGCCATGTTCAGATCAGCTGTATCTGTAGATGAAGGATCTGGTACGTACACCAATAATGATTTCGCCTCTATCAATCATGACATTCTTAACAGATTCAATAATAATGGTGACATTCTTATTCAGAGTAATCAATTTAAAGGCGGTGGTGTAGAATTGGCGGAATACAATGCAGGCGGTGGAACAGTAACTGTAGATGACAATGTTTTTGATAGTGAATTTGCGATTGGTTATACCAACAGATTACGTTTGAAGAACAACCAAGCCGATAAAACTACAATCGTAACAGATAATGAATTTACCAATCATAGTTGGGGAATAAGTCTTGAGAATTACAGCGACATAACCGTGGATGGCAATACATTTACACCTGCTGACATACCCGAATACAGACACATTACCGTCAATACCAAATTGATCAATAGTAATAGTAATACGATTACACAGGATGAGATTAATGGAACAATTATCAACAATACATTTAATCCATCCGCATCAGGAAGAGGAGGTATTGCAATGGCATTCTACAATCATGATAGTGACAATGCAATGATTGGAGATTTTGTGGTCGGAGGAATGGGTGAAGAGAATTCTTTCAATGCTGGAATTGAAACCTTTATCCGACTGGATGACTTGCTGGGATCAACCGACGGAGTGTTTCCAGAGTACAATGCAGGTGGAGGATGGACTACAACGATGGCTTGTTGGGATCAGAATATAATAGTTAAAAACAATCTTTATGATGTAGGAGGAGGACTTATTCCAGCGCCGGAAATGAATGCTGCTGAACTTACAGATTTAGAAGATTTGCTCTATCATCAACCTGATAACATATGTCTGGGAGAACTTGTTTTCTTCACCGCTTCCATCGAACTCATGCTTAATGGAGAGACAGCCCAAAACATAAACAACGGTATATTAGATGCCAGCGAAAATGTTTCAATTCAGGTATGCGATAGTGATGGAAATGTCACTTTTAGCAATGTGACCGGAAGTCCGGGGAATATCGGAGTAGTGATAGATTTCAATGCCGCAAGCAATCTGGAAGTAAATGGAGTGAATCCATTGGGAATTACGATTTCAGCTACTCTCCAGGACTTCAACACTAACTTCATTGCAGCCAATCAACCTGCTAACTTCAGATTGGTAGATCCAATGGTGTCTGGAAACACTTCCGCTACCTTGGTCGCCTTTAATGATGCCAACAAAAATGGAACATTTGATACTGGTGAATGCAGTGGAGATACGATCACATTTATGATAACTGTAGATCCGACGGCAACTGTTGATGAAGTAGAAGATCAATTATTATGCCCGGGAGAAAATAGTACAGCGATTGTTTTCACTGGCGTTGTACCAGGTACTGTATACAATTGGACGAATGATAATATTTCTATTGGATTGGGTGCCAGTGGCATGGGTGATATTGCAAGCTTTGTTGCTATGAATCCAACTGCTCAACCGATTACAGCAACGATTACAGTGACACCCGTCAGTAGCATGGGTGGTTTGGATTGTGAAGGTGCAGAGGAAAAAATCACCATTACCGTTTTGGATGGAGAGGCACCAGAATTAATGTGTATGGATGATATCATAGCTAGTGCTGGAATCGATTCATGCTCTACCCACGCGGTTTATTTTGACAGTCCAAAAGCATACGATCCGCAATACTTTGAAGGTTTTGAAAACCCAGGCTTTGAAGTGAATACACCTTCGGGTTGGAATGAATTCCAGTCAACTGTTATTCGAGTCACAGCTCCAGGAACCGGTCCAGCAATTGGATCTGGATTCCCATATGGTGTAATTGACAATACGGATCCCGGGATAAGTAACACAGGAATATTTTCACGCCTAGGAGGCTATAGTTCTACATTTGGCAACGGCTTTAAAGTACGACAAGATGTGTATATGGACCTTACCGATCCGGCTGTTCTCGCAGATACATACGGCTGGGATCTTTCAGCGGCAGCCAATGGTCAGGATGGAAATCACCAGAGAGATTTCATTTTTCATACAGCAAGTAATCCTGCCGGCAACATCTTGGTAGGCGGTAGCAATAACACCAACTTCACACGAAGAAATGATATTGCTTCACTTAATCATTATGAAATCACAACATCCGGATGGTACACATTTGAATTTGTTTTCCGGGATGAAGGCGATGGTACGCTTGCAGTTGATCTCAATCTTCTGGACGATTCAGGCACTAAATTATTTACCGAAACACGAAATTCGGCAGCAGATGTTATTGCTACCGAAGTGGGTGGAAACCGTTACTTATGGTTTACTTTCATCGAAGTAGATTATCTGGCTATTGACAACACTCAAAGAGCACATACCTTAAATGCAAGCTGTGACATGGCTGGTGGAAGTGAATTTTTCGTGGGTGAAACCACCGTTGCTTGTACAGCTACTGACGTATGCGGTGATATTGCAGAATGTACATTTACAGTAACCATTACCGATGGCCAAGCACCACAATTCGAAGATTGTCCTGCTGATGCTGTGGCTTGTAATAATGATGACAGCTATACCTGGACACATCCAAGTCTTATAGACAATTGTGCATTGATGGGCGGTAGCATGACACAATTTTCATACAGCCTATCTGGTGCCACAACAAAAGCAGCAGTCGATGTAACCAGTTTCGACGGCACGACCATGGCAACGGAGATATTTAACGAGGGAGTCACTACCGTAACCTATACTGCACAAGACTCTTCTGGTAATGCTGTCGGAAATACCTGTAGCTTCGAGGTTACCGTGGAAATACGACCTACGGTTGAGGTGGAATACAACGGACCTTCATCCTCTGTTACAGCGAACAACAATGGAGTACTTAATGAATATGATATGACGGTTTGTTCTGGAGACACCTTAACTATTGGAGAGGCAATGGCTATAGGTGGCACGGTAGATCCTTCAGATTGTGGAGAACTCAGAGTCGAAACAGTGGTGACCAATAATATACCCGGTGCACCATCTATGGACACTACTGATTTAGCCATAGGAGAAGCCTGGATGCCATCCGAATATGCCTATG
The DNA here is from genome assembly GCA_039194925.1 of Bacteroidota bacterium. Lineage (GTDB taxonomy): Bacteria > Bacteroidota > Bacteroidia > Chitinophagales > Saprospiraceae > CAJXUU01. The sequence goes on from JBCCVV010000051.1 coordinate 21,967, forward strand.
AAAATACAAATAGTGATACTCGAACTGTCGTTTACGAAAGTACTCCCTACTATGATGTGAATGGAAATGATATGTTGGACACAGGTGATCGACTAGGTGCATCACTTACGTTTACACTCAACGTCAACCCCGAACCTGTGGGTAGTGGTACTACCGAAGAAGCTTGTAGTGGAGTAGAATATACACTGAGATTGGATGAATACATCACGAATATCCTTGATATTGACAATGATGATGACGACGACAATCAGCCGATAATCTACAATTGGGAAATTACTGACATCAGCCCATTACCTGTTATTATCGGTGTCACTGAGAATCAAACCGGCACTGGAGACATTACCCATACGGTAATAAATCCATATACGATTGTTGAAACCATTGAATACACCATTACTCCAGTAAGTGAAAACGGATGCGAAGGAGAGCCATTTGTAGTGAATGTCAACATCAACGCCAATCCATTGACAACAATTAATCCTAATGGAGACTTAGGGCTTTGTCAGGGAGAGAGTCGAACGGTTTTGGGCTTTGTTCTTCCTTCAGAGACGTACGCGTATAATTGGTCAATCGTAAGCGCCGGGTCTGGCAATGCTTCGTTAATCAATGAAACAACGCTGAGTCCTATTCTCACTGCTCAAACGGATAATGAAAATGACATCACCCTTCGATTTGTAGCGACAAATACGGTGACCGGATGTTCAGACAGTACGGATGTCACATATACGGTTTCCAGCGTTCCGGCTTTCGAAGCGGATGAGCCTATGGATCTTTCGACGTGTGAAATGGTAGCCGGTGGATTATTGGGCTCCTTTGATTTGACTCAATCGATTACTACTGTTATCCCAATAGATGCAACTGTAACCTACCACACATCCGCTACGGATGCCGAAGCAGGATTGGGTGCTATTGGATCTCCAGAAATGTATACTGCCACGAATGGTGAAATGGTATTTATACGAGTTGAAAATAATGGTTGCTACATAACGGAAGATATATTACTTACCGTATATCCTACTCCATTCATAACCATAAATGCACCTTCAATGTTATGCATTAATGCAAATCCGGTTATACTCACGGCGATGCCTCTGGGTGGAACATTCTCAGGGCCTGGAGTGACAGGCAATATGTTTGATCCTTCCGATGCAGGAGTTGGCATGCATTCCATTACCTACACGTTTACGAGTGGAGATGGATGTGAGGCTTCTGGAATGGTTGCGATTGAAGTTGACTCGGAAGTAAGTACGGTAACAAATACCAATAATTCAGGACCTGGATCGCTGAGAGCTGTGATAGCAAATCCTTGCCTTGGAGATACTGTTTTCTTTGATGTTGCACTCACTGGAGAGACGATAACCTTGACCAGCGGTGAAATCATTATACCAAAGGATTTAGTTATTCAAGGTTTGGGTAAAACGCAACTTACACTATCCGGCAATAATGCGTCAAGGATATTTAATATTCCAATGGGTAGAGTGGTTTCTATTAATAACCTTTCGATGGTCAATGGATATTCTGAAACCAATGGTGGGGCCATTATAAATAGTGGTGACCTGATGATAAAGGATATCTTACTGGAAGGAAATAACGAAGATACAACGCCAAAAGCGATGACATTGAATCCAAGTGGAACACTTACTGTAACAGGAGATAATACAATCAATAACTAAGAAAATTAAAAGAGGCTGACTTTTAAATAAGACAGCCTCTTTGATTTTTCTAATTGGGATAAAAACCAACTATAAATCGTTTCTAATTATTCTGCTGGACGAACATCCTTAGAAGGTCCGTTTTTCATTACAGATTCGATTCCATTATCTCTTCCGCTTTTACTTTTATACATCTGACTTTGTCCAATGACTTGTGCATTTGCGGCCTTTAATACAAAGTAGAAATCACCACTTTTTGCATCAAGTCGTTCAAAGCGTTCTGGAATCTGACTATTTACTCTAACGGACTCAATTCCATTATCTCTTCCTGCCGCAGATGCATATCCTTGACTGGAAAGAATTACTTGGTTATTTGCGGCGTGAAGATTGAAGCGGTATTTTCCACCTTTGTCTTGAAATATTGTGTAATATCCCATTGTACTTTTGTTTTATGATTTAAAATTTTAAAAAAAGATAGGCACAAAATCAGTTGATAATGTACGCTTACTATTAAATTACCTTATCCTTAAGGGCTTTAGGCAGCTAAATATATTATATTTTATTCATATGAACTTCAAAATGTTTTTGCAATTCATATTAACCTTCTAAAGCTACCGCAAAAAAGGTGCCTGAATCACGTAGATATTGTGTGTAAACCAAATTGCACTTTTATAATACGGCAAATGGTTAGAAACCATTGCCTCGTTAAGAGATACTCACGAGAGCACGGTCTCTGATCGATGCTCCATTCCGAATCAGAGTGCAATTTGATTTACACATGTAGATATTCAGATTAATCCTGAAATTTTTGTTTTTCGTATTTTTGACAACCTATGCTGGATCATTTTCTACATGCTTCATTGATCATCTTTATTCTGGTCACCTTCTTATGGCTCATAAGTATAGTCATCAAGAATGTAAGTATTGTAGATATTTTCTGGGGAACCGGTTTTGTAATTGTGAACACTTTTTATTTTTTCACGGTCGAACATCGGTCCGATAGGCAATGGATTGTTTTGGTGTTGGTTGCCATTTGGGGTACGCGATTGGCGGGATATTTGGCATGGCGAAATATAGGCAAGGGTGAAGACTATCGATACCAGGAGTTTAGACAAAAATTTGGACCAAAAAGATATTGGTGGTTCAGCTACATCCAGGTATTTTTATTTCAAGGAGCATTGATCCTTATTATTTCCTTTCCTTTACTTGCGGTCAATTCTTCTACCTCTAGTCTCAATGTCCTTGATTATCTGGCCATTATGGCGTGGAGTATAGGATTTATGTTCGAAGCAGGTGGCGATTATCAATTGGCTCGATTCAAAAGCGAACCTAAAAATAAAGGGAAGGTATTGCATACTGGGTTTTGGAAATATACCCGGCACCCCAATTACTTTGGCGATGCAATGGTATGGGTCGCTTATGCCTTGTTTTGTATTGCTTCAGGAAGTTACTGGCATGTGATTGGAACTGTGATCATGATCGTTTTATTAGTCAAAATATCGGGAGTTGCTTTGCTGGAAAGAAAGCTAAAAGAGACCAAACCACAATACAAGGATTATGTAGATAACACAAACGCATTTTTACCCTGGTTTCCCAAAAAATAGTCACGATCAATGGACCGTCAAATCTGTTGACATAAGCGTAGGTAGATTAAATTCCTGGAAGTGACGTTCATTACATCCGTTCCTTAATATCATTCAACCCTTCCGTCAACGCCCGAATAACTCCTTTTTGCTTCGGATTGTATTGCCAATTGGTATCAAAATAGTGGAGCACATCAGAATTCGCCTGATTGCCAATAGACAAGGCATGGAACTGGGTGTTTTTATTGACCTGATAGTGTTTAATCTGCTGTTTCACATCGTCTTCCAATTTGTACATCACAAAATCGGAAACCATCAATATATCGGCATCCTCGTAATTTTCAGATTCTAATTGGCGCATCGCCTCATACAAGGCCAGGGTCGCATCCGTACCACCATAAAACGACATCTGTAAAAATGCCGCAATCTCATCAATACTTTCTGCTATGTTGTACAAATCCAGCGTTTTTACCCCAGTTGAAAAGTTGATAAGAAAAGCCTTACGGTTTTGATGCATGGCCATTTTTAGAATTCCAAAGGTCATTACCTTGGCAATCTGTTCGGGTCGTCCATCCATACTTTCACTCGTATCCACACATACAATAAATGGACCTTTTTCTTTTTGTTTCACCCTTTGATTTATCTCCAAAAAATGATCCTCACTTTTGATTAGTTTACGGTCTTCGTATCGAAAGGTAAGTAGCTTTTGATCCGCATATTTTTTCAGAAAATAAGATTCGGTATCCGGCTCACTCAACAATCCTGCTTCCGAACTTAGCATATGTGTGAGGTCATCACTCGTCTGCGTCCCCACGATTTCTGATTTCAATAATTCATCTTTCACCCATTCTTGTCGGACGATCGTTTTTTCAAAGGTTTCTTCTTCCATTACCAACTCCGCTTCTCGCATACTGCCCAAAAGATCAGCCAATTCTCTTATACTTTTCTCGTCTTCCAAAAGTGCTCTGTATTGATCAATAAGATCAAACGATGTCTTTTGCCAGAGCTTTCGTGACATATCCCAACCAAAATATTCGCTAAAGGGCTCTATTAGGTCACGCAGCTTGTTGTATTCTTCTACTTTCCGACTGACAAAATCCACATAAGCTTCCTTGTCTTCATCAAATTTTTGCATTTGGAATTCCAAAATCTTAGCATACAGCAAAGCATCCCATTGCGCTAGAGCGTCGTTGATGATGAGATCCAAATGCTTTAGGTTATCCGCACTTATTTGATCCAAACGATCCGTCGATATCAGCGTTTCAAATTTTGACCGAAAGAATTGTGCATCGACCTCATCGCGTCGATACATGTTTTCCAAATAGGTGGGCAAAGCATGCCAACGCTTTAAAAAAGCCTGGATGGGTGTCACAGACCATCCCTCCAATCTTCTTTCCTCATCTTCATAAGGATGTTTTTTCCGTACCTTATCGTAGGATTTTTTCAACCAGTAAATGGTATCCAATATAATGCGCTTTTTAATGGACACATTCTGATTGAGCACCTCACTTAATCCATCAATAATAAAAACTTCATCCAACGCCTTCTTAAAATAATTGTAGTATTTGTCATTCAGCTCAGGAATCAAATGGCGCTCTGGAGTAAATTTATTTTGCAGATATTGAATGAGATACTTTCTCATCTTGCTATCTAGCAAACCGCCAAACTCAATGAATCGATTGTATTCTTCCTCTAATTCTTTATGGATATCCTCAATCACGCCAGCGCTCTTCTTTTAAATCTGTGTATACAAATATTGTGTTTTCTCCAAAGCCAACTTCAATTCCTTCAATTCATTAAGGGTGCGATTATAATTACGCGTGACCACCTCCGAAAGATCTTCATCAACAAATAGATTATTGCTGACTCCCTGAATTTCTGCCGGAGCCTTATTTTCCATAGTGTCGATTTGATTGGTGATAAACCGGTCCATTTGTGTATACCGCTCATCCCAATATTTTTGTACCACTCGATGAGGTTTTTTCATGATATACGCTTTCCGTTCGGACAGTTTCGTTTTTAGTTTGTAGTGATTGGCAATTGAATCATGAAATATGACTATTGAATTTTCTTCTTTATCTCTTTGACTTTTCATCCGATTCACCAGATTCTTTTCACCATCATAAATGTTCATGATCTTAGGCTCATCGATCGACAATTCTCTGTACTGCTTTATGGTGACGTATTTGCCTTTGAACTTTGAATTTGTACTCTCAATTTCAAAATATTCGTCATCAATGATCATGAGTTCTTCCTCGCTCACCACATGCATAATGCGAATTTCCGATTCTACATCTTGTTGAAATCCCTGTACTTCGCGTTTGATTGTATTAATATTGGTGGTAATGGTATAGCCATGATCTGCAATGGTTTCGATGAGAATTTCGTGAATGATGTCTTTTTGGGATGGATGGCTCCAAAGACAGTGTTTCATCAAAAAACAATCCATGAGATCTACTTTTGATCTACCATTGACAAAAGCCGAAGTTCTGCACAATCGAATGATCTTCTTCCATCTTCGATCGTGTGTAATGATCGGAATACCTCCTCCACGTGCATTATATTCCTCCAGTTTGATTTTTATTACCTGTACGGTATTCAAGACCTCGGCAGGCACCTCGATTTGATCAATCTGAGCACTCCATTCATCCAATTGCTTATTCGTAAATTTTATCCCTTCAGGAATCTGATCCTCATAGACATCACCTGTATTGGTGATCATATTTAGAAAATTACCAAACTTTTTGATGTTATAGATCTCCAGACGGATCAAGAAACGGTCCCAAATGGGTGCCAGATTTTCGCTAGTGGGTGGCAATTCATTAGATGCCGTTATAATGCCTCTAATCTTCACCTTGAGATCCACATCACCGTTTCGATAGATCTTTTCATTCAGTACGGTAAGCAATGCATTTTGAATGGCGGGACCCGCTTTCCAAATCTCATCCAGAAAAACAATATTGGCACCTGGCAAATAATTATCCGTCAATCGCTCGTACTTATCTTCATCTTTTAGTTTCTTGATGGATACTGGTCCAAAGACTTCATCGGGAGTACTAAATTTACTCATCAAATATTCAAATGAAACACCATCGCGAAAGGCAAATTTTAATCTCCGGGCAATAAGACTTTTTCCCACACCAGGAGGACCGAGCAAAAAGATGCTTTCGCCAGCCAAAACGCTGAGAAGGGCAAGGTGAATACTTTCCTCCCTCTCGTAAAGATTATCACATAGATGATTTAATATTTCCCGAATCTGATCTTTTACTTCAATCTCTACTTTCATCAAATTATTTTCACGTTTAACAGTGATACTTTTTAAAGGTTGAGTTTGATGCATCAATAATGCAGTACATCAAGAAATAAAGGTAATGAAGTGATTTTATATAAGCATGGAATCTGGCTTTTGACCTTGCAATCGTAGTGGTCACAAAACAACTCTCTGCGCTTATTTCCCTTCTGGGTCGGCGGAATGACGAGCTTACTCAAGTTCTAGTTAATAAATTTTAATATGGTATCTACGCTTGTTTTTAATTCTTGAATCAATGTTTTGACTTCTTCATTTTGGTTTTCCTTTGCAAACTTTTCAACGGGTTTGTATTCAACCACCAAACCATCTTTCAGCAGTAAAATATGTTCTGCAATATCAATTGCATCCACTATATCGTGGGTAATAAAAATCATTGATGCACCCAGCTCTTTTGCAATGGATCGAATTTCCTGACGTAATTCAGATTTAAGACTCGCATCCAAATTACTAAAAGGCTCATCCAGCAACAGCAACTTTGGACGAACAGCCAAGGTCCTGGCTAAAGCGACCCTTTGTTCTTGCCCACCACTTAACTGAGAAGGATATGACTTTTCGTAGCCCTCCATTTTTATCAATTTAAGCAAATTTTGAATGGTCTCTTTTTTATTGGTTTTTAATCCAAAGGCTATATTTTGTTCAACGGTCATATGAGGAAACAAAGTAAAATTCTGAAATACAAATCCTACCTGTCGATCTTGAGGAGGCAAAATGGATGTATCATTGCTTACAATGTTCTCATCAATTATAATATGTCCAGTGGTGGGTCTTTCCAGTCCGGCAATAAGGCGTAGTAAGGTAGATTTCCCACTTCCACTCTCTCCTACCACAGCGCAAATTCCCCCTTCCTCTAATTGAAAACTACAGTTGGATATCGCCAAAACTTTTCCATCATACAACTTGGAAAGATTGTATACTTCAAGAATGTTACGCATTTTCATTTCTTTCGGTGTTAATACTTCTAGCGTTTAAGGATTGAACTATAATCATCATAATAACAATGATAACGATGAGAATCAATGCGGGTAATGCGGCCTCAGCGACCCGTTCGTCATCGGCATATTCATATGCTTTTACCGCCAAGGTATTCAACGTATAGGGTTTTAAGATAAGGGTTAGTGGAAGTTCTTTCATAATGTCAATCATAACCAGAAATCCTGCACCAATCATAGCGTTGCGCAACATGGGCAATTCAATTTTTACCAGCGTTTTAAATTTCCTTATGCCTAATAAGTATGAAGACTCAGCCAGTTCTTTTCCAATTTTTAAAGTATTGGATTCCAAAGGATTGTAAGCCACAGCCAAAAATCTAAATACGTACGCATAGATTAGGATCACCGCACTTCCATAAAACAAATACCCTATTTCCAGATTAAGGTTGCGGTCAAAAAAATTGATAATTGCCTGACTGCTCCTTATTATTCCGATGCCTATAATTGCACCAGGAATAACATATCCCAGTATTCCAATATTCTTAAACCACTTTATCCCTTTTAGATGGTTCCATTTGGAGAAAAAGATTAAGATCAAAGCAGCCAATACTATAAAAAAAGTCGTAATTAGTGCCAAGACGATACTTTCCAGAGCAATTGTAATTAATTTCATAGTAAACATGTTCTCAAAAGTCAACATGCCCCAATACAAGAGCTGGATCAATGGAAGAATAAAACCGAATAAAACAGGTGCAACAACAATAGCTATAAAACCTACTTTTTTGCCACCGGTCAAACGCGTTCGATTCCTTATATTCTGTTGGTTTGAATTTGCTCTAAAAGAATAAGATTTGCTTCCTCTCATCCAATAAACCACCCCATTGACAAAAAAAACCAATACCACTAAAAGGGCAGATAAATAAATGGCAGATTGCAAATCTTCCAGCATTGTCCACGATCTGAAAATTCCAGTTGTAAACGTATTGATACCATAATATTTAGCTGCGCCATAATCGTTGAGAACTTCCATGAAGACCAAAAATAATCCACCAATGATCGCGGGATATGCCAGAGGTAGAGCGATTCGCAGAAAGTATTTCGTATTCGATGCACCCAAAAGATAACTTGCATCCCTAATTTCTCTTGGGAGACTCAAAAACATTGCTTTAGTGCTCACATAAACGTAAGGGAATAGCGAACAACTTAAGACCCAGATCAATCCATAAATATTCATCATATCAATCTTGTTGATCGAAATTCCTATAGATTGCATACAACGGATCAACGTACCTCCATGATCAAATAGACCAACATAGGCATAAGCCACAATGTAGGAAGGAATAGCGAGCGGTAGCAAAAGCATCCATTCAATCCACTTTTTAAATGGAAAGTCATATCGGGCTACAATCCAGGCGGTTGAAATGCCGAACACAAAACTCAGCACTCCAGTACCCAAAATTAAATAAATGGAATTCAGGATATAATCGGCAAGAAAATATTTGACGATGTGTTGCCACATTTCACCAACTCCATGAAATAAATAAATTAGGATGGTAAATACGGGAATGGCTACAAAAAGACCGATGGTCATTGTAAACAATGACCATCGGTTAAAGTCTCTATATAGGTGTCTTATCTTATTGCGCATTCGGTCCGTTGTCCCATTCAATTTCGTCAAATATAATGACTGCATCCTTATTTAGTTCTCCAAGTTTGGTTAGTGGAAGGCTATCTTCGACAAAATCACCCCAGGATTTCAACAAGTCCGAAATTTGGGCCTCCGGATTAACGGGATATTCGTAATTCGCATCTGCAAAAGTTTCTTGCACCTCCTTGCTTACCAGATATTCGATGAATTTGATAGCGGCTTCTTTGTTGGGAGCATGTTTTACAACTCCGATCCCACTAACATTAATATGTGCACCACGATCAGATTGATTTGGAAAAAATACGCTAACCGCATTTCCAGCCTGCACCTCCATTGAATCTTTAGAATTTAATAACTTACCCAAATAATAGGTATTCACAATGGCCAAATCGCCTTCACCGGCCAAAATACCTTTCACTTGATCACGGTCATTTCCTTTAGGTTTACGAGCCATATTCTGGACGATACCCGCGGCCCATTTTTTGGCTTCTTCCTTACCGTCATTTGCAATAATTGAAGCAAGCAGAGATTGATTATAGATGTTTCCTGAGGCTCGAATTAGAATTCTCTTTTTCCACTTTTCATCCACAAGCGCCTCATAAGTTGAAAGATCCTTGGCATCGACCTTATTCTTATCATATGCGATGATTCTCGCTCTCTTCGTGAGTCCAAACCATTGATTATCTGCATCTTTAAGATGACTAGGTATGGTATTGCGTAAAATTTCTGATTCAGCAGATTGTAATAAACCTTTCGATTTTGCCCGTACCAGTCGACCAGCATCTACCGTGATCAATAAATCAGCAGGTGATTGATCCCCCTCACTTTCCAATTTTTGAATAAGTTCGTCGGCATTTGCTTTTACCACATTTATTTTAATTCCAGTTTCTTTTTCAAAATTCTGGAAAATAGACTTGTCTGTGTCATAATGACGATGTGTATACAAAGTGATAGCAGAAGTCTTTTGTTCAGCGCTGGAAGTTGAATCGTTTTTGCATGACGACACGACCAATAAAACAGCGCATATCCCTATTATTTGCCTAAGCATATGAATTCTATTTATGAGTTATATAAAACACAAATATACTTATTTAGATTGAGTCTAAATAATAACTCTAGCTTTACCTTCCGCTG
>JBCCVV010000052.1:0-32155 GCA_039194925.1 Bacteroidota bacterium
ATTCAATATAAAGATTAAATTGTTGATAATGAATAGATTAACTTGGAAAATAATTAATAACCTTCAAAATCTAATCATTATGAAAACACAAAATAATGCACTTGTTGACGGAAAATACGCGCTTCCTTCTCATAGAGATGTGAAAAAGTTGAAGTATAATTGGCAAAAATGTTTACCGATACTTTTGGGTGATTTATTCACGAGAGTGACTGAATATGGAATTGAACGCTACGATACATACAAGTTGGCCGATCATTTGGTTGATTTTATAAGAGAGCTTAATGATTCTCACGGCGGTCATAATGTTTATACAGTTTCTGTGATAATGGGAAAAAGGGATGCTGAGGATAATTCTCATTTCTATCTTAATTCTCCGAGCAATAATATATTTATTCCAATTCTGGAAATTGTTTTGCACAAGGCTCAATATGGACATAAGGTTTATTATTTCTATCTAGAGCCAATGAATAAACAATTTAGCTTGTCTTACTCAAATAGAAGTCAATATGGTGATAAGAAGAATGATTATCCTTCCACATTGGAAGAGGATATCTCGCCTAAAGTTGCAGAATTATTTATCGTTAAATGGCAGTCCATTGGTGATACAGAATTAATAGAGGCATTTGATTGCCTGGCACCCAAAAATACGTTAGATGTGCCATCGCACTATTTGCATTCTGATGAAACGTTATTTACGCAACAAAAATTACTTAGGGTGATTCAATATAACTTTGATGCCCTTGAAACTAAGGCAATATTCAAACGAATGGACTATTACGGAGAAGTGAATTTCTATATTAATCTGGGGGCGGGATTATCTGTTTCGGACTATCACCCTTTTAGTTTTAGACCAATAATAACCATTGAAAAAAAGCATGGAGGTAGAAATTCGGAGGATGATATTCCACCAACAACGTATTTCGACACATCAAGGCCCTGTCCTCCATTTTGTAAACCTGAAGAAGAGTGCTAAAAAGATATGATAAGAGATTGGGCAGAATGGGTGAGCTATATTTCAATGCTTTCAGTAGTACTACCTTTAGCAATCGTTTGTATTAAACGTAATCAGTTGGTGACATTTCAGCGTAGCATTGGCGTATTGGTTGCGGTAACGTTCATTAGTGAGATTATTGTTTACGTACCTACATTTTTTGAAATTGGTAATTTACCCATGCTCCATCTCTTTACTGTTCTGCAATTTGTCTTATTGGCGAACATTATGAGAAAAGTGTTAGTACCCTTAATTTCGAATCGAACATTAAACATTTTGATGATGGCGTTTATTCTGTTCGCTAGCATCGATGCGTTATTCTTGAATGGTATTGACAACTTCAACAGTTATTCCAGACCACTTGCAAGCTTTATTCTGGTGTTTTTGGCATTGTGTTACTTTTACAAAACTCTAAAAGAGCTAAAAGTAAAGTCATTAGATAAGGAACCTTTATTTTGGTTGCACATAGGGATATTGATTTATTTTTCGGGAAGTTTTTTCATTTTCTTATTTACTAACTATATCAAGACTTCAAATGATGCATTGTTTACTTTATGGGGTATTCATGCTATATTTAATATCTTCTTGAATATTTCATACGCCATCGCTCTATGGATTCAACCCACGAATTAGGTACCCCGGTTTTACTGATTCTATGCGGTATTTTGGGAATGCTCCTTTTGGCCATTGCTATTATTGTATTCTTTCTGGTGTATCAAAAACGATTGTTTGCACAACGAGAAAGTATGCAAAGAATGGAAGCGGATCACCAAAAAGATATGCTCAGATACTCTTTTGAGGCACAAGAAGCCGAACGCAAGCGGATTGCCTATGATTTGCACGATGATCTGGGCAGTGCGTTGTCGGCTTTACGTATTTATATAAAGCAGATGGATCCGTCTGTGCCAGCGGAAGCTTACAATGATCTCAAAAATGAAACTGCTCAACTGATAGATAAAGTTATCGACACTATTAGAGTTATTACTCTTGATCTTTATCCTCCAAATCTCGATCACCTTAATTTTGTTCAGGCTTGCAACAATCTATTTCAACGCGTTCAGAAAATGAGTAAAATTGAAGTGCATTTTGAGTATAATGTGTTGCCTGTGCTTACAAACAGAGAAGAATTATATTGCTATAGAATATTGCAGGAATTAATTGAGAATACAATTAAGCATGCACAGGCAACTATGATTCATGTTGTCTTCGAAAGTGATTTCAACGGCTTCGAATTAAACTATGAAGACAATGGGGTTGGATTTGACCCTGAAGAAATTAAGAAAGCACCTTCGGGGTTGGGTATTAAAAGCATTGTAAGTCGCTCAAATACTTTAAATGCCGCAATTGAAATTAACACCCAGAAAAATGAAGGTTTCCTTTTCAAAATGGCATTGAAGACCAAACATGAGTCAGAAGGAGTAAGAAATGAGGTTAAGGTAATGGAACGTTAAAATGCATTTGTTCAAAAAAGTCAAAACCGTAAACAACAATACATAGAAAAAGAAGTTAATGGGTTTGTCAAGATTTCAATATCTCAATTTCATGAGGGGTCAATGCCCGGTGCTGACCCCGTCTTACGTCTTCAAATTTTAGTGTTGCAATTCGAGTTCGTATTAATCGCAAACACGGGAATCCTACTTTCGCACACATCTTCCGTATCTGTCGGTTTTTCCCTTCTTCAATGGTGATTTCAATCCAGGATGTTGGTATGGAAGCTCTTTTACGAACGGGCGGATCACGTTCTTCTATATTGTGGGGGATAATTTTGTCAACATGACAAGGTTGAGTCTCGTACGGCCCTCTCTTCAGTTTTATGATTACTCCTCTTCTTAATTGTTCTAAAGCAGCTGGAGTAATGTCTCCGTCTACCTGGGCCCAATAGGTTTTGGGACTCTTTTTTTCTGGTTTTAGGAGCTTGGTTTTGAGTTCATTATCATTGGTTAGTAAAAGTAACCCTTCACTATCTTTATCGAGTCTTCCTATAGGATATATATCCAGAGGTAAGTCCAAATAATCTTTCAACGTTACATGGGTAGGGACTTCTTTGGTAAATTGTGATAGTACATTGTAAGGCTTGTTGAATATGTAATAAATGTAGTTAGACATTGAATCTGAAATGCATTATATCTCCGTCATTGACAACGTATTCTTTTCCTTCAACACCCATTTTTCCCGCATCCTTGACTGCTGCTTCGGAACCTAGCGAAATGTAGTCATCATATTTTATTACCTCCGCTCTGATGAATCCTTTTTCAAAATCTGAATGAATGACCCCCGCTGCTTGGGGAGCTTTCCATCCATCCACAATGGTCCATGCTTTGACTTCCTTTTCTCCTGCCGTGAAGTAGGTAATAAGGTTAAGCAGTTTGTAACATGCCTGTATTACACGATTGACACCGGGCTCCGTAAGTCCCATTTCTTCTACAAATTCCATTCGTTCTTCCTTGGTTTCCAGTTCTGCGATGTCGGCTTCAATTCCTGCCGAAATCAAGATGACTTCGGCCTTTTCGCCAGCTACTAACTCTGTGAATCTCTTGGTATGTTCATTGCCAGATAGTACGCTGGATTCGTCTACATTGCAAACGTATAAAATCGGTTTACTGGTCAGGAGATACATGTCTTTGTACACATCTTCCATGCCATCGGGTACTTCATAGCTTCTCGCCGGATTCTCACCTTCCAAATGTTGATAAAGCTCCTGAGCAAAATCGAGTTTTCTCAATTCTTCCTTATCTCCACCTTTTGATCCCTTTTTGAATTTTTCGATCCGTTTTTCTATGGTCTCCATATCCTTTAGAATCAGCTCCATATCAATGATGGCTTTATCTCTGACAGGATCTACGTTACCGTCTACATGGATGACGTTGTCGTCTTCAAAACATCGTACTACGTGTACAATGGCATCCACTTCTCGGATATTGGCAAGAAACTGATTCCCAAGTCCTTCGCCCTTACTCGCACCTTTTATCAATCCTGCGATGTCCAGAATTTCTACTGTTGTAGGGAGTACTTTTTGGGGATTGACAAGTTCCGCAAGTGCATCCAATCGCTCATCCGGAACAGTAATAATACCCAGATTGGGATCCTTGGTTGCAAAGGGGTAATTTGCAGCAAGCGCTTTGGCGGAAGTAAGCGCATTAAAAAGAGTTGATTTTCCTACATTCGGCAGACCTACGATGCCACATTGAAGAGCCATATTTTCTTAATCTTTTGTGTTTTCGAAAAACGGTGCAAATGTAAAAAAGATTTTGGCAGAAAAAGAGGTAAAGTATTTTTATGCTTTGATTTTCAAAAAGTTTATCACGTTAAGTTTTACTGTTGCGGATAGATTAAGATTTTACCCTTTAATGTCTCTGCCTTAAGAATGATTGTTCACCGATGCACGAGTATTAAATAATGGATTAAAGTACTTTCCAATTCGTATTAATGGCTGTACAGCATTCAATGCAACATTACATCTTGAATCATAGCTTTAAAATTTTAAACGTTTGTGAATACGCAGCAGTCTTTACTGTTAAGAAATAAAAGGCAGCATTCAAATTTCGCAGATCAACTTTATTGGTGTGCAATTGGGAAAATACCAATTCTCCGACGGTGTTATAAAGAGATAGTGAAACAATAGGATTTGCACTACGAATGTTAATAATGTGATGAGTAGGGTTAGGAAACAATGTGATTTGATCAATAACGAGGTCTTCCAAATTGGTAATTCCAAGACAGCTGTTATAGACGATGTCTGTCTCACAGGAGTCTACATTGTTATGAAAAGTGTATGACTCCAAATATCCGGATTGTAGGTTGTTACAGATGGCGGGTACATTACACGTAGAGAGAATTGGATTATTTCTAGCGTCAATTTTGTAGATTAATGAATTTTTGTTTAAGTCTGCTAGTGAAGTAAGGTTGGAGTTGTTTATGATGTTGAGAATGTTTATTCCGTCAGCGGCATCCAAAAATCTTAGATCTGATAAGTTCGTGTTGTCTTTGACCCAAATTGCATTGATCTCATCAAATGTAGCATTGACTTTAAAATTCGCTACAGAGACCAATTCCGTGTTATTCTCTATTCTTATACTATTTCCCAAACGAATGACATTATTTGCATTTAAATTGAAGTTGGAAGTATTGTTTAGCAAGATGATGCTGTAAAACACGCGGTTGAGGTTTGGAAAATTGATATCTATGGAATGATCTATTTCCTCAATGTTGAAATTTCCTTCAATGATTTCTAAAGAATCAAATGTAGCACCAAGAGTAATGTTACTACCGGTTATGGAGAAATCTCCATCAATTTCTTTACAAGAGTTGTAATAGGTAATGTAGTTTTCTACATCATCATTATTGGTCAAAATAACATCGCCAAAAGGGCAGGGCAATGGAGACAAATTACAGGAAAGGTACAAGTCAGATTGGTAGAGGCAGTCCATATGATTGTTTTGGGCAACAACTGGCTTTGATCTTTCAAGATGTCTACAGATTAAGGTATGCCCACAGATGTTTAAATTAGGATTGTCTGTTATTTCGATCAAGTCCAATACAGCAAGGCTGTCATTTAGCCCGTTCAAAGATTCGAGTAGTTCATTTTCTTGGATATACAGATACGTAAGCAGTGTTAAAGAATCGAGTCCGTCCAATGAGGTGAGCTGATCATTATTTACAATATAAATTTTATCAACAGTTCTAAGACGAGGTAGATGGATGCTCTCAAGGGAGGCATTGTTTCCTATGAATACGTTTTGAGTAAAGGGAGTATCCTTAAAATTTCCATAGCTTAAGCTGGGCAGAGAAATTTCCACAATGGCATTGCATTCAGAGATATGGAAAATTTGTATGTCAATAAGATTTTCAAAGCCTTTTAAGGAGCTGAAATGATCATTCTTTTTAATTAAAACTTCATTAACTGAAGCAAGGGAAGTCGTATCAAAAATTTGGACCATGGCATTGTTTCTTCTAAGCGAAAGGGTATGGAGTTTTGACAGGTTTTGGCAATTTCTAAATCCTTCAAAATTAGGGCAAAGGGTTGCTTCCAATGTATGCGCTTCCTCCAAGTCATCTAGATAAATGTAATGCAGTGCACTGCTAGTATTCTTTATGCTGTATGTACTTTTTAATTGGGGTAATGCTAAAGAGCCAGACCAATATTCTATGCTGGTCATCTCTATAGTTTCGCAATGGTTTAAGTTGGGAAAGATAACATCCCCTATTATAGAATCGGTAAACACAATCCGTAGACTTTCAAGAGAATCAATGTTTTCGAAAAGGGGGACACTTAGCGGCACCTCCCTGTTTACTATGGTAATAGAATTACACTTTATGGTATTTACTTGATGCAAAAGTGGACCTCTTAATTTGTACAAGTCAAGACTGCCTTCAATCGCGGACAAATTCGATAGCGGAGACAAGTCATTGATGAGGTCCGTATTCTCAGGATTTGATCCATCAATAGTAACATTTCCGTAGATCGTATTTATGGTAGGGTGTTGTATGAAAAAGGAATCGACTTTTGATTGGGAGTCAAATACAAAATCTCCTGCTAATATAGTACCCGTATTTTGGCAGAAGGCATCGATTTCTTCAAGGCTTTCACAACCTGCTTCATTCCACTGCACTATTACGTCCAATTCTGGAGTTCGTTCGCATATCATTTCAATAGCACAATCAGTTATTCCATTGCCATCAATAATCAATTGTTTAATGCCCAACTCAGAATTGAGAGCAGAGATGTCGGTCAACTTATCGTTTCTAAATAAAATTAAGGTGTCGATTTGACTCAGATTGGAAAGTTGGTTAAGGTCTTCTACATTTTCGCAATTTGCTATATGCAATACTTGAATTGAATCAAGAGAATTGAATCCGGGAAGATGACTTTCTTTTATTCCATTGATTGTATATTCATTGATGTAATTTATAGACGATAAGTCCAAAAAAAGCACCTCCGTAGCGATACCTGGTGCGATGGATAAGGAATGAGTTATTCTTTCCACATTTTTTAAAACATTACATTCTTCTCGAATTGTATTTAGAAATACGTATTCCAACTCTTTGATGGATGGATTTAAGGCGGATACGAAGTTTAGATTCTCATTGGCATAGATAGATAGTTTCTTGGGTGTGAAATGATCTTCAAAAATGATTGATTCTATGGAATTACAGCGTAGCAAAGAGAAATCTTCTACGTTTTGCAAGGCAGAAAAAGCCGCGAGAGATTTGATTTCCAAGTTTACAATAGAAAGTCGATGTAGATCGCTAAGGGAGAAGTCATTTTCTGAGAAATCTAGAAGTGGACAATTCCGAATATCCAAATTTTTAAGTTCCAGGTTGTCAGTGAAGTTTATTGTTGATATGGATTCCAATGAGTTGCAGGCGTTTATATAAAACTCTTCCAAGTGGTTGAGATTTTCAAGACCATGTAAATTCTGTAATGCAGCACAAGAGTTGATCTCTATTTTTTGCAGCTGTTCAAGGTTAGAAAACATGCCCATATCTACTATTGAAATAGACTGAAGGGAAAGATCAGCGGTAATGGTTTTCAATGACTCGAAGGTGTCAAAAAGAGAATCAGGAATCGCAAAATTGGTTATTGTCAAAGAGCCATCCAACGTCTCGCACCCATAATATCTTGTTTTGTAGGCAATCAATTCTTCGACACTACGGATTTCGATAAGACCGATAGGACAAGAACAAGTGGATCCTTCACAGTTTTCTTTTATCGTACACAAGTCCGAACATTGAATGCCATTGTCTTTAATCATCAAATTAGCATCGTCCAATATGAGCAAATCGCAAATAGCGGGAATGTTGCATTGGTTGAGTTCGGGATTACCTGTTACTTGGAGTGATTCCAGACTGAGTTGAAAGTTTTGTAACGCCTGGATCGAGTTAAGCTGAGCACAATCCTGGATCACCATCTCTGAGATATGATTTACATCATTGAGCATGCTTAAATCTGTAATCCTATTCATTTCATTGAGGATTAGATGTCCATTGATATTTTTGATTCCAATTTTAAAAGCAGAAGATTGAAAGTTATTCAATGATAGGGATTCATTGATTTCTTCCAATTGTGGAAACAATACAGCATCATCCGCAAGCGATACATCCAGAATACGGATGTTTCCATTGAGTTCTTTAAGGTTTGGGAGCAAGAGCTCATTTTCACCAAGGTCAAAATTTTGAATGGAGATACCGTTGTCTACAGTCCTAACTTTGTCCAGGGCAGAAAGATTTATTTTGAGTTTTCCTGTTTCTGAAGTTTGATAATTAACAATAAATAAATTTCCTTTTATGTGCTCACAATCTGGATATTCGGACAAAAATTTATCAATTGCAAATTGGTTGCGCAATATGAGATCTCCTTCAGGACACTGACCCGATGCGATCGTGTAGAAGATCATACATATAAAAAAAAGTATAGTGTCTCTCAATGGAATCATTATATTGGTTTTAATCTGCTCGAAAATACTAATATTGCTGAATGGACATGAAATTAATTTCTTTTTATTTGGTTTGTATATCATAATGAAACACCGCCACTTTAAAATCCACAAGCCTTACGGCTATCTTTCTCAATTTGTATTGCCAACGAATCAAAAAATGAAATTACTGGGCGAGCTATATGATTTTCCTGATGATACGATGTCGATTGGTCGATTGGATAAGAGATCAGAAGGATTGTTGTTGTTGACGACGGATGGCAAGGTCAGTGCACAAATCAATAGCAGTAAATTTGAAAAAGAGTATCATGCTCAAGTGGATGGCATTATCCATGAGAAGGCCATGAATCAACTGCGTAATGGTTTGGAATTGCGCATTAAGGGCGTGGATTTAGTCTCAAAGCCATGTACTGTCAATCGTCTGGATCATTTGCCGAATTATCCAAGAAGAGCACGTTGGATTCGGGATGATCGGCATGGACCCACATCCTGGATATCCATTATACTCCGTGAAGGCAAATTCAAGCAAGTGCGTAAAATGACGGCTGCCGTTGGATTTCCGACCCTACGGCTGTTACGTGTTCGAGTCGGTGATATACAGTTGGGTAGCATGAGAGCAGGTGAAGTAATAGAGGTCGACTCCTTTTTTAAATCAATAGTTTGACGGGTAATTCGACAAATCTTTTACTTTTGTGTCACGTAAAAACGTACATTGATGAAGGATAAATTGAGGTATGATCTTAGAGGAGTTTCTGCTTCCAAAGACGACGTACATAAGGCGATAAAAAATCTGGATAAAGGATTATTCCCCAATGCTTTCTGTAAAGTGTTGCCGGATTATGCTGCGGGTGATTCGGACTATTGTAACATCATGCATGCCGACACGGCTGGGACAAAAACCAGTTTGGCCTATATCTATTGGAAAGAGACGGGGGACCTCAATGTCTGGAAAGGAATTGTTCAGGATAGCATCGTAATGAATATCGACGATATGGCTTGCGTGGGAGCAGTGGAGAATATTGTACTTTCCAGTACCATAGGTCGAAATAAAAATCTAATTCCCGGAGATGTCCTCAATGTAATCATCAATCATACCCAAACGTTTCTTGATGAAATGGCCGAAGTTGGGGTCAATATGATTTTGGCAGGAGGTGAGACGGCGGATGTTGGAGATATTGTACGAACCATTGATGTGGGATATACCGCTTTTGCCCGATTAAAGAAATCAGAGATTATCAATATTGATATTCAGGATGGGGATTATATTGTTGGTTTTGCTTCATACGGTCAGTCTTCGTACGAGGATGAGTACAACGGCGGAATGGGCAGTAACGGACTGACCTCGGCTCGACATGATATATTTCATAAGGAATATGCACAAAAATATCCCGATAGCTACGACCCTAATACTCCAGACGAAGTTATCTATCTGGGGTCAAAAAGATTAACGGATTCAACGGAAGTTGATGGTGTGAATGTAGGAAGACTGGTATTATCTCCGACACGTACCTACATTCCATTAATCAAAACAATCATTGACCAACACAGAAGTGAAATCAATGGTATGATCCATTGCACTGGTGGTGCTCAAACGAAAGTCATGAAGTTTTTAGACAAAGATTTACGCATCGTTAAAAATAACATGCTTCCTATCCCTCCACTTTTTAGAATGATCAAAGAAGAATCAGGATTAGAGTACAAAGAAATGTACCAGGTTTTCAATATGGGACATCGGTTGGAAGTCTACACGCAAAGCAAAGAGGCCGCAGAAGCCATGATTGCTCAAGCTAAAGAATTTAATATCGATGCGCAAATCATTGGTCATGCGGAGAAAAATGACAAACAACAGTTGGTTATAGAAAATCAGTTTGGTAGTTGGGAATACTAATTATCGAGTTGTAGAGTTGATCAGTTGATCAGTAGGTTCGTGGCCAAGTTGTTTAGTTGGATAGCTGCTGTTTTTTTAATTGAAAAAGGTGATGCTATAAAAAAGCAGAGCGTAATAGATAACAAAATCGCTCCATTTCAAGCCTTAGTGCTAGATTCAAGCATTTAAGCATTCATTCCAGCCCCATTCAAGCATTTAATCATTCAATCCTTAGTGTCCGTCTTCAACCCTTCGCGTCCCAATCCTTAGCGCTCCTCCAAACACCCCTCCAATCTCTTTTTCGTCTCCGTGATCGAAACCGTTGGAATATTATTTTCCCAAGCCGTATTAATGTAATTGATCATATTGTTAATTTGAATCTCTGTGTATTTTTCACCAGGCATTTCTTGGTTGTAAACCACACCATTGACTACAATTTCTCCGGATTGGCCATTTCTTATGATACATGGGATGCGGTCTTGGTTCGTTTTAAGATAATCGGCATTGGCGAGAGGAGGGATTAACTTTGCCAGCCCTTTTCCATCTTCCATATGACAATTGGCACAATGAGCGGTATACAATCGTTCTCCCTGGCTGTACGTCCTATTTTTACAATTTGCCAGGCATCCGACAATGACAAACAATAAAAAGATGGCACTACTTCTCACTCTGATCGTATTCTTTTAAAAGCGTCTTAATATCTTTAATGAGTTTTGGTGTTTCGTCTGGATCGGTACCTTCGGAGAAAGATCGGATATGTCCATTTTTATCTGTGAGGATCAATTTACCGGAATGATTAAAACCTCCCGGTACGTCGGAATCTTCATAGGCTGTATTGAAATAATCAAGGGCTAAATCGTAGGTTTCTTCTTTTTCTCCATGTAAAAACCACCATTTTTTGGTATCTACTTCTAAATTGGCCGCATACTCCTTAAGTTTGGCAGGGGAGTCGCGATCTGGGTCAATAGTAAATGAAATCAGTTTTACTTGCGGATTTTCTTCAAATTCCGTGTAGATTCGTTTCATTTCGCGCATGGTCTTAGGACAAATTGTAGGACACGACATGAAGAATACATCAGTGATATAAACAACATCTGCTAAATCTTGATTGGTAACCATATTGCTATCCTGGTCCATAAATTTCCAATCCGGAATCTGGTGATTCACTTCCTGACCATCAACCATTTTTTTCTTTCCGAGGATAGGTAACTTTTGAGGGACCGGGTCTCCACAACTTGAAATGAAAAGCATACTAGTAAAGAAAAAAATCAGATATTTTAAATTCATTTTGAACTGTTTTTTGCAATATACGCATTGGCATTTTCCAGACTTGATAACATGTCATTTTTTACTTTTGTTATCCTTTCCTTTTCTTTCAGTAGGTAATCTGTTTTCTCAGGTTCTTTATTCGGTACCTTCCATTCGTGCATCCAGGTCATCATTCCTTCATCCGCATTGACCAGATCATTGATCAATTTGATGATTACGGATTTTTCTGATTCGTCTGCTGTCTTCTCCATTATAGCCCTCAACTCTTTTCTTGCCTTATACATATCGCCCATCTTAGGCATCACTTCATCATGGATAGCTATAACCTCTACTTCGAGCGCAGACTTTTCTTTGCAACCGACGACAAATCCAAGTATCAAAATAAACCCAATTATCTTTTTCATAGAACCACTTTTGTACAAAAATAAAGCATCAAACCGTAGATCGTTCTTCTTCTGAATCTATTTTACAAAAGAATGGCAAAGCAATCATAGTTTTAGAATTCGGGCAAACCCAAGCGAATTATTTTCATCATACAATTCAATAAAATACAATCCTGATTCGAGTTGAATGATATCGATTATTTTGGTTTTTGAGGTAGACTTCAGAATCAATTTCCCTTGCGTATTAAAAATTCTGTAATGTAAATTGTATTTGGAGTCAATAAATAATTGACCAGTTGTTGGATTTGGATACAAGAGATTCTGCGCGATATTGAGATTCTCCGTACTCACCACATCACAAACATCCCCAAGCCCATCCATATCTTCATCGGCTTGATCGGGGTTGGGGGTAAAAGGACAATTGTCTTCTGTATCCGGAATGGTGTCATTATCATCGTCTTCATCACAAACATCTCCAAATCCATCTTCATCATTGTCTGCTTGATCTTGATTGGCAAAACCAGGACAATTGTCCTGCGCATCGCATACTGTATCACCATCACTATCCTCAAATTCACCGACACATTCACAGTCTACACTCACAGTATCCATCACAGTACACGGATCGTTATCATCGCAAGGATCGCCAATGAACAAATCCAATTCAATACAATAATCAGCCAAAGTAGAACCGATGCACTCACAATTCTCGTTAATTTGGTCATTGGTTGTATTCGGATTCATATCATCACAAGGTGTTCCTGGCTCTGGTCCGTCCGGACAAACATCATTGGCGTCACATACTCCGTCTCCATCGCTATCCTGAAATGTACCCAAACAGTTACAGTTGATGTCCACCATGTCATTGACCGTACAAGTATCATTATCATCGCAATAATCACCTATATACAAACCTAAATCGACACAATAGGTACTGTCAATTTCGCCTTCACATTCACAATCCAAATTGATCTGATCATTGATTGTTTCAATGCTTTCGTCATCGCAAGGAGTACCAGGTTCCGGTCCGTCCGGACACAGATCGTTTGCATCACAAGTACCGTCTCCGTCACTATCTACATATTCTCCTACACAGTTGCAATTTTCATCAACCAGATCATTTATTGTACACTCATCACCATCATCGCAGTTGTCTCCAATGTTCAGATCGAGACCGGGACAATACAAGGTATCTGTCGATCCAACGCAAATGCAATCAGAGGTAATCTGATCGTTAAATGTATTTTCATCACCATCGTCGCAGGCCGTTCCCGGTTCCGGACCATCTTCGCATACATCTTCGGCATCGCAAGTGCCATCCTGATCACTGTCCTGGAATATTCCAATACAGCCGCATTCTTCATTTATCGTGTCTTCAGTTGTACACTCATCTCCATCATCACAAGCCATTCCAGGTTCAGGTCCATCCTCGCAGATATCTTCGGCATCACAAACTCCATCATTGTCGTTGTCTACAAACGTACCAACGCAAATGCATTCAACATTGATCGTGTCATTAATGGTACAAACATCATTGTCATCACAAACCATTCCCGGCTCGGGACCACCAGGGCACACATCTTCAGCGTCGCAAACTCCATCGAAATCCGAATCCAGAAAAGTGCCGACACAAAAGCAGTCTTCATTGATTATATCATCTACTGTACAATCATTTTCATCATCGCAAGCGGTTCCTGGTTCTGGACCGTTATCACACACATCTTCAGTATCACAAGTGCCATCTCCGTCGCTATCCTGGAATTCTCCGATACAGTTGCAATCTTCATCCACCGTATCATTGATCGTACATTCATCTTCGTCGTCACAGGCACTTCCAGGTTCTGGACTGCCAGGGCAAAGATCATCCGCATCACATACCCCGTCACCATCACTATCCTGAAATGTACCTGCACAATTACAGTCATCATCGATCACATCATTGATTGTACAAGCATCGTTATCATCACACGGAAGGCCTGGATCCGGGCCATCAGCACAAATGTCTTCTGCATCGCAAATCTCATCACTGTCGCTATCCTGAAATGTACCTTCACAATTGCAATTATCGTCGATCACATCATCTATGGTGCAATCCTCTTCATCATCACATGCCATCCCGGGTTCTGGACCATCCGCACAGATGTCCTCTGCATCACACACACCATCTCCATCGCTATCTTCAAATACCCCCACACAATTACAGTCCCCATCAATCACATCATTGGTCGTACAGTCGTCATTATCATCACAGCTGTCGCCGGGTTCAGGATTATTGGCACAGATATCATCTGCATCACACGTACCATCTCCATCACTATCCTGAAATATGCCTACACAATCGCAGTCTTCATCCAAGGTGTCATCTATGGTACAGTCATCGTCATCATCACATGGGTCTCCCGGGAATCCACCTCCCGGACATTCATCTGACGGACTTATCCATTTGATACCAAATTCAATTTCGCCACCGGAAGGGTCTTCAGAACCAACAGCAATTAGATATGTCGTTGAAGAATTCACATCGATTAAGGATTCTCCTAAACTCTCAAGATCTAGAAAAGTACCAGTATAGCAAGGAGTTGAAGTTACATTTTGCAAGAACGAACAATCTATTGTACTAAAGAAAACAGATATAAACGGAGTTCCGGCAGTTGATGATATGATCATTAAGTCCAAGGCAGTTGCGGATTCTGGCGATGTCGCTTCATACCACACCACAGGGAATTCATCCAGCAGGCAATCGCTAGGATCAAATGTTTCTGAGGGGCATGCACCGAAAGTTGTAGCCGTTGTATTCATCCATTCGTTATTAAGAGCCGCACCGAAGGCAGCAACGTCTGGAGAATTACAATTATCATTGGGTTGTTCTAAGGCAAGAGGGTTTACGAGGATCTCGAAGTCACCTGCATTATTATCAGAGGTAGATACTCTTATTAAGTAAGTACCTTCACCAATGCACTCAAATTCTTCTGATATTACCCCCGAGGTCATACATTCTTCATCCATAAACGTGGTACCATCGGCTACACATCCGGTGGTAGTGGTTTCAAATACAACAACATTGATCTGTCCCATAAGAGGAATTATTCCTGTTTCTATTATTGACAGATGAAATCCTTTATCCGAAGGACTTACACTGTACTCGTACCAGACCGTATTCGTTTCATCGAAATCTGAGCATACGTTGCTGTTGTAAGGTATAATTTCTTGAGTGGCACATAATGTAGTACCCAAGGCGCTTATATTGGGAGAAAGCGTTTCAGCATTCAAACATTCGTCATTATCGGGGAATTTAATAATTCTCATATCAAATGAATAATCACCAGGTACGGGGTTTGCGAAAGCGATAAGGTAGGTGGCACCTGGAATTAAGGGGTCAGAAAGGAAAGTAGGTAAAGATCCAGATACACATTCGAAATTAACAATTGGACTAGGGAAATCACAATCGAAAGGAAATTCAAATACAGAAAGATAGGATCCTGCGTCAATAACATTTTGAATCTCTATGGCAAAATTCCCTTGTTCAGGTGGAACTGTAAAGGAATACCAGACCGTCGGATCGGTATCATAAAGGCACCCTCCGACAGTACTAAAGTCTTCGGGACAGGCATTTTCGTTATTTACACCAATGGTTTCCCACAAACATGTCTCAAAAGGGGTAATGTCGAATGCATCTTCACATTCGTCATTATTATTGATGGGTTGAATTAAGTTTTCAGTCGCAGATATTAAAAAGTCACCTTCTTGTCCTTCTTCGCTGCTAAATACCAGGAAAACGGATTCGCCATTTTCAATGCACGGAAGTATTTGCGTTCCAGACCCCAAAACCTCGCACCATTCTGAATTTGATAATTCACCATTATAAAAACCTATAAAAACACTACAATTGTCCTGCAGAGCAGTAATGGACACTTGACTTGCAGGGTTGCCATTTGCGCTGTTGGGATCTAGCGTTATTTCCAGATCAACATTGGATCCGGTTAGATTTACATACTCATAAAAAACTTGGTGATCATTCGATGGATCATTTATGTCACAAGTATTTACATCATAATCGGCATAACTGGTCGTTCCAGAAGTAGCCAAAAGTATGTCAGGATTATTAGAGCTACAATTATCATTGGAAGGCGCTTGAACAAATCCAGCGTCAATTTTTTCTTCTTCATCCATCTCATCGGATAACAATACTATAACATGAGACTGAAGGTATGAGGCAGAAAAAGGATCGTTGTTGGCATCGCTATCATTAGTTGGATCGGTGTCATCTGAATGATCAGAGAATTCTGTAGGATACCAGAGATCAGGAGAGGGTGGAGGAACATCAAATTCCACAATATATTCTCCCGGGGGAAGATGGTCGAATGAATACAACCCACCGAATGCTGTAATCGTGGGGTTTGCCAGAGGGAAGAAATCTATATCTTGAGTAATTGATGTCAAGGTAGACGCATCAAGAAGTGTAATCATCACATCATCCAGCCCCGGTTCACCTACATCCTGAATACCATCTCCATTTAAATCATGCCATACTTGATCTCCGATATTTCCTGATATAACCAATCCGAGATCGATCAACGTTTCGGGAGTGTCATTTAATAAAGCAAATCCGGCCGAATTCGATATCGGATCGAAGTCGTTATCCATATCAGAACTCCCAACACCATTAGTCAATTCGGTCACAAAATAGGAATCAGGTCCGCCATTCTCAAAATATTCTATGATGTAATTGTCATCTGGAAGTATGTTGCCCGTACCAAAAGTATAGACCCCTGCGATACCGCCATCATGCATGAATTCCACATCACCACCGTCAACGACGCCATTATCGTTTACATCTTGCCAAAGGCGTAATTCCGTGGTTGTGATACCATCAATTGTAGGTTCGCCGGTATCTTGTGATCCATTGCCATCCATATCTTCAAAGGCCGTTACTTCCAAGGAATTTTGAGCATGTGTGGATAGTATGGATAATGTAAAGCAAAATACAAAGGAGATTATAGAATTGATCTTCATAGTGCAGTTATTATCGTAATAAAGTTGGTTAAGTAATCAAGTAACTTAAAAGTAGCTAAAAAAATATTGAATCGGGGGTTGATCGTATGGAAATCAATATTAAGTTTTAAATAAAATTGCTATTTTGTTATCAAAGAAGAGGAGCGATAATAGTAGAGATTAACCTTTTGTGTGTAATATTTTATACATAGATAATTGTGCTTCGAAATACTATGTACTATAAAACCAATTACATTTGTAGTTGTTATATTTTCAGAAGATAACAAATGGCAAAAGCAAACAAAACAGCAATCCTTTGGTTTCGAAATGATTTAAGAATTCATGATAACGAAGCTCTTCAAGATGCCTTGGAATCTGCTGAACATATCATCCCGGTTTATATCTTTGATCCAAGAGTATTCTTTGCTAAAACCAAGTTTGGTTTTCCCAAAGTGGGTAAATTTCGTACCAAGTTTATTGTCGAATCTATTCAAGATCTGAAGGCCAATTTACAACAACTAGGCTCTGATCTTTACATACGCATAGGTAATCCCGAAGATGAGATATTTGAATTGGCCCGGCAGGTAAAATCCAGTTGTGTTTTTTGTAATCGTGAACGTACACAAGAAGAAGTGGATGTCCAGGATGCCATGGAGCACAATCTATGGACCATTGGTCAGGAACTTAGATATTCCAGGGGTAAAATGTTGTATTATACCTCCGACCTTCCTTTTCCTGTTACGCATACGCCAGACATCTTCACCCAATTCCGAAAAGAGGTGGAAAAGTATATACCTGTGCGTGATCCCATAGAGTCGCCGACCTCCATGAAAAAGTATGATTTGGTAGACATTGATTTCGGAGAGGTGCCTGCATTGGAAGATCTGGGACATGAAGATTTTGGTGCAAACAATAAAGGAGGATTTACTTGGAAAGGGGGGGAGACAGAGGCGCTCAATCAACTGCAATACTATTTGTGGGATTCGGATTTAGTAGCGTCGTACAAAGAGACTCGAAACGAATTATTAGGCCGAGATTTTAGTTCTAAATTCTCTCCCTGGTTGGCTCAAGGCTGTTTGTCCCCAAAAATGATTTATGCCGAATTGAAGCGGTATGAACTGGAGCGAACTAAAAATAAAAGCACATATTGGCTATTTTTTGAATTACTCTGGCGAGACTTTTTCCGATTGACCGGTAAAAAATATGGAAATGCTATATTCCAATTAGGTGGTATCAAGAAAGATGCGCCTGGAAATACTTCTGTTGATCGATCCCTTTTTGCCATATGGGCAGAGGGCAGAACAGGAATTCCATTCATTGATGCCAATATGAAAGAATTGAATGCTACTGGTTTTATGTCCAATCGGGGTCGTCAAAACGTAGCGAGCTTTTTGGTCAACGATTTGAAGTTAAATTGGCTCCTTGGTGCAGAGTATTTTGAATCCCTCCTTATCGATTATGATCCTTGCAGCAATTATGGAAATTGGAATTACATTGCAGGGGTGGGAGCAGATCCAAGAGAAGATCGCTATTTTAATATCATTTCTCAGGCCAAAAGGTACGACCCCAAAGGAGAATATGTCAAATACTGGATTCCCGAAATCAGTGAAGTCCCTGAATCTTGTGTTCATACCGTGGATCGATTGTCCATGGAAGAGCTGGGTGTATACAATGTCACCCTGGGCAAGGATTATCCACAAGCGATTATGAGCACGAGTAAATGGTGAATTGAAAGATTTTGAAGATTTGAGAGATTGAAAAAAATTACGAGTTTCATAAGTTGATTCTTACCTTTCTTCAATCAGTAAAACTCTACCATTATTTTCTCCCAAATCAATAGGAAATACTATGTGCTTCGTGATGTCTTCTCTTTTTTTCTCCGTGCAATTATCTCATTACTCCACCATCAACTTCCTTCCAATGGTTTGCTTTGATTCCAAATCCTTTAAGCGCAGAAAATAGGAACCACCAGCCAAGTTTATCGCAGGTATTTTAATACTTGAACTGCCAACCTCGAAATTTTGATTTTGATAAACCGATCTTCCCAATGCATCAAAAATATCAATGCTATATCTGCTGGTTGGAAGATTAGAGATCGTCAATTCACTGCCCCTTTGAAGCGGGTTAGGGTAGAGGGCTATATTTTCTTTCGACACTGGTAGTTCTTCTACATTAACAATTTCATTCATCAACGCCCGATATGCATTCAAACGACCATTCCCATGATAGATATCAAAGCCAGCGATGTCTTCCGATGAGTCACCAACTTGATCTTCAGAAGATTCTGCTAAGATTTGTCGAATATCTTCAAAAGTCAGGTTCGGATTTTGAGAGAATAAAAGGGATACTACACCAGCAACTAAAGGGGTTGCTTGAGACGTGCCGCCCCAGTAAGAGCTATACCACCAATCGTTTTGATAATCCAAGCCATACATGTAGTTTCCAGGTGCTACTAAATCAATGTGTTCACCAAAATTACTTCCGCTGGTCGCACTCCAGAAAAAAGGGTCCGTTCTTGTATCATCTGGGTCGGTAGATCCCACAGCAATAGTGTTTTCAAATCCCGCAGGATAATACGTGATATCGTTGTCGAAGTTCATCATGCACGCTACCAGGACAACACCATTTTCGTAGCAATAATCAATAGCACTACTAAGCGTGAATGATTGGCTGCTGCCTCCTATCGACATATTGATAACTTTTGCACCATTGTCGACGGCGTAATAGATGGACTCTGCCATGGCGGAGTACGTGCCACTATTGTTACTGTTGAGGGCCTTACAAACCATCATTTTTGAATTCCAATTAACTCCGGCAAAACCTCGATCATTATCTCCGGTTGCCATTGCAATTCCAGCTACATTAGTACCATGCCCATGGTCATCAATGGGTTCATTGTCGTTGTTGATAAAATCCCAACCGCCTATCAGATCATCCACAAAGCCATTGCCGTCATTATCAATGCCATCCTGAATTTCATTTTCATTGGTCCAGACTCGTCCAGCGAATTCAGGATGAACCATGCGGACACCAGAATCTATAATTGCCACGATTAGGTCAGGATCACCTTTTTCTATATCCCAGGCAAGTTGCATGTTAATATCTGCACCACTTACGGCATCGGATAATTGGAATGTACCGTCATTGTACAATCCCCACTGATTATCATAATGTGTATCGTTCGGGATGGTACTTGCAACACCACTTCCTTTGCCTATAAAATTTGGCTCAATATATTCGAATAGTCCGGTTTCTTTGTAAAGTGAAATGACTTGATCTATGGTATAGCTATCATTTTCAAATTTTAATACAAATGTATTGCTGGGTATTTTGCGTTTGATTTCGTGTATTTTAGAAACCGCCACCAGTGCGTTGATCGGTCTCAACGTAACGGAATTAAAATTGGCACTTGAAAGATTTGTACTGTGCGAATAGGTTTTGAATTTTACGATTATTTCATTTTTAACACTCTCATGAGTAGTCTGACCAAGGGAAGAAAATCCAACTAACAAGCATAAAATTTGTAAAATGTATTTCATAGTGAGTTTTTAATGGTTTAAATCATAGACAAATTTAAGTAGACATACATGTTTAAATTTTTAGACATATGGCTTTTAAAGTATAAATTGGCAATTGCCTTTTACAAGCCCTATAAACATTATTTGATCAAATGTGAATCAGGGTATTTCGTTTATGTAATCGGTTTTGCGTCATATATTCAGTTAAGTTAAAGATTCTAAGTGACATTTGACAGACTTTACCTTTACCTTTCAATTTATTTTAACTAAAACGTCGTGGAGTATAACGTAATTGTAAATCCAATTTAGAATTCCGATAACATTTACCGGGATCATCTTTTTTAGATTTATCAATTCAATTTTGGAACTCGTTAGGCAATTGGAAATATTTTAACTTATTCTATTTCCACGATCATTTCAATCTCTGCACAGATGCCGCCCGGAAGCGCACTCATGCCTACTGCTGCTCTTGCATGTTTTCCATTTTCTCCAAAGACTTCTACCATTAAATCCGAAAATCCATTGACTACCTGAGGTTGCTGTGTGAAATCATCGGTACATTTAACCATCCCTAAAACTTTGACCACACGTTTCACTTTGTTTAAATCACCCAAGTAAGATTTCAATACAGAAAGTTGTGCAATCCCAATACGTCTGGCCGCTTGATAGCCTTCATCAATTGTCATGTCATCGCCCAATCTGCCCACGATATTGTTGCCCTCCTCATCTTTGGGGCCTTTTCCCGCCAGGAACAACAAATTTCCGGTTTGCACTACATTAACATAATTGGCAACTGGTGGACTAGGTGCGGAAAGCGTGATCCCAAGATCGTCCAATCTCGTTTCAATGTCGTAACTGTAGATTTCGGTTTTTTCATCCTGCGCCAGGACAGTATTAGTCCAGAAGAAACCAGTAAAAAGGATGAAAAGGATTTGTACGGTTTTCATTTTCGGTCAATTTAGTAAGTGAGCAATAATACTTTTTTGAATGGAATAAAGATAATTAGGGTAACCTATTTGTTGAGATCAATGGCTTTTCCGGAATTCGCACTTTGAATGGCAGCTTCCAATATCTCCATGACGACCATATTGTTTTCCAACGAAGAAAGATCGTATGGCTCTAATTGAATCTCCTCCCGAATCACTGCGACAAATAATGCAAAAGGATCGTGATAGGGAGTTTTTCGTTCTCCAAGGTTTGTCTTTTCTTCGGTAAACGTATCATATCCGGTTGGAATTCGCAGACGTAAATCATTTCGGTTGTCAGTATAAATGACTCCATCTAGTCCATAGACTTCCATATCTTTTCTTCCAATGGGCCAATTCCATGAAGCCTGGATGATAGCATTGGCATTTTCGTAGTTTAAGATGATTATCGCTTCGTCGTCCACCTGTGGATTGTTTTCAGGCTGTAGTTGTTGTGTTAATGCCAGTACCGATAGAGGCTTTTTACCATTCATGAGCCAGGTAGATAAATTTGCTCCATAACAACCAAAATCAATGACGGCACCTCCTCCGTTCAATATCGGATCCGTCAACCAATCTAAAAACTCTTGATTCACACCAATCTTTTTAGGGCCTTTATGACCGTCCCGAACGATGATCTTTCGTATCTCACCGATAGAGTCTTTTTTAATCAGCTCTTGTGTTTTATGATTTGTAGGATACCATGTTGTTTCATAGTTGGTAAGGAGGTGAATATTGTGTTGGTCCGCCAGCGCTTTCATTTTTTCTGCATGTTCCAGGTTTACGGCCAACGGTTTTTCCACCATGACGTGGATGCCGAGCGGGGCAAACGTCTCGACTACTTCAAGATGTTCGTAAATAGATCCAAATGCAGTTACGGCTTCAGGTTTGGCATTTTTAATCAGATCATCCATAGATTCATATACGCGTTCCATCGGATACGCGTATTGATCGGCATAGCGCTGAGCCAATTCCCGATTAGATTCTACAATCCCAACGATTTCAAAGTTTTCTTTTTTGACACTATTAAATATCCAATGCACATGGGTATGCGTAAGTCCGATAACTCCGATTTTAAGTGGTTTGTTCTGTCCATTTGCGGTCATTGTCAATGTTAGTGCGGTAAGAAAAAGTATGAACCTCAATTTCATATGGAATATATGTGTTTTGGATTTGAAAATTCAAAATAGACAAATTAACCGAAATTCTCGAACTGCTGGTTCAAGTTTAAATTGAATTGTTGCTTCCATATAAATACTTCTTTCTCTTGAATCGAAGAATCAAGAATAACCCTAAAAACAAAACAAGAATTAGTATTCCCGGTTCGCTCATCCGTTGCGGATCTTCTCCGGCATCTAGCGATTTATTTGCTTTCAGTATCTGTTCCTGTTTTTTCTTAAGCATAGCCTTTTGGGCTTCATTTTCGACCACCAGATAAGAAGTGACCGGAGTCATGATTTTCGTATTAAAACTGCTTTTTACCAGGTCGAGCCAAGCGTTGTTAGAAGCGTCGGGGTGTAGTGTTTGTATATTCCAAAAAGCCTGTAAGTGCAATGCTGTTTCCCAGTTTTTTTCTTTTACAGTTTCCAAATCCAGTGTCATTCTGTCTTTTTTAAGAACCAGAGAAGGTTGATCGTCCTGGGAAAGATAATGTGGATTTCCGTTCCCGTCTCTTAATTCATAAACCATTTGATGAGTGACTATATCAACGGTGTCTGCAATTGTAGTAAGCGGTTTCTTTATCAGGGAATGTTTTGCCAGGATTCCGTTTTCTTTTAGCTGGTAATAGTGATTGGTCTCGGGTGCGGTAAACATCCAATCTGCAAAATCCTTATGAATGGTAGCATTAAAAAATTGGTCGGAGAGTACTACGATCACAGGATAAGCAAGTGAGGTTTGAGTGTAACTATCAAGCAGGGCAGATTTTATACCCCGTTCCAAAAAGAAGCCCTCATCGAAGTTGATGCGCTTTAGATGTTGATTCCAATTTTGGTCATAAGAAGTGGTGGTAACAGTGCTATTAATAAGACTTATCCTGGCATTTGTCATCATCTCAGGATATCGAGTTGCTAACCTGTCCATGCGTTCCGCAAAATGATTGGAATATCCAGATCCGGTGATATCAACCATAAAATGAAAGTAAGGGGATCGCTTTACCGTTTTGAATTTTTGTTTTTCTTTGGCCGGAATATAGGCAACAATATCATCTTCGTAGACTACCTCTTCTGTCTTCTCAGAATTGCCAAGACTGATCATGTGTCCATCAAAATTGAATTTGATTGGATCTCGGTGCAAGATTTCGATCCCCGTTTTTCTTACCTCATTTTTTGAGAATGGAAATACCCGAAATGCTACTTTATTGCCTGTCAAATAATAGAGAATTCCAGGGTCTTTATTTTCATTTCGAATATTGGAATACACCCACATAGCCGCCTTTTTTTCGGATAGAATGCCCATGTCTTTTCGATCTCCGACATAAAGGTAATAATCGCTGATCCATGCACCATCAGGAAGTTCGAACGTTGTGGCATATTCAGCCATTCTTACATTGGTATTGTTATTTGTAATCTCAAGGTCAATCCAACTTTTCCAAGCATTTTGGTTCTCATCAAAAACTGAGTTGGTTGTTATGTTTGAAATGTTCACATTGTGGTTTTGGATATTTTCGGATCGAAGGGTAAAAGATGTTTTTCCAAAAAAGATTTTTTCTATCATTGAAATCCTAGCGTCGGACAAAATCATGTTATCAAGCACCAACCAATTGTAATATCCTGTTAAAAAAGGTTTCCCATTTGAGAAGAGACTCCCTCTCCGGTTTTTATGTTTTTGGATAATCTGCATTGTTTCCTTAAGTGATTTCTTATCGATTTGATACGATTTGGAGTAATCAGGGCTGTAGATGTATTCCAAAGTTTGATTTAATGTCCTCTTGTCACCATAATAGTCGAGGGTGACAAAAAAGGGTATGACCAGAAGACTTGCTAAAAAAACTGCTTTAAGGGCAGTAGGGGAAAAGGACCTTTTCAAAAACTCAAAATCCTCGTTTAGGACGTTGATATGAATTACAAATAAGAGCAAAGGAGTCAACATTAAAAAACCCAGTCCCAAGGCTATAATGGCAAATACGGAAAGTGGAAGAAAAGGAAGGAATACCAGGAAAAAGTAGAATGTATAGACCATATTGATGCTTCGCCCTATAAACAATCCGATACGATATGTAGTGTTTTCGAGATTGGGCAAACAAAGAAACAAGCCATTAAGCAGTGCAATAATATAAAACCATTCATTTTTAAAATTTCCAAAAACACCGTGCGAATTAATAGTATATGCATCGGAAATGTGTCCGTTGTTAATTGCCAAACCTAGAATAGGAAAGATTATACCAATCACGATTTTCGCTACCAATTGGTATCTACTCCAGGATTCTGATTTTCTTAAAAATATTATGACGATTGAACGGATAAGGAAAAAAAGAAAAGCCAGGATGGATGCTATAAGTAGGACAAGTCCAGCGTGCGTTTCAAAAAAGTATGAAAATGGTTGCCATAAGGGCAAAATCACTTGTAAGAAGATAAACAAAGCTATTGGAACACAAATAGCATAGGCAAAGTTTTTCATCGCATTTTGTTGTTCGTAATCAGGTGTGGCGGCTTCAACGAGAATAAAGAGCGCATGTATAAAGGTTGGCATTAGAAAAGTGCCTGCATAAAGAAACATGTCGCCGGAAGAAATCCATTGAGGAATGTTAAGTTTGGAGAATACATCATAATAATGCCCAAATAAAATTAGATATGAGATGTAAATCACCAACGCTACTAGTGCATAGTGCCAGGTCAATTTATACTCTCGTATATAGCAATAATGACCATAGGCAAAATTGATTAAACCCAGAAAGGCAAGAGTAAATCCATATATTCCCCATATTACTTTATCATCATCGGGCATTAAGGACTTAATGATCTGGTAGTCTCCAATCCAAAACATTAAGCATATGATAATTGGAAAGGTATTGACAATAAATATCCATCTTGGATTTAATAGATTCTTCATTGGAATTTCGTTTTGTAGAGAAGTTTCTCGGTGAATAAATAAAGTATGATGAGAAAGGACAGATTGATAAAAATGCCTATTGCTTCATGAATTGTTGGACCTTGCAGGAAGGTATACTGTTGTGCAAAAATGGAAGTGTAAATTCGGAAACTATTGATGAGCAAAGCTAGAATAAATGATGCTCCGAAGCATAAGAGGATCAGTCCGAGTTTACCGGCGATACTCTTTTTTATTGGTATTGCTAAAAAAGATAGCATCAGAAAACTAAGCAGCCAAAGGTTGTAACCCGAGCATGATTTATCAATAATGATGTTCAGGTCTTGATGGAAGTAACCGATTCCTATTTGAAAAACGGATGAAGAACCAGTTAGGATGGATACTACGAAATCCAAGGGATAAAGTAAGAAGGTCAGCTCCTCTGTTTCCAGTGCTGCAAACAGAAATTTCAATCCAGCAAAAATGCCGAAGACGATGAGATAATAAACTAAATTTTTAGGTGCATTCATTGGTCGATGGTGTAGTTATAGGTCGTTTCAATAAATATACGATGTAAAAATTGCTGATGTTATTAAAATTAGATGAGCAATCTATTAATCGTCCATAACGGTCTATTATTCGTGGTTGTCAATTGGAATATATGAAGAGAAAATATTTTGCTCGGGCTTGATGAAGCGGTTTTGATCTAATTTGTGATATTCATTGACTAGAATGGTTAAAGCTGTTTATTTTGTTTTAGGGCACTTTTATTTCTCCTGCACCGCTCACTGCAGTATTTTACCTCGTTCCAATTCTTTTCCCATTTTTTACGCCAGGCAAATGAACGGTCACAAACGGGACATATTTTGGTTGGTAAATTGATCTTTTTCATTAGAAATCAGGGAGTTCTTCAACGTGTGCATAGGGGAAACTTGCCAATTTGTGTAATCCATAATAGGTGTTCAGACCAGAGATACCCGTACAATCATATGTTGCAAGATTCAATTGCCCTAAGTCATTGATTACATTTTCGGGATAGACGACCAACTCTACAGAACCTATGATGAATGTGCATTCATTGGGCAGTGGAATGCTTTGCAAATGTTGCATTCCTATTTTCACCATACTGTCTTTGACAAAGGGGGCATGAAAACCATTGATAAATTCTCTGTCAATTTTCATTCGATCAAATTCTGATGCTGAGCTCGCTAATTTTGCGGAGGTATAATGCGCTTTTTTTATGAGTCTCTCAGAAACATGATTAATGGTATAATAGCCGGTTTCATTGATGTTGGAATAGGTGTCGCCTTTAGATTTCGTTTGCGGACGCATTACAAATCCGATCTGAGCGGGGTTTGAGCCCAAATGTACTATTGAAGAAAAGATGGCCACGTTGTCACGTCCATCCATTGAGCGAGTCCCAATCAGATTGGCGGGCTTTATTCCTGTGATTGAGTTGATCAAATTTAGACGATAGATTCGATCGAGATTATTAATTTCTTCTTTCGTTTGTAGCATTGTTTCGAGTATGTGTTTTTATTATTCGTTGTCCTTCTTGTTTCACGACATCTGTTTTTCGGTGTCCCCAAATCTTGTCACGGGCTAATTTCCCGCTTTCTTTTAAATCGACCAAAGGCTTGGGATAGTTGAGTTCGATGTTGTTGAGTTTTAAATCCATTTCTGTCATGTTCCAGGGTTCGTGGATGAATTCAACGGGGATCTCTCGCAATTCAGGCACCCATTTTTTGATAAAAATACCATCAGGGTCATGATCTTGTGATTGTTTTACGGGATTGTACATTCGAATCGTATTGACACCGGTCGTACCTGCTTGCATTTGAAATTGAGGGAAGTGGATGCCCGGCTCATAGTCCAAAAACAATCGTGCAATGTGATATACACCCAATTTCCAGTTGCAGTTGAGATGGTGACAAAAAACGGAGACCAGCATTGCCCGCATGCGAAAATTTATCCAGCCTGTTTTTTTCAAACAGCGCATACAGGCATCCACCATTGGGAAACCAGTCAATCCATTTTTCCAGGCGTCAATTTTGTGCTCGTCGTTTTCGTATTCCAGTAATTCATATCCTCGATTTACACAGCGCGTTTCATAATCGCACTCTACCTCAAACTTTTGAATAAAATGACTGCGCCAATTCATACGGGTCAGCATACCGTTAAAACTTCGTTTGTTAGTAGGATAATTGGGATGATTTCTTACAAACTGATAGACTTGTCTGGAGCTAAGATTGCCCCATGCTAAATACGGTGAAATACGCCCACATGATTTTCTGCTCTCACTGGGTTTTGATATGAATCGATTGTAATTTTTTCCTCGGCCTTCACAAAAAGAGAGCAGATATTTCCATGCGTAAAGCTCTCCGGCTTTCTGAAAAGATGAAGGGTAAGGCTTAAGTTGTTTTTCAAAATTAGATTCCAGTTTGAAAGGGTGACGGAGTTCTTTTAGTTTTGATTTCGAATATTGATTTTGGATGCTATGGGTATGAACATGGGAATACCATTTTTGGTCCCAGGAATCTCGATTTTTCAAGCCGCGAATTATACTGTCCCGTTGACATTCTTTCCATTCAATCCCTTCTTTTTTGCAAAAAGCAGCTATTTTTTTATCTCTGTTCCATGTTTTTCGAATACCACTTTCTTGATAGGAGAATATCGTTTGAACCTCGAACTCAGATGCTAAATAGTGAAAAACTTCACTGGCTTCAGCGTGAAAAATCTCAACTTTTCTATGGTATGGTTTTAATCTGTCATTCATTTCAAGTACTGAATGGTAGATAAATTGCAGATGCCTCATCGAACAATCCGGATAGGAGATCATAGAAGGCTCAAACAGGTAAATCTGTATGTAATCTTCGTTCGCTAATTCTGCGTGTAAAAATGGCTCATGATCCTGTAGTCGCAGATCTCTTTTTAACCAAACGATATTTATTTTTGGCTTCATGGATTATCTCACTGCTATTACACCCAGTGTTTCTTGCCGTACCAATTCTCCCGCAATCCGTCCTACATTCATAGCTGCATTTATCGAACCATTTGCTAGATGATCTCCACAAACGTAGAGCCCTTCTCTTATTTTAAGTTCTGCTGGCAATGCACTGTTAGAGACATTATATTGATTCGGTAAAGCATAATCAACGCGACGAGTGTGAAGGTGCTCCCATGTTTCCACAGATGAACCAAACCAGGTCTTCAGTTCTTTTTTTATATCCTTTAACATTTCTTCTTCCTTTTTTTCTGTTTTGCCAACAATTGAAAGAGAAATCAATGCTTTGTCCGAAGTGCTGTAACCCGCAGCGATAGAATTGATAACACATAGATTATTTACGATTCTCTTGTGAGAAGTATTAAGGGCAATCAGCTTTTTTGAAAATGGAGCTTCGTCTGCTGTAAAGTGGACATGGGTAGTGCTCTGGTGTGTTTTATTGAAGGGCTTGAAATCTTGTATTAAACCCGTAGCCTCAGTGGCGATTATAATATGTGGAGAAGAAAACGAAGAACCATCAGTCAAATAGACAGTTTGATTCTCTATGCGGTCAACTCTTGTGTTTGTAAGAATTGATTTTTCGGGTAATTCTTTAGCTAGTGAAATTGGAATTTGTTCCATGCCCAAATTGGGAATCGCAGCAGCTCCTTTACCAAACATTTTAAAAACGAAATCAAACATTCTTCGACTTGTTTTTAAGTCTTTTTCTAAGAAAATGCCAGCAAAAAATGGCTTAAAAAAGTTATCAATCATGGTTGAGCTAAATCCATATTCACCTTGTAATACCTCAAGCGTCGTCTTTTCTTCTTGTCGAAATAGGTCTTCAACAGAAAGTTGAGCAAGTCTATTCCTTAATCGTAAGATCTTCATTTTGTCAATAAGATTTCCAGCCTTGGAGAAAAGCGTAGGGAATAGGCTTGAAAACCTGCGCAGTGGGTCACCAATTGTGTCTTGACTTCCATTTGAGTAGAGCAATAGTGCTCCTGGATCAAATAGCTTCAAATCAAGCGCGGCATAATCGAGTGTGTTTTGAGCTTCTGGATAAGCAGTCAACAAGACTTGAAAGCCATGATCTAGTCGAAATCCATCCACTACATCCGTTTTAATTCTGCCACCGATGCGGTCCGAGGCTTCAAGCATGAGAAAATCAATTCCGCTTTGATGCATTTGTCTCGCCGCCATAATGCCCGACAAGCCACCACCAATAATTATTACACTAGCATTCATTTATTTCAACCTTTCTTTGGATACAATACAGACTATAACCGTGAAAAACAGATTTTGATTAAAAAATGACGCAGTTAGTGATTGTAATGATCCGACTTGAGCACTTTGCCTTTTAGAAGTTGAATGAGGAGTATCTGCATACAGCTATTTCTGAAGGACATTAATCACCTTAAGCGAATCATTCTGCATTCGTTTTTTCAGAAAACTGCGAAGATATTCCTGCCGTTTTTTCTGATCTCGGGTCTTTTTCGTCCATTCAATGGCTATGATTGTTTTTTCTTGTCCTCTTCCCGCTGTATCACTAGTCTGTCCTCGCGCAAAGGTTACATCTGCCACGTCGGGTTGTAGGACTTTTATTTCGTCGTATAATTGTTTGAAAGAGGCCGAATCGATTTTGTAATATTTGAGTTGAGCTGTTAAGTTGTCGATGAGTCTTTCATCTTCATTTTTTTGATTTTGCACGATATCGAGTTGTGAAGTCAGGTCCTTGATTCCACTTATTCGGTCATCGATTTTTAATAGATCTTCCATAGTAATCTCTGTGGTGGGAATGATCTCTATCTTGGTGTTTTTTAGGCCTATCCGTTCAAGGTTGTTTTGATAGATTTCAAGTTTTTCTTCTCTGATCGAATCGCCATATACTTTTAAGATTAGTAGATTGGCGTCTTTTCTTGAAGTGAATATATGGTCATCCAGGTATTTATTCTCTTTTCCAAATTGCTCCTCAATGAATTGATTGACCTTATTCGTATTGTCCCTGTCTTTTAAAATTTTGGTGAAAGGGAAGTATGAAATAATGGCGATTAGTGCCAGAAAGCCCAAAATGTAATAATTGTTTTTACGTTTTTCAGCTTTGTCTATAAAATCCTTTTGTGGAAAGTTTAGCAGGAAGTGCACAATGATATACGTAGCAAAGGATACGAAAACTGTATTGATAAAAAACAGGAAAAATGAAGTTAAGGCAATTTCCATATTTCCCGTAGCTATTCCAAAACCTGTTACGCAGACAGGAGGCATCAAAGCCGTAGCAATGGCAACACCGGGCAGGGTAGTAGAAATATCCTTTCGCGCGATGGAGACGATACCCGCAATACCGCCAAAAAGAGCAATAAAAATATCAAGTGGTCCTGGAGCGGTACGGGCACTGATCTCTTCCGTAATTCCACCCAATGGAGTGACTGCAAAATAAATAGTAGACGTGACCAGAGCGATGATGACTGCCATGGAAAAATGCGCAAGACTTTTCTTCAAGGTATCCTTATCATTAATTCCTACGGCCAATCCAATCCCCAATATGGGAGACATCAGAGGAGATATCAGCATCGCACCGATGATAACGGCTGGCGAATTTGTGTTGAGTCCTACCGAAGCAATTACAATACTACACATAAGCATCCATGCGTTGGCCCCGCTCATGGAATTTTTTTTCTTTATTTCATCGATCGTGGCCCGTTTATCCACACCTTCTTCAAGATCCAGTGCATCCTTGAAAAATTTTCGGATATAGGTCTTTAAAATAAATAAGTTATCCTCAGTTTTGGGTGTTGATGTCGGGGGAGTAATGTTGGTTTTTTCTTCCATTTTTATCGAATTAATCCATCTTCCATGGTGATGGTCCGGTCACTTAGATTGGCTAGTTCTTCGTTGTGTGTTACGATTACGAAAGTTTGATTCATGTCATTTCGGAGTCGGATTAGCAAGTTGTGCAAGTCATTGGAAGTAGCCTTGTCCAAATTTCCCGTGGGTTCGTCGGCAAATACTACGCTAGGATCATTCATCAGGGCACGGGCTACGGCTACTCTTTGTTGTTCTCCGCCGGATAGCTCATTGGGTTTGTGGTTGATGCGTTCCGCCAGACCTAGATAATCCAGTAATTCTTTTGCCCGATCCAATGATTTTTGTTTGGGTTCTCCAGAAATGAAAGCCGGGATGGCTACATTTTCTTCTGCTGTAAACTCATTAAGCAAATGATGAAATTGGAAAATGAAGCCGATGTTTTTGTTTCTAAACCGCGCTAATTCTTTCTGGGATAGATCTGAAACATTGGTATTATTCAACTCAATATTTCCCTGATCTGTAAGATCTAGAGTTCCCAGAATATGCAAGAGCGTACTTTTTCCCGCTCCCGACTTCCCCACAATGCTGATTATTTCACCTTTTTCTACCGTTAGGTCGATTCCTTTCAACACATGAAGAT
The DNA here is from genome assembly GCA_039194925.1 of Bacteroidota bacterium. Taxonomy (GTDB): domain Bacteria; phylum Bacteroidota; class Bacteroidia; order Chitinophagales; family Saprospiraceae; genus CAJXUU01. Next base: position 31,873 of record JBCCVV010000052.1, read on the forward strand.
CACCGTAAGATTTATGAATATTGGATGCTTTGATCAAAATATCTATTTTTTGCAAATATATAATTTACAAGACATTCAAAATTTTTAAAACATGATAATAAATTCTTGTTTTGGAATAGGATGACTTAAATGCCATATTATCAGTGCTTTAAGTAGTTGATTGTCTTTTGAATCAACACATTTTAATTGTCTTCTTGAACAAATTATAGAAATTTTAGCTTATGTCTTGTCACATTTTCGATTAATTCTGCATTATATAGATAAACGACTGAAAAGGAATTTG
>JBCCVV010000053.1:0-31810 GCA_039194925.1 Bacteroidota bacterium
CTCCAAAAGTAGGGGGATTCGTTTTGTCAAACATCTTAAAGACAGAAAAAGCGAATACACTTAAAATACTTAGACATTATGATCAACTCATCAATTTTTCTTATGCTACGCGAATACGATATTTTGAAATCTCTTTCACAGAAAGAATTAGAGGAAATGACTAAGTCTGCCACGTTAAAGAGAATCGAAAAAAACAAAAATATATACGAGCCGGGTGACGAAAGTTTGTATGTCTATCTGGTGCAAAAAGGCAGTGTGAAATTAGGTATTAATGCTTCTTGCGGTAAAATACTAATTAAAGATATAGTGTACGAAAATTCAATATTTGGAGAAAATGTCTTCGTTGACGACAGTTCCAGAAAAGAATTTGCCAAAACAATGACGGATACCTCAGTTATTAGGATACCTAAAGATGTTTTTAGAACCATGGTCGAAGAAAACGGTACGTTTGCCAACGACATCATGGGCGTAGTTTTGCATCGTTTACAATTACTACAGGAAAGAATGCAGTCTTTCGTTTTCAAGAAAGCTAAAAAAAGAATTGTGGACTTCATTCTAAAAACTGGCCAACTTCGTGGCATCAAGATCGGCATGGAAGAAATCTTGATCAATCACGGAATGTCGCACAAGGAAATTGCTTATTTGACCGATACCAGCCGTCAGACTGTGGCACGGGTATTAGGTGAATTGAAGCGAGAGAATCTGATTCACTTTAGTGCACGAAAACCAAACAAGATTTTGATTAGAAATATGATGAATTTAGCATAAATAATTAAGTAAGTTTCAAGTTTGTTTTACGATAAGTGGCTCCCAGTTGCAAGTGCTGAATAATATAGCTATGTAAGAATAAGTATTTGGTTTTTCGCTTTGAAAACGGGCTCCTCCCTTACGGGTGGGGTCTGTTTCTTTGTGTCCTATGCTTTTTTATTGCTTAAAGGTCTTCAATCTTTAAAGATTGAATTGGTCACTGCGGTATCCTAAATACTTCACCTATTGTTTAAACGACGAAGCTATTGAGGGTTTTACTTTAACTCTTAATTGTATTTTTTAACCGTTACTTTCTCTTTGGGCGTGGTGGAGGGCCTACCGTGGGTGCACTTTCTCCTTTGAGCAGATCGGTCATGCTGGCAAATAATGTTTCGTCCTGCATAACATAAAAGGTGCCGCCTCTTCCATTTTGGCTACTTGTACATTGCTGACCAATATAATCTGAATTGGGATTGAGTGCCCCTTGTTGGTTCATATCTCCAAAAATGCATAATGGTTTCTTTGGATTTGTGGATACGCCAAGTTTGGCATGGTTGTAATTTTTACCCGTTCCACCTTTTAGGCCAAGAGATTGTTTGCCCCATGTTCCACTGGTTGCAATTTCTACCGCTCCCGGTATTCCTAAGTTTGAATTCCAACAAGAAATATGTTCTCCTTTCACCGTAGAATATATTTCTGGGCTTGCCCACCAACTTGCAACCCGAAGTGGTATGCCGCCTAATTTTGCAGAAACCAACTGCCAGGGAGGAACTGCATAATGGTATGGTTTTGAAATGAATTGCATGCCGTTGGATAATTTAACCAAAGTACATTCTTTACTTGGAGACTTTTTGCCGAGTGTTTTTACAATAGCCTGAATGTCTGCAGGACCTCCATTATTTACAATTGATGGTTTGGAAGTATTGGTAACCACACTGGCATTCTGGAGACCTTTTAGGACTTTAATGACATCCGACTTATTCAGTTTGGTAGCAAAAAAATGCTGACTCACTTCGATGTCGTCGTCTTTCATTGTGCCCAAGGTGTTTTCGTCGGTACCCACAATTTTACCTTTGGCGTTTTTCTTTCCCGGACGAGGGTACTTTTCATTCCCAGATCCTGGCCAGGAAGGTGTAGAAACTTGCAATACCATCCCTTCTCCTTGATCATTCCATGCTATAGCTCCTTTCGAATGGCCCCATGGTCCGCCTTTAGTATCGATAGGTTTGCCATAAAATTGGTCATTCCAAAGCACATAATAATAATCACCAAAATAAATTTGTGCAAATGTTGCTCCCAATGGATCTGACAGCGAATTTCCTAAACAATTATTACCTTTTTTCAATTTCGGGTTGTCACTGCTGGCATATACGTATTGAAGGCTATATCTACCTTTGTAGTCCTTTTGTTTTCCACCAAAGATCCCGGGATCGGGTCTGTTTCCTTTGCATTCCGGAAAATCAGCAGCATTAAATTTGAAGATGAAAAGCCAATCTACAGGTTTGTTTTTTGAGATCATTGGAGTGGGTGAAGTGGATGCATTTGTAGCTGCCATTGAGGGTAGTTTTTTGGTGGTTAAGAATACGTGAAAGTATAAAAATTATTGTATTTACCAGTTTTATGACTTAATGAGTGGCATTTCAAAATTTCGATTTGAAAAATCAGTATATTTCTGTGTGAAGGTCGATTTCTATGCATGATTAAAATTGCTGGATAGGTAAGTGGTCTAACCCTCCACGTTGGTCTGGTTGACATTTGGATCGGCCAAAAAACGAACTGCATCTCACGTAATGAATAAAAGTGTTCTTGATCTTCATTGTATAAAAGAACTATCTTATGTGTTTGAATGATTTGGAAACTTATTGTTCTATCTTTGCCGCCTCTAATATAGAATGTAATTATGAACGTATTAATCCTTGGTTCTGGAGGTAGAGAGCACGCCCTAAGCTGGAAAATTGCGCAAAGTCCATTTTTGACGTCACAGTATATCGCTCCTGGAAATGCAGGTACAGCCGCCGTCGGTAGCAATATAAAACTTGATATTCTGAATTTTGAAGAGGTTGGGCAGTTTGCGCTTGATAATGGAATTGATTTAATTGTTGTGGGGCCGGAAGCTCCTTTAGTCGCGGGCATTTATGACTATTTCAAAAACCATGAAAAATTAAAGGACATAAGGTTTATCGGTCCATCCCGGGAGGGGTCTAAATTGGAGGGAAGTAAGGCGTATGCCAAAGTATTTATGCTGGAGAATAATATTCCAACTGCAGCGTATGGTGAATTTTCATCAGATACTATAGAGGATGGTATAGCCCATCTCCAAGCTGCTAAAGGGCCCTATGTTTTGAAAGCAGACGGACTTGCTGCGGGCAAAGGCGTTTTAATTATTGAAGATTTGGAAGAGGCAGAGAAAGAATTGAAGGCCATGTTGGGAGGCAAATTTGGTAACGCATCTTCTACTGTGGTAGTCGAAGAATTTTTGGATGGCATTGAGTTTTCTGTATTTGTATTGACGGATGGAAAAAGATATAAGGTGTTGCCGGTTGCTAAAGATTACAAAAGGATCGGAGAGGGAGATACGGGATTGAATACAGGTGGAATGGGAGCGGTATCACCAGTCTCGTTTGTAGATGATACCATGATGCAAAAAGTGGAAGAAAGAATTATCAAACCAACGATTTCCGGATTGCAAAAAAGAGAAATAGAATACACAGGGTTTATTTTTTTAGGACTTATAAGTGTGGATGGTGAGCCAAAAGTGATAGAATACAATTGTAGAATGGGTGATCCGGAGACCGAAGTCGTGATGCCAAGAATTCAATCGGATTTGCTTCCCGTTTTGAATGCGCTGGGAACGGATACGTTTGATTCGCTTGCATTGGATTCGGATCCTAGATCATGTACTACGGTAATGCTCGTGTCTGGAGGATACCCGGAAGCCTATGAAAAAGGGAAAAAGATAAACGGTATCGAAAATGTATCGGATAGCATCGTCTTTCATGCAGGAACGAAGATACAGGGGGGTGATGTTGTCACGAATGGTGGACGTGTCATGGCAATAAGTTCATATGGTAATTCTAAAGATGAGGCCATTGCGCTTTCCATGAAAAATGCCGAGAAAATTGACTTCGAAAAGAAGAATTATCGAAAGGATATTGGGTTTGACCTAAATTAATCGAGTTGTGAATTGAAAATAACGAATTGCGAATTTTGAATTAAAAAATTGAGTGGAATATACATCAAAAGAGATCGGGCGATTGTTGGGGCTTTCAGAAGTTGAAACTTCCACCGATCATCTTTTAACCGAAATTTCCATAGATACTCGAACAATTATTAGGCCGGCAAGAACCTTGTTTTTTGCGCTGCCGGGAGGAATGCGTGACGGCCATGATTTCATTATAAATGCCTTTGACCAAGGCGTTCGAAATTTTGTGATCCAACAATCCGATTGCTCAACTAAGATTTCAGAAGCTAATTTCTTTGTGGTCGATGATGTACTTGGCGCCCTGCAAAAAATAGCAACCCACCATAGAAAATTATTTCTTCAACTTAGAAGAATTGGAATTACAGGGAGCAATGGAAAGACCATTATAAAAGAGTGGTTGTATCAAATGTTACACGATGTTTTCAATACCGTAAAAAGTCCCAAGAGTTATAATTCTCAGATTGGAATGGCATTGTCGCTCTTGGGTATAAAAGAAGAACATCAGCTTGGGGTTTTCGAAGCGGGAATATCCAGAAAGGGAGAAATGGAAAAGCATCTTCAGATGTTGGAACCGGAAATTGGTTTGATAACCAATATTGGCAGTGCACATGACGAAGGTTTTGAATCAAGACAGGAAAAGTTGAATGAAAAAATGATTCTTTTTCGAAATGCTAAAACTTTGATCTATCGACAGGAAGATCAACTGATTCATGAATTTATTGCATCCAATTATTCGGATAAAGTGCTTTTTACTTGGGGCAATTCAGATGCTGCAGATGTACGAGTTATGCATTCTTCGTTAGAGCGAGGCAATCGTCAGATCACAATTCAATTTAAAAGCCAGGTAGAAACTCTAAATCTTCGCTATTCGGATCAGGCTTCTTTTGAAAACTGTATGCATTGCATTGCCATGATGTGTTTTCTAGGATTGTCACTCATTGAGATAAAGCAAAGAGTAAATCGTATCTCTGGTTTACACATGAGACTCGAGTTAACCTCTGGACTTGATCAAAGCATTCTAGTCAATGATGCCTATAGTGCGGATTTGGATTCCCTGCAAGTCGCCTTGGATTTTGTAAGACAACAAGCTGGGCAACGAGAAAAAATTGCCATTTTAAGTGCTTTTGAACAATCCGGGAAGGATGAAGAAGCTGTTTTTCAAGAAATAATAAAACATCTTGCACAATATGGATTTTCCCAATTAGTCTATATATCTGAAAATCGATTTGAAGTTGATACAAATTCTATTACAGTCGAATTTTATACCTCCAAGAAAGATTTTCTTGATAATCTCTATGGTCTGGTAATAGCGCATAAAGCAATTCTCATAAAGGGAGCTCGACATTTTGGTTTGGAAGATATAAGTGATCGGTTATCGGCGAAAGGGCACAGTGCCGCTTTACACATCAATCTAACAGCGTTAGAACAAAATCTACGAATCTATAAGCGATTTCTCAAAGAAAATGCAGGAGTCATCGCAGTCGTAAAAGCTTCTGCTTATGGAAGCGGGTCCGCTGAAGTCGCTCAATTGTTGGAACGAAATGGTGTTGATTATTTTGCTGTGGCTTTCGCAGATGAAGGTATACGCCTTCGAAAAGCGGGTATATCAACAGATATTATGGTTTTTAATCCTGATCTCACCTCTTTGCCGGATATTGTCCGATATCGATTGGAGCCAGAAGTGTATACATTTGAGCAATTAGCTGAAATTATACGATATACCTTGCATAATAATACCGAAATCACAATTCACGTAAAACTGGATACAGGTATGCATCGGCTCGGATTTTTGGTGGGTGAGCTAAATCGATTAACCACTTTACTGGTCAATGCACCAAAGGTCAAAGTAGCCACAATTTTTAGTCATTTGTCCAGCAGCGAAGATGAAAGTGATGATCAGTATACCCTGCGTCAATTTGATCAGTTTCAGTCGATGTATGAAGTTATTTGTGGGTTGATAAATCAGAAACCTAAACGTCATATTTTAAATTCGGGAGGCATTTCAAGATTTAAAGAGCATCAATACGATTATGTACGGCTGGGGATAGGAATGTACGGTATTGATAAGAATCCTGCGATTCAGCCTAATTTGCGTAAAGTACATAGTTTATATGCATCTTTGATACAGGTGAAAAAGGTAAAGAAGGGAGAGAGTATAGGCTATAATCGAAAGACTATTCTACAAAGGGACTCGATCATTGGGATTGTAAATATTGGTTATGCAGATGGAGTCATGAGAAATTTGGGAAATGGTAGATTTGCATATACTGTGCACGGCAAACCGGCCAATATATTGGGTAATGTTTGCATGGACTTAACAATCGTTGATTTGACGGATATTCCAGAAGTGAAAGTTGGTGATCCGGTGGTTATTTTTGATGATGCAAAAACGATAGAAGAACTTGCTACGGCTGCCGTAACTATTCCTTATGAAATATTAAGTCGAATTTCTGATCGTGTGAATCGAAGATTTCTTAGGGAATAGAATGAACGTTTTATTTTGATGAAAAACAATATGATAAAATATGAAAGAGGACAATTATAGATTGTATGATGCATTTGGTGAATTACTTTACGTCTTGGCTAAATCGGACGGGAAAGTACAGCAAGAAGAAATTGAAACTTTAAAAAGTCTGCTTCACAGCCATAGTTGGGCCAAAGAAATAGAATGGTCCTTTAATTATGAAATGAACAAAGAAAATAATCTGGAAGATACGTATCTGAAAGTGTATCATGCATGTGTGGATATAGGACCCAATAAGGAATATGCACTGATGTTGGATGTATTGGAAAAGGTGGCAGCATCAAGTTATGGTGTTGTCGAAGAAGAGCGTGCAATAATAGAGCGATTTCAATCCGATTTGCTAAGGGAATTCGGGAAGTAACGTTTAGAACTCGCAGGAATTAAACGTATGCAACAAAAAGTAGGGTTTCTTCAAAACTCAATCGAAAAGATGGGGTTAAATTTATAATGAACCGAATAAATTAATAATAAAAGGAATAAGAATAGGGATGGAATCATGAAAAGTGATTTCCTCCCTTTTTTTACTTTTGCACAAATAAAAAATTGAAAACCACCGATGGCGAAAACAAGAAAAGAAAAAGATAGCATAGGCATAATTCAGGTGCCTGCAGATAAGTACTGGGCAGCTCAAACGCAACGATCTACGCAGAATTTTAAGATTGGAGGACAACGAATGCCTAAAGAAGTCATTGAGGCGTTTGCAATATTAAAATCGGCAGCTGCGGCTACCAATGCAGAGTTGGGAGTGTTGCCCAAAGCAAAGGCCAAACTTATTGCCAGAGTGTGTAAAGAAATTTTAGCTGGAAAGTTGGACGATCAGTTTCCTTTGGTCGTATGGCAAACGGGTTCGGGAACACAATCCAATATGAACGTAAATGAGGTGATTGCCAATCGGGGTCATGTGTTGAAAGGAGGCGAATTGACAGATAAGGACAAATACTTGCATCCAAACGACGATGTGAATAAATCGCAGTCGAGTAATGATACATTCCCTACTGCAATGCACATTGCGGCGTATAAAGCTTTAGTTGAAATTACTATCCCTGGAATAGAGAAATTAAGGGATACGCTAAAAGCAAAGTCCAAGGCTTTTATGAAGGTGGTGAAAATAGGAAGAACACATTTTATGGATGCTACTCCACTTACATTAGGTCAGGAGTTGAGTGGGTATGTTTCACAATTGGATCATGCAATTGTTGCAATTAAAAATACCTTAAAGCATTTGTCGGAATTAGCACTAGGAGGTACGGCAGTGGGTACTGGTCTGAATACACCAAAAGGGTATGACAAGCTTGTGGCCAAACACATAGCAGAAATGACTGGATTGCCATTTGTAACGGGTAAGAATAAATTTGAAGGCCTGGCGGCGCACGACGCCATTGTCGAGGCACATGGTGCTCTGAAAACAGCAGCGGTTTCATTAATGAAGATTGGAAATGATATTCGAATGTTGGCCTCCGGGCCAAGATGTGGAATAGGTGAGATCATAATTCCTGCGAATGAACCCGGTTCTTCTATCATGCCTGGAAAAGTAAATCCAACCCAAGCAGAAGCACTTACAATGGCCATGGCTCAGGTTGCCGGCAACGATGTAGCAATCAATATTGGTGGAATGACAGGTCATTTTGAGTTGAATGTATTCAAACCAATGATGATTTATAATTTCTTAATGTCCGCTCGATTGATTGGGGATGCTTGTGTGAGTTTCAATGACAATTGTGCTGTCGGAATAGAACCGAATCAACAGAGAATCACTCAGAATCTTAATAATTCTCTTATGCTGGTTACCGCTTTGAATACGAGGATTGGGTATGATAAAGCTTCTGAAATCGCCAAAAAGGCCTACAAAGAAGGAACCACTTTAAAAGAAGCTGCCTTAAAACTAAAATACCTTACAGAGAAAGAATTTGATGCTTGGGTGCGGCCATCTGATATGATTTAAATAATGGAGAATGGAAGATTGAAAGTTGAAAATGATTTAGTTTCAATTTTCCATTTTCAATCTTGAATTTTCCATTAAAAAAGATTCACCCTTGAGAGTGACATTGTCAAAAAGCAGAGTCATTTTATTTGCGATAATTAAAATTGCAAAAGATGATTTATCCAAAGTTTTTCAGAGCGCTTTGCCTCTTGTTTTTTAGTTCATGCACCCATCAGGTCATCGCAAATAACGTCCAGATTTCTAATGTTACGTATGATGAAGATAACAACACGCTAAATTTTGATGTGAGTTGGGAAAATGGCTTTTACATAAGTTCCGATTGGAGTGATCATGTTTACATCTTTGTAAAATACAAGAACAGCAACGGCAGCAGTTGGGAAAGGGTACTGTTTGAACCTAGTGGGCATAGCGATGATTCGGCTTCAATGCTGTTTGGTGTTGCATCCAACTCTCCGCTAATCGACGGTAAAAGGTTGGGCATGAGAGCGTATCATAGTTCTTTATTTGCATCTGGAACGGAAAGTGCCAATTGCACGGCACAGCTTTCAAATGATATTGACTTTTTTCATCCTAGCTTTAAGGTTTTTGCTATTGAGATGGTAACAATTTCATCGGTAGGCAATGACTATTATTTAGGAGATGGAGTATCATTGAATCGTTGGCATAAAGGAGATGATACTACTCAAGCATTTTTCTGGGAGCAAAGCTTTGTCAGTGCGACAGTAGGTAACGGTCCGGATGACATTAATACTACACATCCGGATGGGATTCCTGTCGCCACTGTGAATTCTAATATTCTGAGAGCGCCAAATAACATTATGAAATACGAAATCACGCAACAGCAATATGTGGAATTTCTGAATTGTCTCAATCGTACAGCGCAGAATAATCGAGTGGCTGCGGATGTGTCTGGGACTACGGTGGATAATCCTTATGTGATGACAAATACCTCAACAGTGGCTGGGTTTACTAGAAATGGCGTGCGTTGCGATGCGACCTTGCCCAATGGCGGACCAGTTACCTTTTATTGTGATTTGAATGGCAATGGAGTTCCAAATGAAAACGACGATGGGCAAAATATTGCGGTGAACTATATTTCCGGACAAGATTTGTTTGCGTATCTGGATTGGGCGGGTCTAAGTCCATTAAATGAATTGCAGTACGAGCATGTGTGTCGTGGTTCCTATAATGCGGTTCCCAATGAATTTGCATGGGGGACTTCCGGATTTGAAACTGCTGTAGTCAATATTGCTGCCTCTACAGCTGGAACACCTGAGGAAGTTTTATCTAATGCTCCAGCAATTGGCCCATTAAAAACATCGCAATTTCCCATGCGCGTGGGGGCCCCAGCTACATCAACAACCAATAGAATTACTTCTGGATCCAGTGCCTTCGGTATTATGGAGTTGTCAGGCAATGTGGCAGAATTAGTCATAGCATTGCGAAATTCTTCTGCCTTTGGACTGACAACTGTAGGTGATGGTACTATCAATTCGGATGGTACGCACGATGAAAACTGGCCCAGCTTTGTAGTGGAAAAAGGGGGATATATCACAGGTGATGCACAAACGGTATCGCATAGACCCGAAAATAGCTTACCCTATATGGCACGATCTGCATTTTATGGTGGACGTGGTGGATACTAGAAAACCTAGAGACATGACCAGGTTGAAACTTGCTATTTTTTGTTTAGCATATTTGATGCTCCTTCCCCTGCATGGACAAGACGATCCTTTTCGTGGCGGATTTGGAGACGGTTATGCATCGGATACACAGGAAGACGAATACCTGGCTCACAGTGCAGGTGGTTTTGGTTCTGGGTACTCTTCCTCATCCTTGTTTAATGAAAATAACTCATATTGTTTGGGGGGATTTGGAGATGGTTATTCGCAATCTTTACATATCAATGGTTTCAACGCTTTTTGTTTGGGTGGAATAGGGGATGGCTATACATTGGCAACGAAAGAAAATGAAATTTTAAATTTCTCACTTGGCGGCATCGGGGATGGGTATGCAAAGAGCGTTGTCGCGGACTATGAAAGTATTTTTTCCAAAGGAGGCAAAGCGGACGGTTTTGCGATTACCAAAATTGGCCACACGGTTTATTGGACTGGTGCTATTGGTACGGGTTGGAATGTCTCTGGAAATTGGGAAAATGGAACGATACCGACTAATTGTAATCCTGTTATTATTCCTGCCAGTGTACCCAATTTTCCGGCAGTCAATGCTGGTGTTTTGCGCATAGGATATCATTTTAATAATGGAGACTACAATTGCAAGAAAATCAGAGTAAATAATGGTGCTGAATTGACTACACGCGTAAATTGTTTCGTTGAAAACTATAATCTAATTCAAAATTTTGGGCAAATCTTTGTGAAAAATTCAGCTTCTAATGCATTTTTAAATCTGGCCGAAGGTGAGCTTATAGTAAAGTCAGGGGCACAATTGTTTTTTGAGCCGAATTAATACTTTTCAAGCAGCAAACGGAGATGGTACCTTGCATAGTTTCAACGTAAAGCATGGGTCCTTTATTTGGTGAGTTGCCACTTACCGGACAATGTCCTGCAAACACGATTGGTATTGGTGGGTATCATTCGAATGTATTATGGTAAATGCATCAAATGGAAATTCATATTTTGATTTATGATATAATTGGCTATATTTGAGTGTCAATTACATTTAGTTGAACCAATTTTTTAACCAATTTAATTAATATAGTTTATTATGAAAAACCTATTTTTTACGGCACTTGCTGTGCTATTCCTATGCTCAAATCTAAATGCTCAAGCTGAATCGTATACTGATTTTGAATGGGATATTATTCGTTTCGGTTATGTAATGCCATCCGGGGTGGATGGAGTATCTTCCGGATTTTCTATGGGTTCTGAACCCAGGTATAATCTTAAGGATAATATTTCAGTTGGGGTAAGATGGGAGATCGCTCTTTATGGTGCTGCGGATGATTTAGGAAGCAATTTTGATCTTGGTGCAGCGGGATCCGTTGCTTTAATTGGAGATTATTATTTTAATACGGAATCTTCGAAAAGAGCGTTTGCAGGATTTGGTATTGGATCATTCAGCGGGGCTTCGCTTGAGGTGAATGGAGAAACAGTAGGGGATGCCGGTTCTGCAATTGGTATTATTCCAAGAGTAGGATACGAATTTGGTCATTTGAGACTGTCCGCTGAATACAATTTGGCTTTTGACGATGCTGTGCCAAATTATCTTGGTATTAACCTGGGAATAACGCTTTTTGGCGGATATGATGGATAATTTTTGATATTACCTGAAAAAAGAAAGAGATCGTTTGTGCATGCAGACGATCTTTTTTATGTCAACTTTTGATTTTACTTGAATTATAAATTAATGGGATTATGATCTTTTACGTATACTTCACATTTGAAAGTTAAGACACACTAAATGAAGATGGTTTTGAGTTTTTAGGTTGTGAACCTTTCAAAAATTGCATCATGAAGACCCCGCTGCTGCTAATTCTATTTTCATTTATTTTAGAAAATCATGCATTGGCCCAAGCAGAGTCCTATACTCATTTTGAGTGGGACGTGGTTCGGTTAGGATCAGTTAGTCCGGTAAGTTTTGACGGAGTGGGAAATGGGGTTGTAGTAAGTTCGGAACCTAGGTTCAATTATTTGGATGATTTTTCCTTGAGCCTGCGATGTGAATTGGCTGTTCATCGTCTCGATCGAAAAACATCTAGTACCCAAGTGGGTACGGCAGGGTCCATTGCTTTTATGGGCGACTATTATTATAATTTCAGGCCGAAAATAAGACCATTTGTGGGATTTGGATTTGGTTATTTTCGTGGCTCCAGGTTTGAGTTTGATAATCAGCCGCCATTTGGAGAGGGCAATTCAGTGGTTTTGAGCCCAAGAGTGGGGGTTGAATTAGGTCATGTTCGGTTAACCGCTGAGTACAATCATACGTTTGATCCTGTATTTATCAATTATTTTAGTATGCAATTGGGAATAACGTTGTTCGGAGGCTATCGTGGAGTTGGCTAGCTGGTTGGTTTTAGTGGTCGCAAGTAAGGCGAGTTGCTATGTCTATCTAATAGAGTAATTATTAATGTAACTACACAGCCATATGTTGAAACCTATCTTCATGATATATTTTGTCATCATTTTGACCAAAAATGCCGCCAAAATGAATTTCCATCTCATTTCTAGCCCAAAAGGCTTTTTTATTTGAAGTATTGTTCTGTGTGTATAGTTACTTATTAATTTTTGCTACCTCCATTCCCTTTTGTGATAGTTATTTATATCTATTGATTCGTACGTATCATAATGGCCATGGCCTGAACCCGGGTTCGAATATCTAATTTAGAGAAGATACGCTTTAGGTGAGTCTTAACCGTATTCATGCTGATAAAATGTAAGTCGCATAGGTCTTGATTTGATCTTCCTTTGATAAGATCGACCAGGATTTCATATTCTTTCGGTGAGATGTTTTGATTTGCAATCGCATTTAATTCTGCTAAAGACCGATAAGGGGACTGTTGCTTTTTTTGACTGCGATGCAAAGCAATTTCCAAATTTGCCAGGATATCTTTTCGTTTGAAGGGCTTAACTATATATCCATCGGGATACTCTCCTTTTGCTTTTTCAAGGGTATGTTTATCAGAAAAGGATGTGATAAAAATGAAAGGAATATAGTATTTTTCGTTAATGGTTTTAGCAATATCTAATCCTGAAATTCCGGTTTCCAGTGCGATATCCAGAAGTGCAATGTCTGGATTTCTCGTATGCAGCAAGTCCAGTGCCTGAGTCCCATTGTTGGCAATTCCCACTACTTCATATCCCGCTTTCTGAACTATGGCAGAAAGGTCTTCTGCAATGATAGGTTCATCCTCAACGATCAGTATTTTTTGTCCCATGCTTTGCCGAATTTTCTAAGGATTGTTCAATCATTTGCAATACTGTCTCCATCTCTTTTGCACTTTCTTGTAAAAGACTGAAATCTTCACAGTATACTTTATTTTTTTGGTTTAAGCGATTTTTATTTAGGGAGATGATCTTAGCCATAATTATGCCGCTGCAAGTTTATAATTTTTAATCCGCATCGAAACTTTTGTTCCGTTGTCATTTTTTATATTGATTACTGCTCCTAATTTTTGCTTGAATGCCATTATCATTTTGTTTCCAAAACTATCGGAATTCAAGAACTGATCCTTTGACATTCCAATTCCATTGTCAGCAATAGATAATATGAGTTCGTTGCGCTCTTCTTTCAATACTACTTCGATCCGACCTTGTTCGGAATTGTTGCCAAACGCATGTTTTAAAGAATTTGTGACCAATTCATTCACAATAAGACCTAGAGGGATCATGGTGTCCACATCAATATCCAGGTTTTCTATGTTTTTAAACAATTGGATATTGTCTTCATCAATGTTATAGGAATCAAAAAGATTCTCAATCAGGTCACTGAAATATTCTTTGCAATTAATGCTTGTAAGGTTATTCTCCCGATAAAGATTTTGATGGATCAGGGCCATAGAGCTTACTCGATTTTTGCCCTCTGTGATTGCTTCCAGTGCTATATTATCCGATATATAATTAGATTGAAGATTTAGGAGACTGGATACGACTTGAAGATTATTTTTGACCCGATGGTGAATCTCTCTTAGTAGAATGTCCTTATCCTGAAGACTTTTACCGATAATCAAGTTTTTTTCTTCTAAAATAGCATTCATCCTGGATTGTCGACGCAAGAAATAAATTAAACCCAAAAGCCCAAAAAGTAATGCGATAATACTCCCGATCCAAAGGATTTTCTTTTGATTACTCTTTTGTAATTGGAGCGCTTTTACAGCATTTTCTTTTTCCAGTTTGGTAAGTTTATTTTCGGTTAAAGCCGCCTTGTACCGCGAGTCTAATTCGTTGATTTGTGAGATTTTTTCAGTGGATAGAATTGATTCGCGTATGGCGTTATGATTTCTCAATGATTCGAGTGCCTTTTTTGGTCTTCCCAGTTTTTCGAATAGGAGAGAATTGGTTTTGTGTATGGATTGAAGAAGTGATTTGTCCTCAATTTTATTAGCAATAGCAAGTGCTTCTGAATTGTATTCCATGGCATTGAACAGATCTTTTTTGCTCAAATATGCTCTGGCCAATTGATAGTTGTAACTGGCAAGATCACGAGGTACATTATTGATTTTGATCTTTTCTATATATCCTTCAAGCACCTCTATGGCCTTGTCTGGTTGATTTTTAGCCAGGTATATTTTACCCCAGGTCAAGTTGATATGACTATAGTGCCAATGCAAGACGGGCAATTGCTTAATAAAGTTGTCCGCCTTGGAATTGGTGGAAACAGCTTTTTCGATTTCGTCCAATTCGAGGTATAAAGTAGCCAGATTGTTGTAAGCAGAGCCAATGCAATTTTCGTGATTGACCCTGGTGCACCATTCCAATGATTTTTCGTATTGACGGATTGCTTCTTGAGTACGACCTAGCTTTCGATAAACCCTGGCAATAACAGCAGAAAGTAGACCTGAATATGTCTCTTCACCTTCTTTGTTTGAAAAATAATCATATGCCTTCAAACTTGAATCCAAGGCATCGAAATACCGCCCTGTCGAAAAGAGCAATTTAGCATATTGATATACGGCTTTATAAAAAGTGACTTCATCGGCAAATTTCTCATAAGTCGGCATGATTGAATCATAAAGAACGCTGCTTTTTTCATATTCATCCATATATTGGTAATGACCGGCTTTGGTGAGGCCGGCTTCCAAAATTAGTAAGGTGTCTTTTATTTGTTTCGCATATTCAGAGGCCAAGTCTATCTTTTTCATAGCTATCTCTCCATCCAGATAGTAAAAAGATAATCGAATCAATTTTTCCGCCTTTATTTTTAAATCATCGGTTGCGTCTATCTGTCTTTCAATTTTGATAATGGAATCTTTATAATTATAAAAGTCGGCCACTTCTTGCTGAGAGAAGCACGGAATAGTGAAGAACAAAAAGAATACAACGCTTCTATTCATGGTAAGTAGTTGCTTTACTATAAAACTGTCAATTCATCTTGATGTAAATCAAAAATAAATACTTTGAGGAATGTAGAAGTCACACTTAAGGGTGAATAATGACCACGGATGGTAAGGGGCTATGTGGATTACAAATCAATCCCTTTGTCTCTAGCTGTCTTCTTCTGATTTTCGATGATGCTTTTAAGCGTCTCGATCATATCACGTTGAAGTGCGATTTGGTCATCAGCTCTTTTCAAAGCATCCTGACACCAATTTATTTCATTGGATTCAATTTGTGATTTACCGTAGGAGTTGGCAGGCTCGTTTACTGTTTTGGGATCTTTGAGCATAACTCCTTCACCTGTCATCAACCAATTTAGATCAAGATCTTTCCAGACTTTACCAAGAGAAGTAATGCTGGCTCCATTAAGTGTGGTGCCATTATTAATTACACGATAGATGGCCCCATTTTTAAGGTCACTTTTTTGTTCAAAAGCACGAACGCTTAATCTTTTGTAATCAATGTATTCTTTTATTCGCTCTCCAAAAGTCATGTTGATATATCGCTATATTATAATCTATTATTTCGAATAATAACCATGTAATTTGATAAATAAGTACACAGCAGGTCTTCATTTCCCTTATTCACACTAAATTTAGAATAGTTATGTTAAAATCAAAATTTAGGATGACATTTAGCTGGGTAGAATATTGACGAAAATGGTGAAAAAGATAGATTTATTCATCGATCTAATGGTGTAATTCGATCTCGATAAATCCATGAAAAAAGCGTGCATGATCTGACGTCTGATTTACCTTGTACATTTTACGATTTGTCGGTCTATTCATGCTTTGGATTACCATTCAATCCTTTTTTAAATACGATTCATTTAAATGGAAATTGACAGGCTATGGCGATCCTTCCATGGAAGATATTTCGGGTTGCTTTGCCCAAAGAAGATTATCTCTGTGCAGTTTTAAATCACTTCTTACGCTCAAATCATCTAAGAAGCTGTTTTCTTAATAAATGAACCATTATGAGATATTCCTATTCTAATTATGAAAATAAGTTGCAGAATATTAACGGTAATGACACTTTAAAGGCTTTTCTCAAGGGGTTTGGCTTTTTTATTTTATCTTTCGTATGTCGAAATACAGTTGTTTACGACCAAGCAATATTGTCAATCAAAAAATCAATTATTTAATGAAAAAATTCTTGCTATTATTTACCGTCCTGATCGTGGGAGGTATCTTTTTTATGAATCGCGATAAACACACTCCTAAAATACATGAAATTAGCGATCCTTTAGAGGTGGAAGGATTTACAGGAGCAGAACTATTTTCACAATATCATTCCCTAATTCGTCAATCACCTGAAGGATCTCCCTATACCTACAGCAGTGGTTATCAAACCCGTGAATACAAAAAAATCAAAAAGACTGCCAATAATCCTGGTAGCCGGGACTTTATGTGGGAAGAAAGAGGGCCGGGTAACGTGTCGGGAAGATCAAGAGCGTTATGGATTGATCCAAGGGATGAAACGGGCAATACGTGGTTTGTAGGATCAGCCCAAGGAGGGGTATGGAAGACGGAAGATGGTGGTCAAACCTATACGATTAAAACTCCGGATATTCCTCATATGGGAACAGCTGCGATCATGGGCTGTACCTCTGACCCCAATGTCCTCTATGCCGGATCAGGGGAGGGGTTTAACCTATTTAGTGCTGCAGGAGCAGGCATTTTCAAATCCGTTGATGGTGGTGAGACTTGGTCGGTTTTAGAATCTACGGTAGAAAATGAAGCGTTTGCCAATGTCATGCGATTGGCTGTAAACCATGAAGATCCCAATATCGTTTTAGCAGCTACACGCAATAATAATTCAGTAGGTACCACCGAGGGATACATCATGCGGTCAAAAGATGGTGGAGAAACGTGGGAAGAAGTGCTGAATCATTTCGACATTATACCACACTTGGTTATGAGTCCGGATGATAGCAATGTGATGTATGCCGGATTGAACCAGGAAGGCGTATTAAAAACAACGGATGGAGGAGACAATTGGGATTTTGTATGGCTTTTTGCAGATTCTTCTACAAGACCGGAACGAATAGAGATCGCTATTTCTCCAACCGATCCGAACTACGTTTATTTCACAACTCCAATTAATGAGCCAGGGGCATTTGCGGAAGATAAGATATTTGTTTCCGATGATGCGGGAGCTACTTTTCAAGAGATTATTCCGAATACGAATGACGACTTTTTTGGTAATTTTTCCGGTGGGCAAAGTTTTTGGAATAAAGCAATTGCAGTAGATCCATTCAATCCCCTCAAGGTTTATGTTGGTGGACAAAGCGCAATTTTAGCGGTTGATGTATCTCTGGGGTCAGGGTTAGCCATTGGAGAATTGTCCGTTATTTCAGATGGCTATAGCAGCTTCAGTCGCGAAGGTTTTGAAACAAGCACCAAAGGGGTTCATGTTGATCATCATGGCATCTACTTCCACGTAACGGATGAGGTCAACCAAGAGGCGATTATGATCAATACCAATGATGGAGGTGTTGCCGTTTCTCGTGATATGGGAGCTACGTTTACTCAAACAGGTGATACCTTCCTACAGGCATTTAACCCGGAAGAAGGGGAATGGGAAACGGTGGATGGCTTTAATGTATCCACTTTTTATGGTGTTGATAAGATGAATGGTGCGGATCGTTATGTAGGAGGAACCCAGGACAATGGAAGTTGGGTGTCGCCGGAAAATCCGGATGCAGCATCCAGATGGTCCCATGCACCGAGTGGCGATGGATTTGAAGCTGCCTGGAATTACAATGATCCTGATTTAATTATAGAATCTTCTCAATTTAATAATTTGTCTAGAAGCGTCGACGGAGGAGAAACCTGGTCCAGATTACAAACACCAGGATTTGGACCATTTGTTACTGCAGTTGCCAATTCGAAGCAGGATGGGGACATGGTTATGATATCTACTACTGAGGGACCTGCACTATCGTTGGATTTTGGTACGAATTGGATATTAAGTTCTGTGCCAAATGAATATGTCTATAATGGTCTTCGAATGCCCATAAAGATTTCATTATTTGACCCAAATGTTGCCTGGACAGGTAGTGGTGTTACTGATTTTAGTCGGATTTGTGTGAGCCAGGATGGTGGTAAAACATTTACTGCCACTTCAGCATATGCTCCACAAGTTTTAGGTGAGGTGTCTGGAATAGCTACACACCCTGCCGATGCAGCCACGGCCTACGCGATTTTAGGTACGGCTGGCCTACCCAAGGTTATACGAACAACTGACTTTGGGCAGACATGGGAAGATATATCTGGATTTGAAGGTACAACGGACGGTACAAGCAGTAGAGGGTTTCCTGATGTTGCTGCTTTTTGTTTATTAGTCATGCCGTATGATAATGATATCATCTGGGTCGGAACAGAGATTGGTATTATAGAATCTTTGGATGGTGGTCTGACATGGAATATGCGAGATGATGAATTGCCAGCAACTGCCATTTGGGAAATGATGGTGATCAACGATGAGATTGTTGTGGCTACACACGGAAGAGGAATCTGGACCACTTCGGTTGATGAATTGGAAGGGTATGAACCGCCAATTCCATTTTTGGTGTCTTCAAAATTTAAAGGAGATAGTTTTGATAAAAAACTAACGGGCGTTATTCAACATCTGACACCGAGCGATTCGGGGCATTTGACTGTCACCGTGGAGACAGCTGAAGAGGTGTTTACCCGAAGGTATGATTTTGGTGAGATTACAGAGCCTGGTGAGGAAGAAATAAATCTTAACTTGGAAGACTTTGACATCGGCGATATTATTTATGACGCCGAAATAACTATTACTTCTTATAGAGGCGAACAGGAATCTTCCAGATCTTTGACATCGCTATTTTATGATGTGGATGCGGAGGATCAAATGATAGACTATACGAACAATTTTGATGACGGTAAAGAGGATTTCGCAGTAGGTATGGTGACCAATGGAAGTCCTGATTTCAGCATAAGTGCTCCTGAAGGTTTTGACAATAATGGGTTGGAATCGGTCCACGATTTTGGAGGTTCACTTTTCCGGGCAATTTTACAGAAGCCGATCACCATTGCATCTTCCGGAACCACCATAAATTTTGAGGAGATTGCATTGACACAGGCTGCGGTTGAATTTACCGGTGGGTCATTCTTCAGAGAATCTATAGTGATTGAAGCCACAAAGGATAAGGGAAAGACCTGGATCAGATTGGAAGAGTATAGCAGCGAAGCGCACGAAGTGTGGGAGGACCTTGCCATCTTTGGAGAACCACCAACACCAGATTTGTACCGAGATCGAGAAATCATACTTTCCGACTATTTTGATGAAGGTGATGAAGTGTATATCAAGTGGGAAATGAATATCGAAGGCTTCTCTTTTAGCTGGGGGTATATAATGGATAATTTGGATATTGAAGGTACCGTAAGTACAAAAGAAGAAATACTGGAAAAAGGAATTTCAATGAAGACGTATTTGAATCCATTTATCACTTCGACGCAGGTTGATCTTACGTATCCAGCGGAGTATGAAGTGGGCAAAGCACATTTGATTGGCTTGAATGGTCAGGTATTCAATAATGCCATTACCGAAACGAAGACTCCGAAAGGTAAGCGATATGGTATTGATGGGTCGAATTTGCCAGCAGGGGTGTATTTCTTGAAGGTGAATGTTGGAAGTGAGGTGTTGACGGAGAAGATTATACGAATGTAATTTTTTAGTTGCTCAGTTGTTTAGTGGCAGAGTAGCTCAGTTGGGCAGTTATTGAGTTTTTGAATTGTCGAGTTGTTGAATTATTCTGTAGTATAGTTGTTTTTCGACAAGCTGAACTATGAACAATTTAGTGAAGCAAGATTATAAACTTTATAAACCTCATAAACGAATAGGAATAATTGTCTTATTCAATTGAGGGACGATCAAGACATTTAAAAGCATCGCTTAAGGGATTAGGTGGTGCTTTTTTTACAAATTCTGTCTTTTGATCCTTGTTACGCGGCTTGAAACTAATTGAATTCTAAGTTGAAATTCCGGATTAGAGCTTTGAGATATTTAATTCATACTCTTCGATTTTCTTATTTAGTCTCTCATGGAGAAAGTCATTTTTATCATTTAGATGTTTGAAAATCAGCTTGGCTTCTTCACAATAGTTGAGGACTTTTTCTTTGCTCCAATGACTGGGTGGTGTCTGTAGGTTGGTGATTCGATCTGCTATTTTGACCAGGCCTACTTCTTTTTGTAATTTATTGATGCGTTGGAGGCTGTCCAGCATCTTTTTTTTCTTGGTCTCAAGATTATCATCTTTGGTCAGTGCCTGTACTGCATGGGCAATTTGTTCGTTAAATTCAGCTTTTATTTCTTCGAAATCTGTGTTTGTATCTTCGATTGTATCATGCAGAATTGCAACTTGGACAGCAAAGTCAATATCAAATGACTTATTATGTGCATAGGCATATATTACTTCCATAGCCACATTTGAGATATGCAATAGATAATTCGCATTTGTTCCTGGGACTTTTTGGGTGTAGTGTTTTTCTCCGGCGAATTTCATTGCCTTTTGATACAGTTCTTGCGTCATGTTTTGAGTAAATTTAATTATTTTAATCTGCCACTTGAATTGGTAGGCCATTTAGACCAAAGCCAGACCAATAGTTTGGAAACAATTAAAATGTGTCATTTAGTTCTCGAGTACCCCATTTGGAAAGAGACTTTAATAGTCGTCTGGTGTTGCATCGTATTTGTCTGCTCTGTAAAAATGTTGGAGCAAAAAGAAATAAGGCAACATGAATACTGCACAAAAGAAAAATGGCAATTCAAAACCATCGTCTCCAAAAAGCCAGGTAATTTGATGAATTAGAGGCATATTCTCAAAAATACTGACAATCATATAAGCCGGTCCTAAAATCATAGTACTTACCGCTATTCTTTTCAATGGAAAGGGATGCCGATTGCTTACCGAGATTATTTTGAAGCCAGAAATAAATACGATGAACATAGCGGCCAATATTCCGTAATATGCAAGGGTAGAGTTTCTTGCCATTCTTTCCGCTGAATAGGGGTCAATTATATCGGGGACACTGTAAAATGATAGGGTAAGATTAGTATATAAATTTGCCAAACCAAATACGACATAAGCACCGATTATCCATTGCAGCCATCTTGAAGTTCCAAAATCCTCCATAGCATCAAAGTATTTTTTGAAATAGAACCAAATAGCAACAACAAGGCCGGTAGAAATAATAATTCCCAGAGAACCAAGTACCGCATATTCTCTAAAAAACAAATTTATTCCAATATAAGCGGCAGTAATGTAAATTGCTTTTTTGTAGTCAACTCCGGCAATATCTTCAATTTCAGAGTAATCATAATTGTAATGTTCATCTCTAATTTCATCTTCGTATATGTCGTATCTATTCTTATCTGCTGAATGACTGACTTCCGTGTATTTGCTTTTTTGAGGAATAGGCGGAGGACTGTTTCGAACTATAGTTTCTAATTCAGCTACCTCAGAAGCTTCCTTCCAATTTTCCCAACCTTCTTTCCATATCAACGTGTCGGAGTAAATGGTTTGTGACTTTAGTTCTTCAAGTGAAAATGCACCAAGCTTTTCATTACCCTTGGCAATGTAATATTCTTTCATGTTTAATGGAGTTTAGCGTTTACGTTTTGATTTAAAAGAAATGTATCCAAGTTGTCATGTCTTTTTCGCTTTTTTATAATATGAGGTCAAAGAATTAATTTGATCCGTTGATTAACTCAATACGGATGAATCTATCAGGTTTCTGTCTGCAAAAAAATAATTAGTATGTGTGACGCCAATGCGCCACCGCGAATAAATCGATTATCATCAAATGGGTTCTTAAAGATAAAAAAATAAAGATCTTGGGAAATCAATTTATTCCAAAACAGAGATGGTGTACCTCAATTTGTAATTTGGTCATTTGCAGCTTTATTTTGATACAAATCTTTGTAATTTTTGGGGATGTCTTTTTTACAAGTGAAAATCAATTTTGGAATTCCTGGATCTTATTACAAATAAATTCAACCCCTTTTGAAATGCGTTAAAAAGATTGATCCAATGTTGGATTGAAATCGTGAATTGGGTATCTTTTTAGAAATCAGCTGGTTTTAATACTTCATGAAAGTCCTTATAAAATGAAGTTAAGAATAGCTAGCACGTATTGAAATGATATAAAGTAACCTTATCTATTTTTTTGTAACCAACCGATACTGAAACGGATTCCTCCCCGGAGAAGCATTCTTAAGCTGAGGAAGACGCTCAAACAAGCCACTTGCCAACATCTTTTTCTGAAATCTACTTCGATCCAATTTCTGCGCTAAAATCGTTTGGTGCAGCAAATGCAATTCCGGCATGGTAAAATGGTTGGGCAGAAGGTTGTAAGTCACCAGCTCATGCCTCACGTCATCTTTGAGTCGTTGTCGTGCGGTAAGAGCGATGGTTTTGTGGTCGAGCCACATTGCTGGTAACTCGTCAAAATTATGCCAGCCGATGGCTTCATCAAATGCTCCAGGTACAGGATGAGTTTTTGCAATATCGACCAGGGAATAATAGGCCAAGGTTACAAAGCGGTGGTGCATAAAGTAGTCTTCTCGCCAAGGAAGTCCTGTAGTCTTGAAAAACTCCCGAAAGTCATTATCAAATTTTCGGTCGGCACTTCCAAAAACAGAAAGGAATTTTAGATGAGGTTTGGTTAGGCCAGTACGTTCTTTTAAAATCTCAAAAGCGGCTTCTTCGACAGATTGTTCTTTTCGGATATACCCTCCCGGCAACATCCATTTTTTACCCATTTTTAGCAATAGACATTTGAGCATATTCTCCTGATAGCCAATAATCACATGATCCAGAGAAAGATTGGGTAAAAAGCGCTCTGATCCGTTTTCTAGTAATTCATTTATTTCCATTAGCGCAAAAATAATAATTGTGACATTTTGACACAAAATAAAAAGTAATTATAATTGTGGCGAAATGACACAAATGCTGTTGATATGAAGAAAATACTTAAAATTACGTTGATCACCCTACTTGTTCTGATCGTTATAATTGCTATCGCGGGATTTTTCGGATGGAATTATTTAAATAAGAATTTCATTGCTTTCGAGAAGAATTACACAGAGAAGCTTGATTTTGAAAGACTCACCGTGGATGGATACGAGTTTTTGGATCGAAACGGCAATGGCAAATTGGATGTCTACGAAGATGATCGGGAAGATATTGCTATAAGAGTTCAGGATGTCTTATCGCAAATGACGATGGAGGAAAAGGTTCATCTATTAAAAGGCTCTGGAATTGCTTCAGCGCTGGGAGCGAATGATGAAGGAGTGGGCATCCCTGGAGCTGTCGGTACCATTGTGCCTACACCACGGTTGGGCCTTCCTACCGTATACCTCTCAGACGGTCCTGCCGGATTGAGAATAGAACCCACCCGACCTGGAGAAGATCGCACGTATTATTGTACCGCATTTCCGATTGCGACGGTACTATCGTCTACCTGGAATAAAGACCTGGTCCATAAAGTTGGAGAGACCATGGGGGAAGAGGCCAAAGAATATGGCATCGATGTTATCTTAGGTCCCGGTGCAAATATTCACAGACATCCGCTGACAGGACGAAACTTTGAGTATTTCTCCGAAGATCCTGTGCTTTCGGGATGGATAGGCACATCAATTGTAAATGGAATTGAATCCAAAGGAGTAGGAACTTCAGTCAAACACTACGTGGCCAACAATCAGGAAACGGATAGAGATATCAATGATACTCGAGTGTCAGAAAGAGCGTTGAGAGAAATTTATTTGAAGGGATTTGAGATCATCGTCAAAAATGCTCAACCTTGGACCATTATGTCTTCTTACAATAAGGTCAATGGTACCTATACCTCTGAAAGTGAATATTTGCTCACGGATGTACTGCGTAATGAATATGGATTTGAAGGGTTGGTAATGTCGGACTGGTTTGGTGGTAGAGACGCTGTAGCCCAAGTTACAGCAGGAAATGACCTTTTAGAGCCGGGTACAAAAAAACAATGGGAAGCATTGAAAGAAGGTGTGAAAGAGGGTAGTCTTTCTGAGCAGATTGTTGATAGAGCAGCTGGAAGAATACTCACATTGGTTTTCAGCACCAGAAAAATGCAAGGGTACAAGTATGGAAACAATCCGGACCTAAAAGCGCACGCCGCCATCACACGTCAGTCGGCAGCAGAGGGAATGGTGCTTTTGAAAAATGAAGGTGCATTGCCAATACTTTCGGCAAAGAATGTTGCACTCTTAGGTGTAACTTCGTATGGTTTTATTGCAGGAGGAACAGGATCAGGGGATGTAAATGAGGCGTATACTGTCTCTCTGGAAGAGGGACTTTTGAATTCTGGTTTCCAAATTAATCAATTGGCAAAAAATATCTATATCGGGCACAGGTCTGCGAATGAAGAAAAGTTTGTGAAGCCGGAAGGAATTGAAGCTATGTTTAATCCATATTCACCGCCTGAGGTAAACTATAGCGAAGATCAATTGGTCGATATCGCAAATGCATCTGATATTGGTATTCTGACGTTCGGAAGGAATGCTGGAGAAGGTGGGGATAGAAAGGAGATTGATGATTTTTTACTTACGAATTTAGAGGCTGACCTATTGTCCAGAGCGGTTAAGGCATTTCATAATGTAGGTAAAAAATTAGTAGTCGTATTAAATGTAGGTGGAGTGATCGAAACGGCAAGTTGGAAAAACATACCAGATGCTATAGTATTGGCTTGGCAAGGCGGTCAGGAAGGTGGCAATTCGGTAGCAGATATTCTCAGTGGAAAAGTGAATCCAAGTGGCAAGTTGCCCATGACCTTTCCGAATAAGCTGACGGACCATCGTGCAAATGCTAATTTTCCTTTGAACGGAGAGCAGCATACCTTGCTCAGTGTGGCAAGTGCGATGTTATTTCAACGAGATGCGAGGAAGGAAGAAGAGCACGTCAAGAATAAGGATTTTACCAATTACGAAGAAGGGTTTTATATTGGCTATCGACATTTTGACAAAGCAAACCTGGAGGTGGCGTATCCTTTTGGTTACGGACTTTCGTATTCAAAATTTGATTTTAATGATTTAAATGTCAATCTGGTTAGCGATACGGTACGAGTTACTATTAGAATTGAAAATATCGGTGAATACGCTGGTAAAGAAGTGGTACAAATCTATACCGAGAAATTGAATTCAACTGTCGACAGGCCGATTAGAGAGTTAAAAGCATTTGCCAAAACTTCACGTCTGGAACCTCAACAAAGTGAATTCATTGATCTTGAAATCCCCATTTCGGATTTACAATATTGGAACGAAGAGCTTAATCAATGGGTACTCGAAAAAGGGGTGTACAGTATTAAAATTGGTAATTCTTCCCGTAATTTATACCTGTCAGAAGAGATCCAAATTGAAAATTGATGTTTTATTGATTCTGATTTTTGCTCAGAAGTCTGTAAGACATCAACATTCTTAACCTAATTTAGGCGACATGTTTGGCAAAAATGATGACAAAATTAATTCGAAGCTGTTTTATAAATTCATTACCTGAGTTGATACAGATATTCTAGTCCAATATTTTTTAATGGCGATTGATAAAGAGAGAATCTGTTCGCTCTCTTAATACACCACTAATAATTTGACATTGATGAAAAGTAGCCCTTTCCGCAACTTCCTGAGATGGAATAGCAATCTGCCCCCAACCATGCTCGATTAAATACTGTATCGATGTTCCGTAAACACAGAGCGGAATCCGTGCCCAGATAATGGCACTCATACACATGGGACAAGGTTCGGCAGTGGTATACAAAGTAGTGTTTTCGAACGTACGATGAGGATACTTTTCTACAAAATTATTAATCGCAACCATTTCGCCGTGGTGGGTGGGATGTGTGGCAGAATTGTTCAATCCCTGGCATAAGACTTCTCCGTCCAGATGGTTTACGATGAAAGCTGAGAAAGGCGCTTTAGGATTTACCTTTGCCAATTCGATTAATTGTTCCATATATTCCTCATGAGAACGTGTTTTGTCAAGATTCATAGGCGCCATTACTAGTTAGAGCATTTTCAATGAATACGAACATAAAGTCCTGTTTTATTAATGTCCATTACAATTAAGTCTTTTTTGCGTTGGATTGTTAAACAAACTTGAAATTTTTTGATCACAGAACACAAGTTAGATAGTATCTTCGTTTCCCATAAGACTAAACTAAGACTGAACCAATGACATTGGCCAAAGCACTTTTTATTGGGATATTTATCTCACTTACTACAATCTTATTTTCACAAACACATACAATTTCCGGCTATATCGAAGATGCAGCTTCCAGTGAAAAACTCATCGGTGCCAACATCATCGATCTAAACTCGGGAGATGGTACCATAACGAATACCTATGGCTTCTTTTCGCTTACACTTCCTGCCTCGGAGGTAGATCTCGCCATAACCTATATCGGTTATCAATCTGGAAGTATCAAGTTCGATTTGCAAAAAGATACCCTACTTGACATTGCCCTTCAGGCCAGTGTGGCAATGGACGAAGTTGTAATTACAGCTGCTCAGGTGGAGCGTATAGAACAAAGATCCCAAATGAGTACCATCGAAGTACCCATTGCTCAAATTAAGAAAATACCTGCACTTCTTGGAGAAGTTGATGTATTGAAGGCACTACAGTTATTACCAGGTGTACAATCCGGTGGTGAAGGTCAAAGTGGTCTGTATGTCCGTGGTGGGAGTCCTGACCAAAACCTTATTCTTTTGGATGGGGTGCCAGTGTATAACGCATCCCATTTATTTGGTTTCTTTTCTGTCTTTAATGCGGATGCGATCAAGGATGTAAAATTGATTAAAGGCGGTTTCCCAGCTCGTTATGGCGGGCGACTTTCGTCTGTGCTTGAAATAAATATGAAAGAGGGAAATATGCAAGAATTCCATGGAACCGCCTCTATTGGTCTGGTCGCTTCTAAATTGACCTTGGAGGGCCCCATAAACAAAGGGAAGACTTCCTTTATTGTTTCTGGACGTCGCACTTACATTGATATTTTGGCGCAACCCTTTATTAAAAGAGAATTAAGAAACAACAATAAAGAAGGGGGAACCGGATATTATTTCTATGATCTCAATGCGAAAATCAATCATAAGCTTTCTGATAAAGATCGATTGTACCTCAGTTTTTATGGTGGAAAAGACAATTTCTATTTCGAAGAACGAGATTTGACGGGAACAATTCGGGATAACATTGATAATCAATTTGGATGGGGAAATATTACTTCTGCGCTTCGATGGAATCACGTCTGGACACCAAAGTTGTTCTCAAATACAACGTTTACGTTAAGCAATTACGAGCTTGATCTGGGGGCCGATTATGGCTCGTTGGATACGGAAACAAATGAATTGGATAATATTTCTTTGAATTATATTTCAGGAATCAATGATCTGGCCGCTAAGATTGATTTTGATTACCTGCCAAATCCTCAACACTTTATCCGATTTGGTGCGAGTGGAATATACCATACGTTCAAGCCAGGAAAGTTTGAATTGAGTCAGGTGGATGAAGCCACCAACTATAGATTTAGCACTACCATTGGTCAGGATGAAATCTCGGCAGTAGAATTAGCGGCTTATGTCGAAGATGATTTTGAAGTTACTTCACAGTTAAAAGCCAACGTTGGACTTCATTTTTCTTCGTTTTTAGTCGATAACAAAAGTTATTTTTCGTTACAGCCTCGACTGAGTATGCGCTATTTACTCCCTAATGATGTGTCGCTTAAAGGCTCTTTTTCGACCATGAGACAATACATTCAATTGTTGGCATTCGAAGGTATAGGTTTGCCGACAGATTTGTGGCTACCTACAACGGAAAGAGTACGTCCTCAAGATTCCTGGCAAGTAGCGTTAGGGGCAGCAAAAACAATAAACAATGACTATGAAGTAAGTGTGGAAGCGTATTACAAAAGCATGAAGAACCTTATAGCATATAAGGATGGAGAGGGACTGTTTGATACCAATGATTGGCAAGATCGGATCACCCAGGGAGATGGAGATTCTTATGGTTTAGAAGTGTTTTTACAAAAGAAAACCGGCAGGCTGTCAGGATGGCTGGGGTATACGCTTTCATGGAGCAACCGACAATTCGATGATCTCAATTTCGGCCAAGAATTTCCGTATAAATATGATCGAAGACATGATTTATCGATTGTCACAAATTATGAATTGAAACCGAGTGTGAGCTTTTCCGCAGCATGGATATTCGGTACAGGAAATGCCATAACCTTGGCGAATAGTCAATATACAGGTATATACGGATCAGATGAATCCAATGCCAGGTTTTTTGAAGGGAATTATTTTGATGATCGCAATAATTATAGAATGCGCTCTTATCATCGGTTGGATGTGGGTGTGAATTTTGTGAAACAACGAAAAAAGTACAAAAGGACGTGGTCAATAGGGGCTTACAATACGTATGTGAGACAAAATCCATTTTATCTTTATCGGGAAACAGAATTTACTATTGATCCAAGCACCGGCCAGCAAACAGTGAATACGGTACTGAAACAGGCAAGCCTATTTCCGATTATTCCTTACATCACCTACAATATCGAATTTTAAGAAATTAGAATATGAAACTTACAAGTTATAAATATCATTTTTTCATTGTCTTGTTGAGTCTATCTGCCATCTCTTGCGAAAGTTTTTTTGAGACAAGCTTGGAATTGGAAGAACCGCTATTCGAAACTCAATTGAACATTAATGCGATTGTGGATAATGTAGATAATTCACAAAAAATTATAATTTCAAAGACGATAGGTTTGAATGAGCGATTGGATAGCAGTATTGTTGGTGATGCTGATGTACGCATTACGAATCCGGATGGAGAACATTGTGTTTTTGAACTATCAAGCCTATTTCCTTCCTCATTTAATTATCGCAGCATCTGTCCGAGCTTTGAGCCCAACATAGAATATACGATTCGTGTAGACGTCCCAAGAGAGAATTTAGCAGGAACAGCAACGGCAATAATGCCTGTAGATGTAAATTTTACCGATGTCATTTATGAAGAAATGGGGGGATTGGATAACGATGGAAATGAAGTTTCAGCTGTGGATTTAATCATTAATGATCCTCCGGGAATTTCCAATTTTTATAAGTTTAGACTCTTTGTTAATGATAATACCAGAAATATATATTTCGGTCTTGATTCAAACGATGCCTTGGTCAGGGAGTCTGCAGATTTTTCATCGGTTATTTTATCCGATAATCAGTTTGATGGAGAGGAGTATAAACTGAGATTGTTGTTTAGTAATTTTTATGGAAAATCAATTCTCGAAGATGGATTGACACTACAAGCTTCGACCATTTCTGAAGATCAATTTGAATTTGATAAAAGGCTGAATCAATATCTGGAGAATACGGATAATCCTTTTGCTACTGTAACCCAACTGTATGATAATATTGACGGAGGGATTGGTATTTTTGCTATTCAAAATACAAAGCTGATAGAGGTTGAATAATATCATTTTGAGGCTTCTTTCTTCCTATTAATTTCTTGTGAAGATTATATGCCTTGTAGATATACTTATAGAGCAAACGATTAGATTGGTTATAAATACAAAATCAATTTTTTTACTTTAAATACCTGTATTCGTCGGGATTTAATTATTTCTAAAGACTAAATTTTAGACTAAAGAGTCATAATACATTGGAGTGTTATAGAAGATGGATCATTTATTATTTATCGGAATTCGTAATTTTTAATTTCTTTTTTTCGAAAGAATGAACATTTATGACTTCTACATCAACGATGTCATAATTTCTATAATGGATACGCATCAATGCAGAGAAATCCTTATTTTTATTGCCCTTTGGAATTTTATCATATATCCTTTTTGACCATTTCTTAATGCATTCGGCAGCGCCCCATGTACCTATGCCTTTTACCCCTGCGATTATAATAACCTTGCTTTCACTGTCCCATGGATTTGTAGTTTTGGTTACATATGCTAAATCAGTGAATGATTCACTGCCTATATTTGACATTTCTATACCCTCATCAATATATTTCTCCAATTCTTCATGCACATTTGTATTATACCGCCCTACATTGTCAACAATCCTCCAGAAATTAGAATTCTCAATCTGCTCAATTCGATAAAAATTTAAATTGTTTTCTTCAAGTATTTTTTCTATCTCTTCGGTAAACTTGTTTATTTTACTGCTACCGAAACTGATGATATTATTGGTCTGATTATTAATGGTTTGATTGTAGTATGTTGAAATATCCAACAATTCAGTTTCTTGCTCCCATTTTGCTTTAATTAAAGCACTTATAAAATTATTCATGGCGAGAAAGTCTTCCGTAGATATTGGAGGCACAATTTGTGAGAAGCTCTTTCTTTGAGCCTTAAACTCATACAAGAAATAAATCTTCTTTTGACCGAAATTTAATATTCTGTTCAAATATTTTGTCTTCCTTACTCTGTTCCAGTGTTGACTCGCTAGAATGAGGATTGCTCCTGCTATTATTGATCCGAAAATTGATAAAACGAAATTTGACATACGATTCAGTTATGCGATTTAGAAGTGGATTTACATCTATAAATTAGTCTGAATAGATTATTTATGAGTATGCAATGCACATGGTTTTATTTGCAATTACATAGGCGCTCATTGAAAACTTTGACTGGTGCTTATAACTTCATTTTTTAGAAAAAAATAAACCGTCTCTGTTAAGCTTTATAAGATATGCGTTTTTCAATTTACCGTCCTTCTCTTTTTATCAATCATAGAGAGTTAGTATACACCTTTCATGATTATGATCCATGAATCCTTCGCTTTCAACAATGCAACGTTTGCACTCCAACCAGCTTTCTAAAAATAAGAATTAGATTATGCATTTCGAAATGTTAGGGAGAATTAGATCGGGTTTTTACCAAAGTTCAGTAGATCTACGCAATATTTACGTAATTCTACGCAGGGAGCAGCAAGACATAGTAATGAAGTGATCTAAAACAAAGGCTTGGTTGACCTTCAAGATGTTGTAAAAGCCACTTGCTGTCTGGTGGCAAGTGGCTTTGGTGAGGATTTTCATTTTTTTGGTAAAATGTTCAATGCAAAACCTCCTAGTGGTTTTCCAGAGGCATCTTCTTCAATCAGTACTAGTTCGTACCCATCTTTTCTGGGTTTATCCTTAAGTTGAGCACCAATTACGATGGGTGTTAATCGTCCATTGTTCATAGGAACATCTAGATACAGACGTTCGCTATGCGTATAGAATAATACTTTACCATCTTTGGATCTAACGGAAACATTCGATAGCTCTCGTTTAGCTCGCTGCGTATGATCACAAC
>JBCCVV010000054.1:0-31607 GCA_039194925.1 Bacteroidota bacterium
AATTGGAAAAAGCTTCTCCGTTCAGATAACTTTCTTCCGCACTATTAAACTTCATTTTATATAGTTTTTAACGGCTAACAATTGTTGGTTGATCATAGCATTGAGATCAGGGGAAATCTTCAAATAATATACAATTCCTCCATAAATTAAAGCGATAAGTCCTGATCTGACAAACATTGAAATCCAACCCGTGCTAAAAAGTGGAATGTAATGAAACAGGACAAATGTCGCCAGCCCTAATCCAAGCACCATGAACGTTTCTTTCGTAAAAGGGTGTATTTTGAATTGGGCGTAAATAAATCCCATTTTCAAGTAATTAAATACTATTAGTGATATTGCTGTACTGCATGCTGCTCCAGCCGATTTATAAGGATCCTCAAAAATGTAGGTGATAAAATAATAGGTCAAAATAACATTTATCAAAGCTAGGATCAAGGTGAAAAATAGATTCCATCTATACTTTTTAGAATAAACTAATATGGGACTATTAACAGATGTAATGCTATTTAAGACCATCGCTCCGGCTACAAAAAGAAAAATGAATTTTGCTTCCACTAATTCAACTTTCTTCATGATAAACAAAATATCATCCATAGAATGATAGATCAACAAAAAAATACCAAAGGAGACGGTCAAAATTGTAATTCCTGATTGCTGATACAATTTTTTAATCTTATCCAATTCATTTTTAGCCCAAAAACCCGATATGGAAGGATTCGAAATTTTATCAATTGATGCAAGAGGAAAACTAACCACTCTACTCAAGAATAGAAATACAGCATAAATTCCGGAGGCCTCATTCCCTATCAAAACATTAATCATGATAATATCAATTCCAAAAGCCAATTTTACCCCAATTGAATCCAACACACTGTATAGACCAAAATTAAAAACTTCATCCTTATGCTTTTTGAATTCAGTTAATTTCAATTTTGTGAATTGGACAAACTTATTCTTTACCGTATAGCCCAACAATAACAAAACCAAAAGTGTCAAAAGCCCCAAATAGAGCCAGATCAATCCTTCATTAGGGTAAAGGAAATAGCTGGAAATGATTACTATTATTGGAAAACCAAGTTTTGAAATCACGAAATTGGTCAGCATTGCGGGCACCACTATCCTATTGTTTATTAGGGAGACTGATGTGAGTATGGTAGCTATCCCCATCAAATAGATTCCAATTAAAATTTCCAGATTGTAATCCTCCAGAAGTACGATATTCTTGAAAACTCCGGAGAAGACTTCTATGATGTAATTTTTCGAAAAATAGATAACCACTAAGGCTATACTTGAGCTTACAAAAAACCATATAAGGCCAAAGGCAAAGGCATTATTCTTTCCCTTTTGCAGTAAATGTTTAAATCTCACCATGACTGGGTTCAATCCAAGCATCGAACATGGCAAGAGTAAATCACCTATACTTCGAAAAGCCTGAAGAAAACCGTAAAGGGCAAAGAACTTAGGGTAGATGAAGATGTTGTTTATAATGCCTACACTCATTGATAAAATAGATACAATAAAGTGTTTTGAGCTTTGTCTAGCGATTAACCCCATCTACAGTATATAGTTTAAGCAAATTTTTACTGGTTTCATTCCAGTTATATTTATTCTTCACAGCGGTATGTCCTTTTCTACCAATAGCCTCTCGATCAGCATTATAGGCATCAACGATTGCTTGCGCACATTCTTCAGGGCTATCGAATCGATATATAAATCCAGATTCAGTTTCGTGAATAATTCGTTTTATCGGAGCACAATCAGATGCTATGACCACCTTATTCATCACCATGTATTGAAATAGTTTGTGTGGGATGGTATTATCGGTATGAGGTGTTTTAAGATGAGGGATAATGCAAATATCACTTGATTTTACATACGAAGGTAATTCCTGGAATGGTCGGTAACCAGCAAAATAAACGGCTTCTTCCACACCTAGCTTTTTTGCTATTTTTTTTAAATCCTCTTTGTTACTTCCTCCACCTACCAAAATAAATTTAAAATTTGGAATTGACTTTAATACCGTCGGAACCGCTTTCACTGCAATCTCTAACCCCCGATGAATATCAAATCCTCCAGTATAAGTCATCGTAAAAAATACCTTATTCTCTTCTCTGAGCTTAGCCGTCAACTGTGCATTGTCTTTCTTAAATTCATCAATGTTTACGTAGTTGGCTACAACTTCAATTTTATCTCCAGAAATGCCTAGCTTTTCAACTCTATCCCTCGCTTCTTCAATTACAACAATAATTTTATCTGCTTGACGAAGCCATTTTGGTTCGCTATTTTTCCACTTCTCTTTTGATATTAAATACTTTCCTGGAAAACGATTGGCGTATTTATAATGGCTAAGCGCGTAGACAAAGTTCTCGTGCAAATCAAAATACATTGGTAATCTTCGACCAAATGAGTTATTCGCTTTGATCGCAGAATTAACCATCCATAAATCATGAACATGAAGTACTTCGATCTCGTATTTAGCAACAAACTTCCTAATCCAACGTGCCCACAACCATGTATAAAAATTGAATACTGTATGGTTCAATCCCTTGAGCTTTTTACAAAGTTCACGATTGAGGTTCATTCTTATTATTTCTGCTCCATGGAATTTAGAATTTTGCTTATTGGACCAGTTATAGCACAGCACAAATACCTGATGACCAGCATTTTGCAAAGACAACACCTCGTTTTCAACCCTTGGATCACCATCAAACTCATTGTCCAATATCATTCCTATCTTAATGCCCATATTATCGTTTAAAAGGGTGATCCTGCAAAGCTATTTTACAAAATGGATGATAATCTCCTTTAAGACCAATTGGCTCCGAATGGCGAATTTCATAGACTGTTTGAATTGCTTTTCGAGCTTCTTCAATCCTAAACCCGCCACCACTTAGAATATCGCGATAGCTCTCCGTATGCAATTCTGTAAACCCTCCGCTAAACTCTATTTCCTCTCCATCTATAGTCATTGATCGATAGGTTCGTAAACCTCTTTCTTTTACTTCTTCAGGAAGTGTATCGTAATTTATACTTAGGAACCATCTGACTCGAGCTCGATCAAATTCTAAATAACCTGCAGCACGATCATGAGTGTGAATATGTACTACATTCTCTTTAATCTCTCCGAATATCCATCCAAGCATGTCAAAAAAATGAACTCCTATATTCGTTGCAATCCCTCCAGATTTTTTGACATCTCCTTTCCACGACGTATAATACCAAGAACCTCTAGAAGTCTGATAGGTCAAGTCGAAGTCATACACTTTATCTGGTGGCCCATTCTCCACCATTTGCTTCACTTGTTTGATGGAATCGTGCAATCTCAATTGAAGAATATTATAGATGCGGTTGCCACTCTCTTTTTCCATTTCTAGTAGAGCATCAATATTCCAAGGGTTCAAAACGATCGGTTTTTCGCAAATTACGTCCGATCCATATCGCAACCCAAAACGAATGTGCGCATCATGCAGATAATTCGGACTACAGATACTCACGTAATCAATTTTGCTATTTTTTCTTTTAAGCTTTTCCAAATGACGATCAAATCGTTCAAACTCTGTAAAAAAAGCTGCATCTGGAAAATAGCTGTCAATGATCCCTACCGAATCATTCTTATCAAGAGCAGCAAGCAGCTGATTATCGGTTTCCTTAATGGCCTTCATATGCCTAGGAGCGATATAACCTGCAGCACCAATCAATGCAAAATGTTTCTTGATATCCATGTCTTTTTTTGAAAGTCAATTTAAAGTACAACGCGAATCGTTTCAAAAGCCTCAGCATATTCCACTCCTATACGCATCCCTCTGGTCGAAGCAAGCGATCGTATAAATTCCGAACTGCTATACCCTCTCTTCATTTGTGATTTATATTCAGCAATAGCCCCAATCTTATGGTCTACATCCTGAGCTTGAAGCTTTATTATTCCCTGGGAAGGCAAAACGAGATTATTCCAGGGCAATTCATAGCCCATAATGTTTATCCTTTTAAATGCGCGGATCGATTCTTTATGAATGGTATTGTGATCTTGATGAAAGTCTTGACTGCATGGCGTAAAAACAACATCCGGCTGATATTTTCGATTAAGTCTTACCATGTCTTCCAAAATTCGTTGTCGTTCTGAGGTGAAATAACGCACCTTATAATCCAACAACAAAACATTTTCTGGCTTCACTCCCAATACTGCCGTTGCTTTTCGCATTTCTCTCGACAATACATTCTCATCAAAACCTTTAGGAACAGATTCCTTACAATCTGAGAATGCTACATAGATAACTTCACATCCTTCCCGAAGCAATCGGCTTATAGTGCCTCCGCAACCGAATTCTCCATCGTCGGTATGCGGTGCTAGTATCAATGCTTTGCTAAATGGTAGTTTCATACATACTCGTATTTTTCCAAGGTATCTTTCAGGGCAACTTCGATCATTTCTATTTCCTCCTGCTGCAAGTCCCTAACATATCTGCCAATATTGGATTTTGACATATCCTGATCGAGCATTCCCTCCTCAAAATCTAAATTTATTGCTCTGCAAATTAATCGCAACACCTCATTGGAATCCGCTATCAGGTCCTCAAATCGAATCTCCATGTAGCTTTGCTCGGATATCTTTTGTTTTTGTTCTTCCCATACCTTCATTAAATCTGAATAGTAGGTAATGAGATCAGATGTATTGTTTGGAGTCCAACGCTGATTTTTCATAGAACTAATCACATCTCTAGGATCCCTCATCATAAAAATAAGCATTGAATTTGGCAGGAGTCTCATGATTTCATTGCTGTAAATAAATGACCATGTATTGTCCTCAATTAATAATTTACAATCCTTATCTTTTCGAATGGCTTCATTGCAGTTCTCTAAAAAATTTTTCAAAACCTTTTCTACAATTTCTTTTTGATAGGAATAGTAATCCATTGTATGCACCTCATGTGTATTGCTTCCGGGATATCGCGCTTCGTACGTAAATGTGCATAATTCTGTCTCCAATTGCAGTACCGAATCGTAATAACCTGGAATCCATTTATTCAATTCCCAATCGGCATAGGGTTCTTTTACATTTACATCTTCATTATCATAGGTAGCTTCGTTTCGATGCGCCAATGACTTTAGTAAGTCAGTTAGTCGATTTATTTTTTTATTGGCTAAAAATGGTGACCAAGAAGTATAGGATCGTAAAAAATCAAACACTCCATCCGGATCTACTGTATATCTGGATTCAAATGGTAAACTTGCCACATCGCTGTGGTTCGAAAAAATATCTTTCAATAAGTTCGTTCCGCTTCTTCCTGTACCCGTGATAAAAACCGTATCAATCATCTACGTAATATACTTGGCAAGTTGGTGGGTAAGTGCCTCTCGTGAATATTTTTTATGATTTGTTGAGAGATGTTTGATTGCTGCCTTATTCCCTTCATACCAAGAAGTAAATTCCTTCAACAATCTTTGCTTAAGCATTTCCTTATCTTCATAGTCAATCATCGGTGCACGTTGACAATCTCGCAATATAATATCGGCATCTCCGCCTATTGGTCCGATGGATAAAATTCTTGAACATGAAGCCATGTACTCAAAGATTTTGCCCGTCAGAATCAGTTTATTGTTCTCTGCTTTTGGAATGGGAAGTAAAAGCAAACTGGAGCGAATCATTAATGCAAGCGCTTCCAAATGGGGAACAAATTGTTCGTACGAAACCATATGCTCCATACCGTTATACTTAATGGATTCTTTGACAGTGACATTGATATTTCCAACAAGTCTTACGACAAAGTTATTTTTAAATTGTGAATTTTCTTTAGATAATTCTGCGATTGCCTTCCACAACTCTTCCACATCTTGGTTGGCTTTAAAATTACCTGTGTATGTAAGTTCAAACTTCTCACTAGAATCTGGAGAAAGTCCCAGTAAATCATCTTCATCGTATCCATTATATATGATCTCGATTTTATGCTCAAAATCCTTAAACTCTTCCTTGACACCCTTACTTACCACAATAACTTGATCTGCATTTTCCAATACTCTTCGTTCTAAATCCCTATTTATTTGTTGAGATCTTTTGGTTCGAGAAAGTAGTTGTTCATAATAAAGACCTGTCCAGGGATCTCGGAAATCAACGAGCCATTTGATAGAATTTTTCCGCTTTAAATAATCCCCAAAAAGATGAGTTGTATGAGGTGGTCCGGTCGTAATGACTGTCTGGATACCTTCTTTACGTACCAGTTTCAATAACTTCTTTCGATTGCCGTAATACCATCCAATTTTTGCGTCCGGAATAAACACATTTGATCTGGCAAACTTTGCCAATTTTTTGATTGGGCTGTCTACGTTTTTTAATTCTGCCAATCCAACCTCAGGCTTTTTATTTTTATTCCCAGACAAAAAGTAGTACAATTCATCCGGTTCATAAGCTCTTGT
Organism: Bacteroidota bacterium; assembly: GCA_039194925.1. Taxonomy (GTDB): domain Bacteria; phylum Bacteroidota; class Bacteroidia; order Chitinophagales; family Saprospiraceae; genus CAJXUU01. The sequence goes on from JBCCVV010000054.1 coordinate 6,409, forward strand.
TTTATGGACAATCGTGTTTCCCGGAATGTCGTTTTCTAACGAATGATCCAGATTTGGAACAGAAGCTTTTTTTACCGTAAATATGATAGGAGTATATCCAAGTCTACTGAGGTACTTCACAAATTTTAGCCATCGCTGCACACCAGGTCCTGAAGATGGCGGCCAATAATACGTTACGATCAATACCTTCTTCTGATCAGCCAAGTTTTATGACCTCATTATTTTCCAATCGGTATTTCTCACCGCTCTCATTACAGATAGCAACACCTTCGTTATTAAACTCCAACCGAAGCCCGTACTCGCTTATCCATCCAATTTGTTTAGAAGGATTACCGACCACCAATGCATAAGGCTTCACTTCTTTGGTCACGACCGCACCGGCTCCAATGAATGCATATTCACCAATATCAATACCACATACAATTGTCGCATTAGCACCAATAGATGCACCTTTTTTTACATTTGTTTTGGCGTATTGACCTCTTCGATTAACCGCACTTCGTGGATTAATCACATTGGTAAAAACCATCGATGGACCTAAAAAGACATCATCCTCACAAATTACTCCTGTGTAAATGGAAACATTGTTTTGTACTTTGACGTTTTTCCCCAGAACTACATTAGGGGAGATTACTACATTTTGCCCAATATTACATCCTTCACCAATTTCGGAATTTGGCATAATATGCGAAAAATGCCAAATCTTGGTGCCTTCTCCAATCACACAGCCCTCATCAACAACAGCCGTCTCATGCACAAAATACTTTTTTGTATTAGTCATTATTAAAAAAGGATTTTACCGTATCCGTTATGTATCTAATATCCTCTATCAACATTTCGGTATGAATAGGCAAGCTTATCACCTCTTTGCAAAGTGCATCTGTATTTGGTAAGAATGTAACATCGGTAAACGGTTTGAAAGCTTCCTGCTCGTACAGCGGAATCGGATAATAGATCATGGAAGGGATATTTCTCTCTGCCAGATATGACTTCAACTCATCTCTTCTGCCGTCTTTCACCTTAAGTGTATATTGATGAAAAACGTGGGTTGAGTTTTCAACTCTTTTTGGAATTTCAAGAGCATCCACATTTATTAATGCCAGATCGTATCGATCTGCTACTTCTTGCCGTGTACTACAGTAAGCATCTAAATAGTTGAGTTTTACACCTAAAATCGCCGCCTGCATACTGTCCAACCTTGAATTGCAACCAATAACATCATGCACGTATTTTTTCGTTTGGCCGTGATTAGCAATGATCCGTATCTTTTCACCCAGCTCTTTATTGTTGGTGTACAAAGCACCTCCATCTCCATACGCACCCAGATTTTTGGATGGATAGAAAGATGTTGTTCCTATATGTCCTATAGTGCCTGCTTTTTTTCGAGAACCATCTGTAAAAATAAAGTCACTCCCAATGGATTGTGCGTTATCTTCAACAATATAAAAGTTGTGTTTCTTAGCAAGTTCCATTATTCCTTCCAAATCCGGATTCTGACCAAAAAGACTCACGGGAACTACACATTTGGTTTTTGGAGACAACGCTTTTTCTATTATTTCCGGTGTAATGTTAAAGCTATTCGGATCTACATCGACCATGACCGGTTTTAGTCGTAAAAGAGCAATTACCTCTGCTGTTGCTACATAGGTAAATGCCGGAACAATTACTTCATCACCTGGTTCCATCCCTAAAGCCATTAATGCTATCTGGAGTGCATCTGTGCCATTGGCACAAGGAACAACCACTTCAGCACCGAGATATTGTTTCAAATTGGCAGCAAAATTCTTAACCGCAGGCCCATTGATAAAGGCACATGATTCTATTACCTTTTGCAATTCACCATCAATTTCATCTTTTACCTTTAGATATTGTGACCTCACATCCACCATCTGGATTTTTCGTGGCTTCTCTTCTTGTATTTGAATTGTTTCTTTTTGCATCTTAATCCATTATTTTAAGCATACATTTTTTCGTAATACTCTTTATAAGCACCGCTGGTTACGCTACTCAACCATTCAGAATTTTCTAAGTACCAGTCTACTGTTTCTGATAGTCCTTCTTCAAAAGTATATTCTGGTTTCCAGCCCAATTCATTGTCAATCTTACTGGCATCAATTGCATATCTCAAATCATGCCCCGCTCTATCGGTGACAAAAGAAATCAATTCTCTCGAAGTACCAACCGATCTTCCAAGCTTGCGATCCATAGTATCACAAAGCAATTTCACCAATTCGATATTCTGCCATTCGTTGTGCCCACCAATATTATAAGTCTCCCCTACTTTTCCCTCATGTAATATACGATCAATTGCATCGGCATGATCTTTAACGTGCAACCAATCCCTTACGTTTTCTCCTTTTCCATATACAGGCAATGGTTTTCTATTAACAATATTATTAATGAAAAGAGGTATTAATTTCTCCGGAAATTGATTGGGGCCATAGTTGTTGCTACAGTTGCTGATCACTACTGGCAAATGATAGGTATGCCAAAATGCTCTCACCATATGATCTGAACCGGCTTTTGATGCCGAATATGGGCTCCTGGGATCATACCCGGTTTCTTCTGTAAAAAAGCCCTTATCCATTTCCAGCGAACCGTAAACCTCGTCCGTACTCACATGATAAAATCGTTTATTTTCAAAACTTCCTGCCCATGCTTTTTTAGCACAAATCAAAAGATTTGAGGTTCCGATCAAATTGGTTCGAACAAAAATCAAAGGATCATGGATCGATCGATCTACATGTGATTCAGCCGCCAGGTGAATGACGTGTGTTATATTTTTATCGTCAAAGATGGATGAAATCAATTGTTCATCCGTAATACATCCTTTTATGAATTCATAATTTGACGCACCTTCTACATCCTTAAGATTTTCCAAATTCCCCGCATAGGTCAATTTATCTAGATTGATAATTTTATAATCGGGATAGACATTGACTAATTTTCGGATGACGTGAGAGCCGATAAAGCCTGCACCACCGGTTACTAAGATATTTTTCTGGGTTGACATTGACAAAAATTAAGGTTTGAGTTCTAAGACTTTAAATTATCATTCCTGCTGCAACGGTATTATTCGTTCCTTCATCAACAAGTATAACGCTTCCGGTTATTCGATTCTTGCGATAGGCGTCCGTAAATAATGGTTTTGTTACTCGTATTTGAATCCGAGCTATATCGTTCATCTCAATGGAAAGATCTTCTTGATCTCTACTCAACGTATTGATGTTTAATTTATAGCGAATCTCTTTCACGATACAACGCGCATCCTGAGAGGTATGCTTTATGGAGTATTTTCCACGTAAAGCCAACGGTTGTGTATGATCAAACCAACATATCATCAAATCGATGTCTTGAACAATATCCGGTTTATTGTTTTCGCGCACAAGCATATCTCCTCTGCTAATATCAATATCATCATTCAAGAGAATGGTAACGGATTGTGGTGGAAAAGCAGCATTTTGATCGCCCGAAGGTCCCACAATTCGGGTAATAGTAGAAGAAAACCCTGATGGCAAAGTCACTACCTTGTCACCTACTTTAAACGATCCGCCAGCTACTCTGCCTGCATACCCACGATAATCATGATAATCATCATTGTACGGACGAATAACTGTTTGAACTGGAAATCGGGCATCAATAAAATTATGGTCACTGGCGATATGAACATTTTCCAGATAGTACATCAGTGTTGACCCTTCATACCATAACATATTTTCAGATCGATTCACTACATTATCGCCGTTTAAAGCAGAAATTGGAATAAAGTGCACATCCTTGACATCCAACTTAGCTGCGAATTCTTCAAAATCGTCTTGAATCTTTGTATACACTTGTTCAGAATATTCTACCAAGTCCATTTTGTTAATACAAATAACCAAATGTGGGATTTGCAACATGGAAGCAATTATTGCATGCCTTTTGGTTTGCTCTACAACTCCATGCCGCGCATCAATCAAGATCAACGCTACATTGGCGGTACTGGCCCCTGTCACCATATTTCGCGTATACTGTATATGTCCCGGCGTATCTGCAATGATAAATTTTCGCTTTGGTGTACTAAAATATCTGTAGGCCACATCTATGGTGATACCTTGTTCTCTTTCTGATTTCAATCCATCGGTTAGCAATGCAAGGTTTACCCCCTCTTCACCTCTTTTTTCACTGACCCGCTCGATCGCCTCATATTGATCCTGATAGATCGATTTACTATCGTAAAGTAATCTACCAATCAACGTTGATTTACCATCATCCACTGATCCTGCCGTCGTAAAACGTAATAATTCTGTGTTCATGTTTATATAATTTCGAATGTTGAGTTTCGAATTACGAATTAATTTTGATTTTTAGTTCTTAGTGTCCGTATAGAAGCAACTACAATAGAAAGTAATTCATTGCCTTCACTTCTTTCCCAATCAGTTTTAATACCCTCATTCCTGTCGCGCATCATTTCTAACCAACCTATTGATTCATCTAATTCTTCTTCGACTATTTTAAGTTTATTAATCATATCTGCGATAGACTTGGCTCTGCATGCCGCCTTATAATTCATATAAGATGACGTGCATGACCTTATAGCCTGGTTTGTAAACACTTTATTTTCATAATTTAATGGCAATGTCCGAATTACATCTAAACACTGGTAACACCACTTCTTGAATCTTTCAATTAGAGCATTCTTATCAAAAGCCATAAATTTCCCTATTTACAATATTCGTAATTCGTAATTCATAATTCGTAATTCGTAATTCGTAATTCTAAAAATACCCCAACTTCTTCCGATCCTCCATACTCGTTTCACTCCGTTTGTCATCTGTTCTTCCTCCACGTTCGGTCATACGGGTAGTGGCGATCTCTTGTACAATATCGTCTATGGTTTGTGCATTGGATCTCCAAACCCCGGTGCAGGTCATATCTCCAATTGTTCTACATCGCACAGTTTCAGTGAAAACGGTTTCAGTAGGTTTTTTCTGAATGTAATCACAATCCGCGAGCAAGGTCCCGTCTCGCTCAAAAACTTCTCGTTCGTGTGCAAAATATAATGAGGGCAAGGGTATTTCTTCTAATGCCAAATACTGCCATACATCCAGTTCGGTCCAATTCGAAATTGGAAAAACTCTAAAATGTTCTCCAATGTGTTTTTTACCATTGAATAAATTCCATAATTCGGGACGTTGATTTTTGGGATCCCATTGGCCAAATTCATCGCGATGGGAAAAAAATCGTTCTTTTGCCCTTGCTTTTTCTTCGTCTCTTCTTGCACCACCCAATGCAGCATCAAACTTCCCTTTTTCTAGCGACTCCAGCAGTGTTGTTGTCTGTAAGCCATTTCTGCTTGCGTTCACACCAGTCTCCTCTCGAACCAATCCTCTGTCAATTGCCTCTTGTACAGATCCAACAATCAATTTTGCTCCAAACTTTTCGACCAACTGATCTCGATATTCTAATGTCTCCGGAAAGTTGTGTCCTGTATCAATATGCAGCAGTGGAAACGGAAACTTCGCCGGAAAAAAAGCCTTGTGTGCCAGATATACCATAAGTATTGAATCCTTACCGCCTGAAAACATCAGTACTGGATTTTCAAATTGAGAAGCAACTTCTCTCATCACATAGATGGATTCTGCCTCTAACTCTTTAAGGTGATTTATTTGGTAATTCATATCTATTTTTCTTTAACTAGTTCTACTAATTTCGCTACGCTTTCTTCAATCGAGAGATCCAGAGTAGCCAATCGTAACGTCGGATTATCGGGAGCTTCATAAGGACTATCAATTCCAGTAAAACCCTTTATTTCTCCTGCCCTTGCTTTTTGATAAAGTCCTTTTACATCTCTTTTTTCACACTCTTCCAAAGGAGTATCAACAAATACTTCATAAAAATCATAGGCGCCTATAATCTCACGGGCCTTGTTACGAATCTCAATTGTGGGACTTATAAATGAGCACAAAACAATTACTCCAGAATCCAGAAACAACCTTGCAACTTCGGATATACGTCTTATGTTCTCCTGTCGGTCTTCAATGGAAAATCCCAAACCCTTATTTATACCTGTTCGAATATTATCGCCATCAAGAAGTTTTACATAATAGCCTTGATCATAAAGTATTCGTTCAAAAGCAGCTGCAATGGTGCTTTTACCAGAACCAGACAGCCCCGTAAACCAAAACACCATACCTTTTTGATTAAGCAGCAGTTCTTGCGCTTTCCGCCCTACAATACGATCAAAAATGGGATGAATGTGCTCCATATAAAATTATTATCCTCTCAAAATTCGCAATTCGCAATTCCTAATTCCTAATTCCTAAGGTCTTCCAATACTCTCGTAGTAGAATCCCATTTTTCGCATTCTTTTCACATCAAAAACATTTCGCCCATCAAATACTGCAGGATTATTGAGCAAAGATCGAATCTTATCGAAATCCGGTGTTCGGAAAACTTGCCATTCTGTAACAACAGCTAATGCGTCTGCTGCTTCCAGGGCCTCGTACTGTGTTTTACAAAACTCGATTTTGTCGCCATAGATTTGTTTGACATTATCCATTGCCTCCGGGTCAAATGCTCGAATTGATGCCCCCGCATCCAACAAATCATTGATAATCGTCAATGCTGGAGCTTCACGAATATCATCCGTATTTGGTTTAAAAGCAAGTCCCCAAATCGCGATCGTTTTTCCGTTTACATCCCCATTGAAATAATTTACGATTCGTTCGGATAGTATCTTTTTTTGATCTTCGTTGACCGACATTACAGAATTGAGAATTCTAAAATCATAGGATGCTTCATTCGCCGTTTTGGCAAGCGCCTGAACATCTTTTGGAAAACAGCTGCCACCATAACCCACGCCTGGAAATAGAAATCGTTTTCCGATTCTGGCATCACTTCCCATGCCTCTACGCACCATATCAACATTCGCACCTAGTTTGTCACAAAGGTTGGCTATTTCATTCATAAATGTAATTCGCGTAGCCAAATAGGAATTTGCCGCATATTTGGTCATTTCCGCACTACGCTCATCCATGAGGATTATAGGATTTCCTTGACGTACAAAGGGTTCGTACAATCGTATCATCACTTCTTTGGCCCTTTCAGAAGACGTTCCAATTACAACTCGGTCGGGTTTCATAAAGTCGTCAACAGCTACTCCTTCACGCAGGAATTCTGGATTCGAAACAACATCAAAAAGAGATTCGTTCAGGCCTTTGACCAGAGCAGCGTGTACTTTTTCTGCTGTACCAACCGGAACCGTACTCTTATCCACAATCACTTTGTAGTCTTTGATCAATCTTGATAGATCTTCAGCAACTTTCAATACAAACGAAAGGTCCGCCGAACCATCAGCTCCTGGTGGTGTTGGCAGAGCCAAAAAGATTACTTCAGCATCTTTTATGCCTTCCTCCAGACTTGTAGTGAATGTTAATCTCCCCTGTTTGGTATTTCGCTCAAATAGTACATCTAAACCTGGTTCATATATAGGAACCTCACCATTTTGCATTCTTTTTACCTTATTCGCGTCAATATCCACACAAACAACCTGATTGCCCGTATCTGCAAAACAAGTACCTGATACTAAACCAACATATCCGGTTCCAACGACTGTAATTCTCATTTAAAATTTTTTATTTTTAATACGGCTTCGCCTTTGATAAGTCTGGTGACTTAATCTCAATGAACAAATATTTTTTTATGTCCTACTTACGAATAAGTAGCTTTTCTTTTTAAAAGCCTAAGTAGACTTTTATCAATTATCATGCTTAGCTGGTATCCTATGGACGCCAATTGCATGACAAACCTATTGTTGCCTTCCATCTCCACCAATCTTCCCTTTATCCCTGTCAAATTGCCACTTATAATTTCTACTTCATCCCCAATATTCATTTCAATAGCACCAGCCTGCACATCTTCCATTTCTCCTACAACACGCTTCAGTAAATCGATTTCTTCATCGGGAATCGAAATCAAATTTTGTCTTTGTTTGATGAAGGAAAGCACATATTGCGTCTCAAGAACCTTGACATATTGCGCCTCGGTAATTTTTACAAAAGCATAGCAATTAATAAGAGGCACATCAAATCGTTTTACACGGGATGTGTAGCGTTTGATTTTAGTGATGAGGGGGACATACGCAGCGATACCTGCTTTTCCCAATAAATCCGCTACGTATTTTTCACATTTATATTTGGTGTAGATGGCAAACCATCTACTCTCGGTATCCGAAAGGTGATTGATTACGGTCGATATGGATGTTTCCTTATACTTCACTCGACCAAAGTAAAAGGGGTTTAAAATCTAATTTTGACCAATCGATTATAGTTTCTTCTTCATTCGAATAGACAATATATCTGATTTTGCGATGAATTAATTTTTCTGTTTTCTCGATCAATTGAACCAAATACTGCTTATTTACATCACCGATAAATACCAGATCAATAATTTGGCTGTCCAATCCTTTGGCAAACTCTCCCGTTACAAATACTTTTTGAACGTCCCCTAATCGCTCAATTACATCGATGATTATTTTATCAAACCCTATGTATTTAAGCAGAATATTATGCACTTCCTTGTATAAAGGATGCTTTGTATTGGACTTGAAAATTTTCTTATTTCCTTTTGTAAATGAACTTAGCATTCCCGCTTCCTCCAATCGATTCAATTCTAATCGTATCGAGTTGGTAGATTCTCCAAATTCAGACTCAAGTCCCCTTAAATAACTCGTAGTCTCCGAATTCAAAAAGAATTTTAGCAATAACTTAATTCGGGTTTTGGATGAAATTAACGTCTCAATCATTACAATATTGAGTAATTTATTTACTCAAAGATAATACAATTTTGATTAATCTACATTTTGAATCAAAAGAATTAAGGATAAAATGGCTGTAGCCTGGGCGATGGAATTTGACAATATATTTCCCCAGTCAATATCTTCGTCTTCACTTCCAGCAGCGACGATCTCTTCTTCTTTGAAATCTACATTAATCACCGAGCCAGGCATTACTTCAGGGTAATTTTTAAAGAATAGAAACCGTTTGACAGTATGCTTTTCACCATTGGGATATGTCACCGAAATAGTAGATTTATCTGCATCGTCTTCAAACCCTCCTGCACTTTCAATATAATCTTTTACACTTTTACCTTTTTCAAAAATAAAGTTGGTCCTATCCGTGTTGGAAATGTCCGGAGAGAAGGCATCAGCTCTTTTTACAGCGCCTCTTACGGTAACCAAGTTGTTCATTTTCGGAATAACAATCTCATCTCCTTCTTGTAAAATCACATTAATGGTTGAATTTGGTTTTTCCATTGCCCGTTTTAAATCCACAACGATATAACCAACGTCATCCATATTTCTAAATAAGCTTACTCCCCCGACGAATGCCTCTTCTGTTAGTCCTCCTGCCTTATTGATTACATCTAATATTGTAGAATTATCATCTACTAAGAAAAAAGTACCTGGATATTTTACCTCTCCAGCAATGCTTACCGAACGTTGTAATTCGAATTCAGGTACCGTTCTTACCACAATTTGATCGAAGGGCTGCAATTGAAAATTTCCTCCACCCGACACCTCAAGATTTTCATCAACGGAAGCATTTGCGACAAGGGTTCTTGTTTTGTTGTTATTTTGAAATTCTATCCTAAAGATATCAATCCTATTTTTGGCAGCCTCAAGTTTCAATCCCCCCGCCTGTAAGATCACATCTTTCAAAGTCAAGGACGGATCATAGCTAAAATCCTTAGGATTTCTTACTGCTCCACGTATGGTTACAAATGTTTCATCAAAATAGACCGATTGATCGTACACATTAATTTCATCACCGGGCATTAGATCAAGATTATCTGCCGATGCCGGGTTGTCAAGTGCATTTGCCAAATCAATAGATATATAACTTGAATTTAACTGTCCCGGAGGTTTTCGAACGATATACGCAAAATTTGTAGCGCGTTCTGTTAGTCCTCCTGAAAGATAGATCGCATCACTGACTTTCAAATCCGTATTATTATCCAAATCATACGTACCGGCATTTCGAACTGCTCCTGAAATGGAAAAACTATTTTTGGACACAAACTCTGATCTGCCTCTTATGATCAACCTATCACCTCGTTGTAATTCCAAATCTCCTACTCCTGAATTCAAGATGGATTGAATATTAATAATTTCATACCGTACCGTTCTCCGATCATCATTTAAGCGAACCAGATAGGCAATATCTAAAATGGCATCATCTTTAAGCACTGTCTTTTCAATAAGATCAGAGATTTTCATGTTTGGAGAGATTGCAAAAGCTCCTGCATTTTCTACCGCTCCTTCAATGTTAACAGCGTTTTTCACCTCTTCAGTTATGGTAGATACCTCAATTCTATCACCGTTTTTCAACTCTACACCAGCGCCATTATTGGTTTTATTCAAATCTATGTTGAGAATGACTAGTTTGTCATTTTCATATCGTGTTATGGTAATATTTTTTTTCAACGCATCAACTCGTAAGCCCCCTGCAAATTCGATCAAATCATCTAAGTCTTCATTTTCCAATAACTCATACCTGAAAGATCGATTTACTGCTCCCGATATGGTTACCACTTTGGTAGCGACAGGAACAACAATAAAGTCATTGTCGCGTAAATAATAATCCTGACTTATCGAAGGGTCCTGCATGAATTTATACAAATCAATTGTTTGCTTTGATCCATCCGCTCGAATGAGTTGTATTTTTCTTAATGTACCTATGTCAGAAGGTCCACCAGCAGCAGCCAAGGCATTAATAGCCGTGTTTAAGGATGAAATATTATAATTACCAACATTATTTACATCCCCACTGATAAAGACATTGATGTTCCTTGAAGCCGATACTTTTACTTCAAAGTTATCGGGGTTAAAATTATAATTGTTACTAAATTTTGCTTTTACCGCTTCCTTTGCATCATCCAGGCTCAATCCACTCAGATAGATTCTTGGCAATTTGTTAAACTTCACATACCCATCATTTGTAATGGGTCGATTAGAATTGACTTCTGTTCTGCCCCAGATAGCAACTGAAATATTGTCTCCAGGCCCCAGGATATACTTTGGACCCGGTTGGATAAACTCGCTTTTCTTGTAAAATTTCACTCCACCTTCGCGGTAAAGGTCATGGCCATATGTTCTGGCAGCTGGCAGATCTTCTACTTCAACCACGGCAACATCATTAATAAATGCATCCAAAGATTCACTATTATCAATTTGCTCTTGGCTGGTTAATGTCGAAGGCATGGTGTCCTGCTCCGTCTCCGTTAAGATTTGTTGTGCATTCTCTGCTTTAATTTCTTGAACAATACGTTCTGCAGCTTTCTGTATTTCGAGTAACTCACCAGGGTTATTAATATCTACATTATCAGGATCAAACCCCTCGGCTATCAATCGTGTCCGAACCTCTTCTTCATCCACTCCTTCCCGCTCTAGCTGCTCCCTGATTGCTTCTTCACTTATTTGTTGAGATTGAGCTTCGAAACACAACAAACAACAAAAAAATGCAATAAATAAATACCTAAAACTCATCTAATTAACTGTCTAATTTAGTAAATAGATCAAAAAACACACCAAAGATATAATATATGGCTAATTGCTATCTATTTAGCCCGTATTATTCATAAGGTTTTCGTCATGAGCAAACAAAACTTATGCTGTCTATCCAAACTGGGGTTTAATGGAAGGTAAGGTTAAAATCAAAATCTTGCCGAAAAATATACCTGCCGCATAACCATCGGTAGAGAAGGGCAGAACGGGAGCAAGTATCCTGTCTTGCCTTGTATTATACAGCAGACCGATTTGATTTAGAAGTAATAGTATCAAATGTGCTAAGGCATAATGTGGATCAAACATCATAATTCAAACTAGGCGCCAACCACTTTTCCATTTCAGCAACCGACTCCCCTTTTCGCCTGGCATAGTCTTCTACCTGATCTTTTCCCACTTGCCCCAATCCAAAATACTTACTTTGTGGGTGACTAAAATACCAACCACTTACACTTGCAGCTGGATACATGGCCATGCTTTCTGTAAGTTTTATTCCAATTTGCTGTTCAACTGACAGTAATTCCCAAAGTGTCTCTTTCTCCGTGTGGTCAGGACATGCCGGATATCCAGGCGCCGGTCGAATCCCTTGATACTTCTCAGCTATCAATTCATCATTGCTCAACTTTTCGCTGCTTGAGTACCCCCAATATTGCATTCGCACTTTGCTGTGCATATATTCCGCGGTTGCCTCCGCCAAACGATCCGCTACTGCTTTTAACAAAATTGCAGAGTAATCATCATGCTCTTCTTCAAATTCTTTTACTTTTTTTTCTATTCCAATTCCGGCTGTAACCGCAAATGCGCCGATATAATCTTCTTTATTCACTTCTTTTGGAGCAATGAAATCGGATAAACACATCGAAGGTAGACCTGCTGCCTTTTTTACCTGTTGTCTAAGATTGCGTAAAATCAAATCCCCGCCCGAGAAATCAACAATAATATCATCTTCTACACTTTCTGCTCTAAACAAACCTATTACAGCGCGAGCCTCTAACCACTTTTCCTGAATTATACGATCCAACATGGCATTGGCATCATCGAAGAGCTTTTTTGCTTCATGTCCAACTACTTCATCCTCAAATATTGCCGGATATTTGCCCTTTAATTGCCAACTAGTAAAAAACGGAGTCCAATCAATAAAAGGAACCAATTCTTCGATAGCGATAGAGTCAAAAGTATGCATTCCAGCAACAATTGGAATGGGCGGTTCATAATTCTCCCAATCAATCTGAAACTTATTTGCTCTTGCTTCTTTAAGGGTTAGGTACTTCTTATTAGAACTTCTCTTTTTCCGTTGTTCTCGTAGTGTATTATAACTTTTCTTTACATCTATGATAAAATTATTCGAAGTATCACCTTCCTCGCTCAAAAGCGAACTGGCAACTGAAACGGCACGAGATGCATCTAGTACATGCACAACCGGACCATTATATTCCGTATCAATTTTTACAGCGGTATGCGTTTTAGATGTTGTGGCCCCTCCAATTAACAGGGGTATTTTGAAATCCTGACGTTGCATTTCACGGGCCACAAATACCATCTCATCCAAAGATGGTGTGATAAGCCCACTCAGTCCTATAATGTCTACATTGTGGTTGCGAGCTTCTTCCAGGATTTTAGCGGCAGGAACCATAACGCCCAAGTCAATGATCTCATAATTATTACACCCTAGTACAACACCCACAATATTTTTTCCAATATCATGTACATCACCCTTGACGGTTGCCATTAATATTTTTCCTTTTGAAGTAGAACCGGAATCTATTTTTTCCTCATCGATGAATGGTGTAAGATAGGCCACAGATTTTTTCATCACACGGGCACTTTTCACTACTTGCGGCAAAAACATTTTTCCATCTCCAAATAAATCTCCAACAATGTTCATCCCATCCATTAAGGGTCCTTCAATCACATTCAACGGAGCCGGATATTTCTGACGAGCTTCTTCGGTATCCTCTTCTATGAATTCAGTTATTCCTTTCACGAGAGAGTGAGAAAGCCTTTCTTCCACGCTACTTTCTCTCCAGCTTAGGTCTTTTTCACGTACCTTACCACCACCTTTTACCTTCTCAGCGTATTCTGTCAATGCCTCAGTAGCATTTTCATTTCGATTAAATAGTACATCCTCAACCAATACCAAAAGATCTTTAGGAATCTCTTCGTACACCTCCATCATACCGGCATTCACAATTCCCATATCCATCCCGGCCTTAATGGCGTGGTACAGAAAAGCCGTATGCATAGCCTCCCTCACCATATTATTCCCTCTAAAGGAAAAAGAAATATTACTAACCCCTCCACTCACTTTAGCTCCTGGACATGCCTCTTTGATCTGACGTGTCGCCTCTATAAAGTTAATGGCATATGCATTATGTTCTGCAATACCAGTAGCAACGGCAAATATATTGGGATCAAAAATGATATCTGTTGGCGCCATACCCACCTTCTCCGTCAATATTCCATAGGCACGTTTGCATATTTCTACCTTACGCTCAATGGTATCTGCTTGTCCTTCTTCATCAAACGCCATTACAACAGCTGCTGCGCCATATCTTTTGACCAATGTGGCTTGCCGAACAAACTCTTCTTCTCCTTCTTTTAGAGAAATAGAGTTTACAATACTCTTACCCTGTACACATTTTAGCCCTTCCTCTATAACTTCCCATTTAGAAGAATCGATCATAATAGGAAGTTTTGCAATATCCGGTTCGGACATTACCATATTTAGGAAAGATTTCATTTCCACTTTGGAATCCAGTAGCCCTTCATCCATATTCACATCAATGATTTGAGCTCCTCCTTCTACTTGTTGTACCGCTACGGAAAGGGCATCCGTATAGTTTTTTTCTTTTATTAATCGAGCAAATTTTCGAGAACCCGTAACATTTGTGCGTTCACCTACATTGATGAAGTTCATATCGTCTCGCACAACGACAGGTTCAAGACCGGAATACATCGTAAGAAGTTCTTTTTTCTTTGGCTTTTTTCGAGGTTTCATTCCACGAACGATATCGGCCATGGCTTTGATGTGATCGGGGGTAGTCCCACAGCATCCACCAACGATATTGACAAATCCGCTTTGCACAAAATCTTGAATAAACGCTTTCATTTCCTCCGGACTCTGATCATATTCACCAAATTCATTAGGGAGACCTGCATTTGGATATGCACTGATTCTTACGTCTGCAATAGCCGCAAGATCCTTAAGGTGGGGTCTGAGTTCTTTTGCTCCGAGAGCACAGTTCAATCCTACGGAAAATAAGTCTATGTGAGAAATTGATATCCAAAATGCCTCCACTGTCTGACCACTTAATGTTCGTCCACTGGCATCTGTAATGGTCCCAGAAACCATGATAGGAACTTTACGGCCCACAGAATCAAAGTATTTATCGATAGCAAATAATGCTGCCTTGCAATTCAAGGTATCAAAAACGGTTTCGACAAGTAGAATATCAACACCACCATCCATCAACCCTCTTACTTGTTCATAATAGGAATCTACCAATTCGTCAAAGGTAATTGCCCGAAATCCCGGGTCGTTGACATCAGGACTTAATGAGGCAGTCTTGGTTGTTGGTCCCAAAGCTCCGGCAACAAATCGTGGCTTTCCCGGATTGTCCACTGTATAGTCTGCTGCTGCTTTTTTGGCGACTCTCGCAGATGCA
Source organism: Bacteroidota bacterium (assembly GCA_039194925.1). GTDB lineage: Bacteria > Bacteroidota > Bacteroidia > Chitinophagales > Saprospiraceae > CAJXUU01. The sequence continues at coordinate 21,619 of JBCCVV010000054.1, forward strand.
ACATTCAATTCATATACAAGATGACTCATATCATAATCATCCATGGAGACTGAATTACTGCTAAATGTATTCGTCTCGATAATGTCACTTCCCGCTTCGAGATATGCCTTATGAATTTCTTCGATTATATGTGGTTGGGTTATGGATAATAAATCATTATTCCCTTTCACATCAATATGGAAATCTTTAAAACGCCCACCTCTGAAATCCGATTCGTTCAGTTTATAGCGCTGTATCATAGTTCCCATTGCCCCATCCAGCAATAAGATCCGTTCTTCAACTATCTTATCTAATTTCGAATTCACTTATTCCGCTTTAAACCATTTTTAATAATCATAGATAATATTGCCCAGATTAACTCGTAACCCTCCGCCAATATATCGAGTGTCTATATCCAGTTCGTCCAAATCAGCATCAGCTTTTCGATACAAAAAATTCAAATCCAAAAAGCAATTATGAAACAAATGATAACTGATGTCCAAACCAAAAGAAACCAAATTTGTTGCAATGCCCTGCCCGATAAAATGTCCTCGTGGCATATCTGGTTCATCAGTAACCAACAGAATATTGCTTCCTAAATTTCCACCCTCCGGATTTTGTCCGTATTTGGCAGAAATTAAACGACCATTAATAAAAATATCCTGCCCTAATCGATACCTCAAATTCAGCACCATCTCTTGAAAATTAGCACCTAGAGGATGGGCCAATGGTTGACTATGATGGCTATAACTTGCTGTTGAAAAAGAAGGAAATAAAGAAAGCGTATCGGTATGGGTATAAGTAAATGGTCTTACCCTATTGTATTCCAATTGCGCATCCAAATGATCAATACCACCGACATTTATATATTTCAGACCTGCTTGTATGCCAAATTTATTGGCCCACCAACCATCATTCGCTCTCAATTCGCTGAGTTTGAATTCGTCCAACATGAGCTGCCCATAGAATTGAATTCGGTTTTTGATATTCCATTTTCCATTCAATCCGATCAATGCATTATCCGGACTGTCCAATAATTGCTCTACTGATCGGTAAAGAATAATAGGATTTAAATATTGAAACTCAAATCGATCCTCTCTGGAAAATACGATCGCCTCAAAAATTCCAATTTCTATATTTTTTGTTGGGCGGAACGATAAGTAATGATTGGCCATATACTTTTTGGGTAGCAATCTGTCTCCCGAGTTTGAATTGGTCGATATTGGAGCCAATTCGGCGAATACATTCTGATAATGGAATTTCCAAATCCTTGTATTGAACTTTAGATAAAAATAATTCGTCGCATAATCTGAAAGCAACAATGATCGCATACCATGCCCAATAAAATGTCTGCCATGTCCAAACTCTATGGCTACACTTTTAGTAGCGTTGACTCCAACATAAGCTTGTGCATTAAGAAAATCATGCCCTTCAAGGTTTTCTATCACTCCACTGTCGTATTCCTTAAAAAAGCCCTGACCACCTATGGTTTCAAAACGCTCAATACGATCTTCCCGGTAATTGTTGAAATGAGCCTGATTCTCCAGTATCCTTGAATAGAAATAAACATTATTATCAATTAAACCCCTAACCTCTGCACCTCTGGTATTTTGAAAAATAATGGAAGGATCATCGACCGCTTCGCCATATCTTAAATTCAAAATTGGATTAACCCTTAATTCGAAATTCTCGGTGTTTAGTTCGAAGAAATTTGCATCCGTTTTATAAAAGTGTCCTAGAATACCCTTTCGCTTTTTTGGACTTGGACTTGCCTCTGTATTGGCTGGAAACTCCTCAAAATGATAAAATACTCCCGTACTGTCATACACTTTTTTACGTTCGGGCAATTCAGAACTTTGCAACTGCAGAACATAAGGATTGGAATATTCGTTGTTATCCTCGTTAATGTATCGGATATCCCATTTGTCCAGATCTGAAAGCTCTTTCTGTGTTTTCAAATAAAACGCTCTTTGTACAATCTCTTTTCGTGCAGTATTTCGTTGACTTGCAAAGACTTCATGTTCGAAGCCATAAAGAATATCCCATCGATCTGCGATCTCATCTGTCAATGTACCCGGCAATACATAAGGAGATTGTCCAAACAAAGAACTTGATAATACAACTAGAGAAGCAACTAAGAAAAACCTCATAATTCTACAAAATCACTAAAGGCATAAAGATGGTGAAAAATACAACGGGAATAGAAAATTGAAAATGGAAAGTTGAAAATTAAAATATTCCTTCCTAATGAATATGTGACACTATCAACAATTATTAATTATTCATTATTAACTGTTAATTGTAAATAGATTTACACCTCCTCTCCAATATTTTGCTGCTCCAGCATCTCCTTGTAGTAACCACCTTTCTCGATCAATTGATCATGTGTCCCAATTTCAGTAATCCTTCCATTTTCCAATACCAATATTTTATCGAAGGACAGCAAGTTGTGAATTCTATGTGTAATTATGATTGAAGTTCGATTTTCTAATGCCTCGTTGAGATAACGCATAATTTTTTGCTCGGTATCCGTGTCCACAGCGGACAGACAATCATCTAGAATAACAATATCCGGATTTTTCACAAAAGCTCTGGCAATAGATATTCGTTGTTTTTGGCCTCCGGACAAGGTAACACCACGCTCTCCCATCATCGTATTATATCCTTCCGGTAAGCCTTTTATTTCGTTGTGTATAGCGGCATGTTCTGCGTAGGCTTCGGCTTCTTTCTGGGTTATCTCTTGATTTCCAAACCCAATGTTATTTGTCACAGTGTCCGAAAACAGAAACACATCTTGTGGGACATAACCTATCTTCCTTCGTACGTTATCAAGATTGTGCTCTTTAATATTTTTGTTATCCAATAAAATTTCACCATTTGTAACATCATACATTCTCAACAAAAGATCGGCAATTGTAGATTTTCCCGCCGCCGTTTTACCGATTATGGCCATCTTTTCTCCCGCTTTTAGATGAAAAGAAATATCCTTCAGTGCTTTAATTCCTGTATCTGGATAGACAAAACTGACATTTCTGAATTCAATATCACCTTTGAATGTTTCTGAAACATAGCCCTGACGATCCAGTGTTGACTTCTCGTTCAGAAGTTCATTGATTCGTTCTTGAGAAGCTTCTGCCTGTTGAATCAAAGATGCAATCCAGCCGATGGAAGTTACAGGCCAGGTAAGCATATTGACATAAATGATAAACTCGGCAATATTTCCAGTAGTGATATTTCCTTTCGCTACTTCTACTCCTCCGGCATAGATCACGATCACTGTACTTGCGCTAATGAGCAGAATCATCAATGGAAAGAAAAATGCATTGATGCGTGCAAGATCAAGTGACTTGGATTTGAATTCCTCACTTTCTTTTTCAAAGTGACTGGCAAACTGGTCTTCTTTCACGTACGATTTTATTACTCGTATTCCAGAATACACTTCCTGCGCGACACTTGTCAAGCCAGCCAATTGCTTTTGGATAAGTCCTGACCTGAAGTTAATTCGACTACTGACATAATAAATGGACAAAGAAAGAATGGGTAGTGGTATCAACGTGTACAAAGACAATGTCACACTTACATTAAACATGGAATATATAGTGAGCGTAAACAAGGTAACCAAATTGATTCCATACAAAATTGCCGGGCCCAAATACATTCTTACTTTATTTACGTCTTCTGATATTCTGGACATGAAATCACCCGTCTTATTTCGCTTGTAATACGCCAGATCCATCATCTCCATATGACCAAAAATCTCTTTCCGAAGATCATATTCAATAAGTCGTGACATGACAATAATGGTTTGCCTCATGAAATACATAAATATCCCTTTCAAAAGACTAAAACCAATAACAATTGCTGCGAAAATGAGCAACTTACCTCCCAATTCACTTTTAGCCAGCTCTCCTGCTATTTTGTAAGCCTGAATTTCATCTTGAACAAAGTCCAGCGCCGTTCGAATCTGCTGGGGAATCAAAACTCCGAAATAATTAGATAGCGCTACGAAAAGGATTCCCAGTCCAAATCGAACTCTATACTTATATAAATACTTGTTTAGATAAAAAAGGTTTTTCAAAGAACCAGTGCTTATTTGAATTTAGAAATGCAAATGTAGATATTAAACCTGAATAATTCCATTGAGTTGCATTTCACCCCAATTCTCGAATTTAAAGCTGTATTTTTCCTTCCCAATCTATGAATCTTAAGAATTTAACTTTCTCCTTTGCAAAGATTGTTTACATTTATGGCAAGAAATGAAATTTTTTAAGTCAAAATATTGAAAAGTGGAAAACGAAGGGTTTAATAATATGGAAAGTGTCTATACTTCAAAAGTAAGGGCAGGCAAGAGAAGAACGTACTTTTTTGATGTAAGAAAAACAAAAGGTGAAGATTACTATATTACGTTAACTGAAAGTACTAAAAGGTTCAATGGACAAGGATATGATCGTCACAAGATCTTTTTATATAAGGAAGATTTTAACCGATTTCATAATGGTTTGACAGAGGTTATCAATCATGTAAAAACAGAATTGATGCCTGATTTTGACTATGAACAATACGAAAGAAGACAAGCCGAGTGGGAAAGACAAAATGCAGAAAATGCAGCTTCTTCCAACATAGAAGAATCTTCCTCGGAAAGTTCTAGTATAAATGATGATACAGATGTAAGTGAGGAAGATGTGACGTGGTAGTTCACTAAATTCCTACTTAAAACATTTCATAAATAAAAAAGACTGTCTTTAATTTTAAGACGGTCTTTTTACTTTGAGGTTGATTAAAACACTTTTTTGCTTTGCAATTTAATTTGACATACCTTTTAGTATTGCGCTGTATTTCAAACTTTTCACATTGAATAATTATTAAGTTGTAGAGTTGAGCAAGAGTTCTCTTCTTTGGTGGAAATCGTAAAATCAGCAGTATTAGGATACGCCTCGACTGCGCTCGAAAGATCAATTTTCACTAGACTCAGTTGAAATCATGAGCGATGCGAAAAAGTGTAATGCAACCCTACACTGCTAAACTTATTTATTTCTGAATTTCTTAATAAATTTCACAAAACTTTTGGGTAGGACATTATTGGCAAGATTAACAAGAATATTGAAAAACTTCATCTTATTGCTGTCCATTCCCTTTCTAGCTGCAAACTCCGTTGTGATTCTTCCTTTCTGACTTTTCGAGATCTCCTCTTCTGGACGTCCATTGGTATAATAATATAAGGCTAATGACTTTCTGCTTCTATCTTCAGGGCACGTCAGAGCATCTGGATGTCCATGCCAAGAATTTCCAGTAGTGCTAAACAAAGCCACCCTGTTAAAATGAGGTGCTATCCGTACTGCCATCTTACTCATGTCGGTCTCCCATAATTCAAAATGCCCACCATAATCTTCTTCCCAGTCTTTATTTAAGTATATCAGAAGATTAAGCCTTCTATCTAATTTTGTAGTCTGATGCCGATGAAAATCCACATGCAATTTTAAAAATCCTCCGGGTTTAATTTCATGATATCCAGCACCAGCAAGATATGGATCGGGCAATAGCTTTTCTTCAATGCCAGTAAGTTCTTGCAGGAATTCCAAGAAAGGTTGTGAATTCAAATAATGCACTAATAGTCTGGCCTTTGGTCCAAGTGTATGTTCTCCTTTTCCAGCTCGCTTTCCAAATTCATTTGGATTACTATATACGACATCGCTCACCTTACTCAAATCAGGAAACTCTTCCAAAACTTCACCTAAAAACTCCTCGTTGAAAAAATCGTCAAAATAAATATTAGGAAAAGGATGATTCGTTTGGTATTTTTCTTTGTTCTGATCACAGATTGTTTTTAAATCAGGATGTTTATCGGACAAAAACTTCATATCCATTTGTTTTTAATTGTCTATTTAATCATCGAATAGATTGTAAATCTTTCAATGTTTCAGTTAAAAATCACCTTTCACATGAAATAGATTTACATTCACAGTACATTAGTAATCAACGTATTACACATTAAATAAAAACTAAATTCCATGCTAACTCAAGAAATATATTCAACGGCATATACATATTTTATTCAACTGTAACTCTTTGATAATCAGTTAAATTTCAGCGTATTTCCGAAATATTATTTCCAATAAAGTATACAAATAAAACCATTAAAATTGATATTCCATTGTCAATACGATATTAAATTAGCTTCGATTCCAAAATGTGTTACTCAGATGGATTACCTATCTAAACGTGAAAACGATGCTAACGTTATGACTGGATAAAAATCTTTCGCACGATTATAAGAAGACGTCTGTAACCTAAATCTAATTTATACTACAAATAGAATCAAGGACCTACAAATGATTTAGAATTCAACACCGGATAGTACAAGTTCACAACTTCAAAGACTTTACGTATATCCAAAACAAGCTTTATACAACCAAATCAATGGAATACAGTGGCACAGCGACCTCAGGCCAGACACAAAAAACGCCGTGCTATTCTTCAAAACATAGAAGATGAATGTAGAAAAATGCGATTAGGGTTTTATACGCTTTGAATCGTTGATATAGCCACTCAGATTTCCGCATTCTTTATACAAGGGAATTACCTCAATAAATGTCTCTCCCATTTTTTCTTCTACCCAGCTGTTAAAGTATTCAGCTTTCTTTCCTTCTTTCGCATAAAGCGAAATTTTGTCATAGTCCTGTTTCAGATTGGCTTTATGTGGTTTGGTAATGGATTGCAACATAATAATTCGAAAACGTGTTTCTCCAGAAAAATCCTTGTCTTCCAAAGGCTTGGTAATTTGCCCAGGTTCCAAATCAATAATTTCAAAGTAAACATCCGGATCCAATTCATCGGTTCTGAAAAAATTATTACCTGTCGCTCTATTTTTTATTCTTCCATTGTTGTTATAGCTCTCCGCTTTTTTATTGCCAAACCTCTTCACAGCATTTATAAAACTTATAGAATCCAACTCGATTAAGTTTTTAACGCTATCCAATTTATTTCTTGCTTTTGCGAGATCCGATTCCGTAAGGTCCGGTTTAATCAAGATGTGCCTTGCGCGTACGTTATTACCTCTTCGCTCAAGCTGTTTGATAAAGTGGAATCCATATTCCGTTTCAATGATCTCGGACATTTCGCCTTCTTTCAATGAAAAAACCGCAGCTTCAAATTCAGGAACATAAGCCCCCCTTTTTGCGAATCCCAAATCTCCACCAAGTGCGCCCGATCCTGGATCCATTGAATATTTTAGAGCCATAGCTTCAAATGATTCTTCACCAGATTTGATCTTTTCTGCTATCCCTTCAAGTTTTTCTTTTGCAATGGCCTTTTGCTCTTCGTTTACCGTAGGTTTTATCACCAATTCCCCCAATTCAACTTCCGAATCCAAATAGGGAAGACTATCCTGGGGTATTTGATCATAAAATTGTTGAACCTCTTCTGGTGTAATCGTAACTGAATTTATAAGCTTCATCTGCATACGCTCAGCTAGAATCTGTTGCCGCTGATCATCACGATATCGCTCTTTCATTTCTGCCACTCCTGCGCCATAATATTCGGCAAAAAACTCTTCGTCGCCATTCATCTGACGCAAAATATTATCAAACCTCAAGGTTAATTGGGCCTCAACCTCTTGCTCACTAACTTCGACACTATCCAGCTTAGCCTGATAAATAATCAATTTCTGTGCAATAAGATTATCCAAAATCTGACACTTGATTTCCTCGCCTAGCGTAGGATCCTGCGTACGACTGTAAGCGAATTGATCTTCTACTTCCGACAAAAGGATAAACTCACTTCCTACCTTTGCTACGACTTTATCAATCACATACGACTGGCTCGTAACGCATGTAAAAGATGCAAGGACAACTATTAAAGTGATACTATATTGATACAGTTTCATGATAATTATAAGTTCATTTAGACTAATTATTCAAACGTCTGATTTGCTCAAATCGTATTTTATTTTATCTCTCCGTCCACGACAATTCGATCTTCTCGATTCGCTAATTCCCAAATGGTATGAAAAATCAGTTTTCCTACATTCTCCATCTTTTCAAAATTAATTTTTTCCGAAGTATCTGTGGTTCTGTGATAATCTTCATGCGTACCATTAAAAAAGAAGATGGCAGGAACACCATTTCTAGCAAAATTGTAATGATCCGATCTATAGTAAAAACGATTGGGATCAAATTCCGCATTGTACTTGTAATCCAACGTTAGACCTGCATATTTTGCATTCATTTCCTCGTTGATCTTATGCAGATCGGAACTCAATCTGTCCGATCCTATCACATAAATATAATTCGGATTGTCTGCGTATTTTTCATCAACTCTTCCCACCATATCAATATTGACATTCGCAATAGTCTTATCCAGCGCATATAATGGATTTTCGGAATAGTACAATGAGCCCAATAAGCCTTTTTCTTCACCTGTCACCAGCAGAAACAAAATACTTCTGCGCGTTCCATTTCCAGCAGAATCCGCCAAACGAAAGGCTTCAGCTAATTCTATTACCGTTGTGGTACCCGATGCATTGTCGTCCGCTCCATTGTAAATAGCATCTCCTCTCATTCCCAAATGATCGTAGTGTGCAGAAACCACAATCACCTCATCTTTTTTGTCTGTCCCTTCAATAAAACCTACCACATTATTCCCTTTTAAGGTTCTTACGCTTTTTGCCTGGTTGACTACAACATTGCTTTTTAACTTTACATCACACGCCTTCCCTTTTTTATTTGATCGTTTTCTGGCTTTGATGATTTTTTTCTCCTTTTTGCCAATAATATCACGTGCAATTGTCGAAGAGATATAAACATGATTCGCGTATGGCAATTCTTCTTCCGTCTTATCTCCCAGTTCTGTTACCTCCCCAAATAGGTTTCGATTCTTACCAATTAATCCCTTGATGTCATTTTCAATGATCAATACCAATTTGACACCGTTTTTCTTTGCTGCAATTAACTTTTTGTCTTGATCCGTAGTCCATTCAGACATCTCAGTTGTTCCCGTAATCCAAGAAGTGCTGTCCTTTTTTAAGGGTTCACCTTTATTGATCAAAATGACCTTTCCTTTGACGTCTTTCTTTTTGTAATCACTATATTTTGGGTCGTCAATACCATATCCCAAATAAATTACTTCCTCAGCAACAATTGCCAATTCATGTGTATTCTTTTGAGGGTAGGCCACAAAATCCCGTAAATGTCTATAATGATTTTCGCCAACAAAAATGTCAATATCCAACCATTTTGAATACGTCAATGCGATGGGTTGAAAATAGGAACCTTCCACGCCAGGTGGTGTAAGCTGAAGTGTTCTAAAATAGTTTGAAATGTAACTCGCTGCTCTTCTATTGCCCTCTGTTCCTGTCTCACGTCCTTGAAATTTATCACTGGAAAGTACATTCAAATGACGTTCCATGTCTGAAGCAAGGATAGTATTTGCGTATTTAACACTTAGATCAGCTTCGTCTGCAATTAGTTCTTGAGTAGAATCCGGCACCGTGACCCCGCTTACGTATTGAGCCTTTAAATGAAGTGCCAGAAAAGAGAAGGTCAAGATTATAATTCTTTTAGTCATCTCAAAGATTTTGACGTATACAAATTGGACTAAAGTCCTATATCTCCAAATTGGCTGCAATAGTAGGGCTATTCGGGCTTTTAGACAATATCTAAGATGTTTTTTTAGAATTATTAACGCTAACTCCGCAAAAATTGATCAAATAGATGAATACTCGATCTTTTGAGAAAAATATTTGCTTAAAATACTTGGTAAATTTGACTAGCAATGACTTATTTTACCAACTCTACGTGCATGTCTGCCGCCTTCAAAATCAGTTGAAACAAAAGTACGCACCATTTGTCTGGCCAACTTTCCTGACTTCAACACGAAAACATCTTGAAAAAGATAAAATACTGTAAATAAACTATTTAGAGACTACAATAAGCCGATTTTGGGTCATGCGGGCTATATTTAGACCGTGTTTATTCGAAAAAACAAGAATAGAAGCGGTACAACAAGTATCCAAG
>JBCCVV010000055.1:0-31493 GCA_039194925.1 Bacteroidota bacterium
ATGATTTGTAAGTGCCACGCCTTCCAAAGTCTTGTACGGCGGACAGGCTTGATTTTCAAATTGAAGCTCTTTTTGAAATTCATAGCAGTAGCTATGGGTTGAAAAAAAGCTGAAAAGTTGGAGATCAATGACTTGCAAAGGAGTTAACAATATGTTTTTAAACGGCTTCATAGTAAAAAAACAAAGAGAAATACACCTGAAATTCGGATAAGGCTTGATTCTTTCGCAGACTACAAAGAGCTATTTATGAGGTGGGCGGGTATGATTTCTTCTTTTTAGAAGAACTTTGTCTTTAAATGCGTTGATAAATTTTTTATAATTTTTCATCTGATTTTGATCAATGAGATCTTGAATATCCAACAGATGATCGTATGTAACTTTTAGTTTTTCTTGTTCCAATTTTTGGTAAATGGTAAAGGTGGAGTCCTCATCAATTACCACCGTTGAGTCAATCAGACTATCAAAATATGGTAGGATCAAATCTTGTTGTTCTGATTTAATGGATTGCAGCTTCCGATTGTGATCATCTGCCAATTTTTCAAATACAATTACTTGATTTTCGTCCAGATTTAATATTTCCGCCAATTCCGACTTAAAATTTTGAGGTGGAGGTCCAAATCGATGACGTGTAAGCGATGGAGAGATCAGAATAGAAACCAACAAGCCTACATTCAAAACTACTAATGCTATAATAGCGTATTTATAAAATTTTAATTGATCCATTATTCATAGATTTGAAACGTAGAAATTAGTTCATGATTATAAGCATTTGCCGAACTCAAATTAATGTTTTCCAATTCTCGATTTTGGTTATATACAGTTAAAACAGTTGTATTCATAACAAGGATTAAAATAGCAGCTGCAACTTGAAGCTTCCAGTATTTCATTACCCAAATTTTTCTATCGTCATTTAAAATAACATTTTCAATTTTGGCAAATAAATCAGGCCGGGGACGGGCACGCTCACTACCTTGCATGCTGTTCAAAATGTGTTCCGTATATTTATCTTGGTCGGCTCGATTCATAGGTTAATACAGTGTTTGTTCATAATTAAGACAATTATTATTCGATTTTCCTTCGTTATGAATCGTTTTTTTTCAGCTTTTCTCTTAACTTTTTCTTTCCTCGTTGCAAAAGTGACTCCACAGCCTTTAAAGAAGTACCCATGATTTCTGCCACCTCTTTTTGTGGAAGAAGCTCAACGTAACTTAAGATAAAGGCAGTTTTTTGATTATCCGCTAACGTATCAATTAATTGGAATAAAATTCTAGCATTCTCTTTGTTTTCCAGTAGTACTCCCGGGTGATCGAAGTCCTGCCGATCCAATTTTTTGATTTCAACATTAATAAAGGAATGTCTTTTCCTTCTCTTTATAAAGTTTAATGAAGTATTAACGGTTATCCTGTAAATCCAGGTAGTCAAACTTGATTCTGCTCTAAACTTACCGGCATTTCTAAAAATACTAACGAAGACATCCTGGGTTATTTCCTCCGCGTCATTATTGTCTTGAGCATAACTGAGGGCGGTATTAAAAACCATTGATGAAAATTGATCGTAAAGTTTCTTAAAGGCTTGTTGGTCACCTTCAGCAATTAAGCGGATTATATTTTCGTCTTTGTCCAAGGAGGTATTTCGTTTCTAAAGAGGAAAGGATGTAATTTGCGAATTGTACTCAAGAGAATACGAAAATTTAAATTGAAGCGAAATAGATTCACTGCAAAAGATGAGCAACTACTCAGGAATTAATTAAGTGAGTTAATCCAGCTTTGAGACATTGCTATTTAACTACAACGAACGATAGGGATAGCACAACGTTCGAATGGTATAAAGGATTATAAAACACAAATCTCGCGAACTTAGCGCATTCTTTGCGCGGGTTGCAGTTAAATGTCAACCTCATTCATTGCCAAATCTTTGATTTACAAGAGTAGAGTTAAGTCGCTTCATAAAATCTTCACATCTTCTCTTTCTTTAATGTCTTGATGTCAGCAATCAATTGGTTAATTGAGTTTTTGTTTAAACCATTGTATATACCTCTGATATGTCGATTTCGATCCACCAAAACAAAATTTTCGGTATGCAGGAATTCGTCGAGGTCTTTTTCCATACCAAGATCCTCTTCTACAAAATAATCCAACCTTCCCAATCGATAAATCTCTTCCTGAGGTCCGGTCACCAGATGCCATTTGTGGGAAAGGATACCACTACTCTCTGCATACTCTTTCAGCACGGGAACGGAATCTATTTTGGGTGTCACCGAATGAGAAAGCAATAAAATATTATCGTCGTTTTCAAATTCATCTTGCAGAATTCCCATATTAGCGGTCATTTTCGGACAGATACCAGGACATATGGTGAAAAAAAAGTCGGCAATATAAATTTTCCCCTCAAAGGTTTTTTCGGTAACCCATTTACCCTCCTGATTTATGAGCTTGTAGGGTGCAATTTTATGAAAGGTATCCAATGCCGAATCATTCGGATCTAACCAACGGGGTGTAAAAGTAGCTTCATTATAAAATGGTAGAACTTCAACTCGACTGCTTTTTCCGCTCTTTTTCTCATTACAGGAAAATACGGTAATCAAGAAAATAAAGAGTAGTGCATTAGCATTAATTCGTCCGAATTTGAAATACTTTGTCATCCAATTCATAACATAGTTTTGAATTTTTGAAATCAAAAAGATTTTATCATTGGACAATCGAAACTTAAATTTCCTTTGGTTCAGGTAATTATTTTTAATTGGTGGGGGCGATTTTAAATCCTTAATGCTTTGTGAGGAATGCAAAAATGGAGGATTAGATGGAAGGTGAAAAAATTAAAACAGGAGAAATATTCCATGAAAAACCTAAACCAAACGCGATAAAATAATACTAACAGCGGCTAACAGTGTTGAACCGAAAACCCTTACAGTAATTTTTAGAATCAGACAAATTTTACTTGAATATCAAGTTTGGATTTTCTCACAATCAATTGGAAAAACAAGATACTCATACTACCAATCCGGGATAATACTTGCACAATCGCCCCTTGCTTTTGACACCAAATGGAGATTACTAACCGATAATCAGACGTAGTACTTTTTATTTGGCTCACTAGAAATCGATTAATTTCATTAGAAGGGTATGCGGAGTTGCCTTATTCTGTGAAGTCATCTATTGGCGTCATCGGAGGTAAGTCTTTGATTTTGAGCACATTGAAATCTACCAAAGACTTCCTTGAAACCATAGCGGTCCAGAACGCTTCCATAGATTTGTTGGTAACCCTAGTTGTAGCGTCCCAATTCCACAAGGTCGCCTTTCAATAACGATTTTACTTCTCCACCGCCCAGCTCTTATAACTTTATCCCCATACCCCGATGCTCTTCGAGTGTAAATTCAGAATAAATAACTAGCAGTGCATGATGATAGAGGGCCCCATAAAAATATAAGATATCTGGTATTCACAAATTTTCTGTAAGTCGAATAGAAATATCTGAGGAGTAACTTTTCTTTCTCCAAAAACAAGAGATCATCTTTAACAGATCATCTCTTGTTGTTTATAATAGTTTATTGATTTATCAGAAAGAATAATTTTAGTTTATTTCCTTCTCCAGGTAGATGTGGCTTCAATCGTAGTGGTAGATATGGATCCTCCGAAATCAATCATTGTCTCTTCCATTTGAGAAAAAGAAAGCATGTCTCCATTTAAGGTATATTTGGCCACAGCAGTTCCTGCAGACTGCCCAATGGGAGCTCCATCTAAGTCAAATTCGAAAAATTGCCCCATCACCGTAATTTCATCTTCGTCTAACGAATACGTTCCTTCCCCAGACACTCCGCTATAGCTTTGTCCGTCCACAATGGGTTCCTCAATAAGATCACTGCCAGTAGTTACCGTAAGATCATAAGAGCCGGATACCGTGTAATCACCATCATCTAGATTGAGCACATAATCTAAATTAGAACCTTCGATAATGGTACTACTTACGAATGCTACCCCCTCTATAGCTGTAGAAGACGACACCTCCGCTTGAAAAGAAACGGCTTCCCATTCTCCTTCCAATCCATTCTTGTCGTCACCTCCACAAGAAAAAAGAAAAAAAGATCCAACAAGTAATACTGTAATTGCTTTTGTAAAATTCATGATAATGTATTTTGGTTTAAAATAATGCTGAATGTAATAGTTTCTTAGACAAATCACTTATAAAAGTAAGTACTTATTTCATTTATCGCAATCTCACATCCTACCTATTGCCACGCACTTAATTCAAATTGAACGCATTTTGTTCCCATCGAACTATTTTTATTAAACATATTTTTATTATTAATATATGTCCTTTTACACAATATCACTATCATTGCACAAACTTGAATAATTGGGAACGTGTCATTTGCATTTGGGGTCAAATTTGGGAGAACGTAGAGTGAATATTGCCAGGGCCGTTCAGATGATAGAGGAGAGCTTAGGACCAATAATCGCGAGTTCTTCCTTCTATGAAACAGAAGCTTGGGGTAAGACCGATCAGGATGATTTTATCAATATGGCTCTGGAAGTAGAACATTACAAGACCCCCAATCAATTGTTGGATACGGTTAATGCCATTGAAAACAGGTTGGGGCGAATACGAAGGTTGAAATGGGAAGAACGATTGATCGATATTGATATCATTTTTATGGAAGATATCATCATCGATACCGAAAAATTGACCATCCCACATAAATGGATGGAACAAAGAAATTTCGTTCTCTATCCCATGGTTGAAATAGCACCTGAATTTGTCCATCCTGTCCTGAATAAGACGGTGGAAAAATTACTTAAAGAATGCAATGACACGTCTGAAATAAAGAGACTTACACCTGAATTTGATTAAAATTTGAAAATAGAATTTCCATATAACTTTATCGCTATAGAAGGCAACATCGGGTCTGGAAAGACTACATTTTGCAAAAAAATCAAGGAAGAGTACAATTGTAAGTTGATACTTGAACAGTTTGATGACAATCCCTTCTTACCACTCTTCTATAAAGATCCAGAGCGATTTGCTTTTACCGTTGAGTTGTTTTTCATGACCGAGCGATATAAACAAATGCAAAAACAGCTGCTTTCTCAAGATCTGTTTATCGATTTCACCTTAACCGATTATGCTTTTATCAAGACCCTGCTCTTTGCTAAACAAAATCTGGAGGAAGAAGAGTTTCGTTTGTTTCAGCAATTGTACAACACACTCAGCCAGGCTTTTCCACAACCCGAAATCTTGGTTTACTTTCATAGAAGTGTAGATGTTTTGCAAGCCAATATTGCTAAACGAGGACGAGCCTACGAAAAAGACATCACTGATGAATACCTTACCAAAGTCCAGAATTCATATTTTGAATATTTTAGAAACATTCTCTCTTATCCCATTTTAATTATAGATCTAAATACTATTGATTTCGAAGAAAATGAACGCAATTATACTGAAGTAAAGATGCTTCTTTCAAAAAAGTATAATCCAGGTGTGCATCGCATTTCACTTATGGTTTGATTTTAATTGACAATGGAGAATTGATAATTAACAATGGATAATCTTGAAATGTGGTTAACTATCATTTCTGTCTACTATTGCCAACCAAATGCTCACTTTCATACGTTATTTAGTTATCCTGTATATTTTTAAAATTTTAATTGTTAATTATACATTATCAATTGTACATTAGTAAATCTGTGATTCGAACGTTATTCATATTCATTTTTCTCAGTTGTTGTTCACTCTGTATGGGACAGGAAATATGCGACAACGGCATTGATGATGATGGCGATGGGTTTATCGATCTCAACGATGACGATTGTGAATGTACAGCTCTTTTACCCTCTTCCTTGATCCCTAATCCTTCCTTTGAGGAGCGAACCTGCTGCCCAACAATGAATGCTCGATTGGATTGCGCGATTGGTTGGATTCAGGCTTCGGCACCTACCACCGATTATGTGCATACTTGTGGCAATTACCTTGGCAATACCAATATTCCAGCTTTTGCACCGTTACCATTTCCGGACGGTCAGGGAGCCGTAGGGTTTCGAGATGGCCAAAAGGATGTTGGTGATAGTTATAAAGAATACGTTGGAGCTTGTCTCGCAAAAACGATGGAAGTCGGTGAGAGTTACCGTCTTGATTTTTTTGTAGGCTTCAGAGACGATGTGATTGGGAACAAAAATGTGGATATCGCAATTTTTGGAGCAGTGGATTGTTCCCGGCTCCCCTTCGGAAATGGAAGCATCTCCATTGGGTGTCCAGCTAATACCGGCTTTTACGATGAGATTGACAATCAATCGGTAAGCGGTTCAAATGAATGGGTGAATATCTCTTTCGAATTTACCCCCTTAAAGCCGTACAACGTAATCGTGATCGGTCCGAGATGTGAGGGAAATCCAAACTACATTCACGATCCATATTTCTATCTGGATGGATTGACCCTGGCTGAGTCCGGCGAGTTTGGAATACCGATTGATAATATCGAGGGCAGCATTTGCAACGATGATTTGGTATTAAGCATCATTGAGGAGTCCGATCAAACCTACCAATGGTATAAAGATGGTATTGCACTTCCCGGAGAAACCAATGCATCCCTTAATCTTACGAATTCTCAAGGTGTTGAAGGTAACTATCTTGTCACAATCGAATTTCTCGATGGATGCATTTCTTCTCAATCGTATACTGTACGAGTGCCCCCGTATTATGCTTCACAGGAAGTAACCATTTGTGAAAATGAGGAGCACATCATAGGTACCACTTCTTTCTCCCAGGCAGGAACTTATCAAACTACGATTCCGGCAAATGATGGGTGTGATTCGATAATCACCTTAACGTTAAATGTTGATCCAAGCTCCGAAACGATATTGGAAGAAACATTCTGTGAAGGCGAAACATTTGAATTCATGGATATTTCTACTCAACTACCCGGCTCCTATCAAACCCTGCTTCAAAACAGCATAGGTTGCGACAGTACCATCTTTATAGAATTAAGTGAAATCCCGATGACCGATGGCATTGATCTTCCGGATGAAATCAACCTCACACTTGGTGACTTTATAAGCGTTATGCCGGATGCATATGATCCTTTACTGATCAATTTCGTATGGTACAATGCCCAAGGCGATTCTATTGGTGGATTGCCTAATCTGAATTCTTTCCGTCCTCTGGATAATACATCTCTTACTTTGATAGGCACAGATGAATATGGCTGCACCTCGGAAGCAATTGTCTCGCTGAGAGTGGATAAATCTTCCATTACACTGCATGTTCCAAATATTTTTTCACCCGATGGCAACCGCATCAACGACACGTTTTCATTCATTCCTACTGGTGCGTTGCAATCGGTAGAAGTCTTCGAGATTTATGACCGCTGGGGCAATCTGATGTTTCAGGATACACCACTTTTTAACTTTCATAATTATGAAGGTTGGGATGGCACAAAAGATGGAAAAGAAGTAACACAGGGCGTATATGGATACAGAATCAGCGCCACTTTTCTCGACGGCTCGACCAAAGATTTTATAGGAGATTTGACTTTGATCAGATTAAACTAATTCTAAATAGATTGGTCCACATCATTTCATTTCGATAATTTTAAACTTCCCTTTAGTGCGAATGTTATATTTATCTTTAATTCAAAATAACTACTATAATGTTATCAAAAAGAATGCAAGCAGCTCTAAATGAGCAAATCAAAATAGAAGCAGAGTCATCTCAAGTGTACCTGGCCATGGCTTCGTGGGCTGAAATACAACCTGGAATAGACAATGTGACCAGCTTTTTCTATCAACATAGTGATGAAGAGCGAATGCACATGCTTAAACTAATCCATTTTGTGAATGAGAGAGGGGGATTTGCAACAGTGCCGGCGCTACCACAGCCCCAATTGACATTTCCTTCTATCAAACATGCATTTCAGTCGTTACTAAACCATGAAATCTTTGTTTCTGAAAGTATCAATAAGTTAATTGATATCGCACTGGAAGAAAAAGACTATGCTACCCACAACTTCCTTCAATGGTATGTAGCAGAACAAATCGAAGAAGAGGCATTGGCGAGAACGATGAACGACAAATTGGAATTGATCGGCGACGATAAAGGAGGAATGTATCTTTTCGACAAGGATATTTTGACTATAAGTGTAGCTTCCGAGCAATAAGAAAAAATACATCGGGTATACAGCATTGAACGAGAGCTGAGTAAATGAATGTGGTCTCGTACCATAATGTGAGTGACTTGTTGTTCACCACATCTGGTTAATTTCTGGATCGGGAAAATGTCACTTCAAAAGTACATAAGTGGTTCGTAAACCTATGGGACATCCCCTGATGCAAAATTGTTTCAAAAACACTATATTGGAGTTTTAGTCGTTTTAAAACATAAAATAGTAAATACTATGAGCCCTTTTTTCAGATATTTGATTCTAAGTTTTCTTTTTTTCTCAATCAACCAGGCCTCGGCGCAGTTTGGCATTCGAGCAAAATACAACATGAATTCATTTTCGGATTGGGATCAATTTATGGAGCAAAATATCAACGGGGATGTTGATAATATCTTCTCATCTACTATTGAAATTGGGGTAGATTACTGGTTTCGGCTTAAAAATACCAGGATTGAATTTATGCCTGAAGTAGCTATGGGATTGAAGACCAGTAGTTCATTTCCCAATGCAGGGGCAGAGACCGATTTTTCATATTTCGCCTTTGTTTTTAATACGCAGATATATGCGTTTGACTTAAAGGGAGACTGCGACTGCCCTACCTTTTCAAAACAAGGACCAGCTCTTGATAAAGGTTTTTTCTTTACAATAGCACCGGGTTTGATTTATAATACTAAAGAAATAGCACTGGAATCATTTGAAGATTCATTTGATGCCAGTCAGGTTAATCTCCGAATTGGTATAGGTGCAGGTTATGATATTGGTATAAATGATTTGATCACAATTACACCTTCCATACTTTATAATTTAACGCCTGGAGTTGAATTTCAAGATCTGCTAAGTGTAGCTCCCACGGTTTCCAACACAGAATTACTAACAACCGGTCTAAATCAAATTCAATTTCAACTCCGATTTGGTTTCCGACCCGATTATGTCAAATCAAACAGATAAAATAGTTTAAAAAGCTTCGTTTATATATGATGTTCAATGGACATCACAAACCTTTAAAACTATAGTTGGGTTTATATTATTCATTAACAAAAGTCAAGAAAGTGTTATAATACGAACATGTTTTTCCCGTTATGAGATCATAATAAACCAAAAAACATGAGATCAGTCTCGAGATGTTTTGTTATCGTCGTATTCGTATGTTTCTTCGGACAAGTAAATGCGCAAATAGGCTTTCGTGCTAAATACAATATGAATTCTTTCCCAGCATGGGACAATCGAATAGAAGAGAACAGAGGCGAAG
The DNA here is from genome assembly GCA_039194925.1 of Bacteroidota bacterium. GTDB lineage: Bacteria > Bacteroidota > Bacteroidia > Chitinophagales > Saprospiraceae > CAJXUU01. The sequence goes on from JBCCVV010000055.1 coordinate 9,400, forward strand.
AATTTGACGATATATTTCAATCAGGAGTAGAACTGGGCATTGATTATCAATTTCGATTAAAAAACGTCAGAATTGAATTTTTAAGTGAGTTTGCTATTGGCCTTAAGATGGAACCTGAGGTAATACATGGATTCGACCTGGAATTTTCATACCTGGCTTTTATGCTTCATTCACATATCTATCTCTTCGATCTTAAACGCACCAACGCTTCACAATCCAAGACCATCTCGGCGTTCAAGAAAAACTTTTTCATAAGTTTATCTACCGGTATTCTTGATAATAGAAAATTGTCCCATTATTCAGTGCTTCTAAACATTCCTGTTCCGTACAAAAATACGAATCTGAGGATGGGTATTGGAGCAGGTTATGACCTCATAGAGACTAATCAATTAACAATTACGCCAAGTATCTCTTATATGTATTCACCTGGAATAGAATTTTACTCTCTACCATATTCAGATAGGAATAATACAAACACCAGTAATCTTCATCAACTGCAATTTCAACTTCGAATTGGAATTTCACTTACCCATGCGAAATCTGAAAACCCGAAGCTTTAACATCTTCTCTCATAATTAAAAAACTATCATAAATCCGTAGTTATGCCCGCAAACTCAAGGTATTTATTTATGCTAATTTTTCTTTTTTTCACTGTCCAGGCAACTGCCCAATTTGGTTTTCGTGCTAAGCATAATCTAAACTATTTCAATGATCTGAATGAATACTTTCAACAAACTATAAATACGGAATTTTCAAGAGTTTTTGAATCAACTGTGGAATTCGGATTAGATTATACGTTTCAAACGAGAAAGTATAGGATTGATATTTTGCATGAGCTCTTCATTGGGCTGAACCAAGAAAATATTTTAGGCAATACAATAGGATTAGAGTTCTCTTACCTAGGATACAACCTCAATACTCAAATCTATATATTGGATCTTAAGAGAAAATCAGAAGACTCAGGATCAACAAATTCGGATTCTGCCCTAAGGGAAGGTTTCTTTTTAGCTTTGGTTCCCGGATTTATGCGAAGTACAACAAAGGGCTATACTGGATTAGCAATTGGTACTTCTGCACATCAAATCCATTTACGAATGGGAGTGGGGCTTGGTTTTGATATTCCCTTTGGTAATTTATTTACCTTAACTCCAGCAATTCACTATCATATAATTCCAAGAATGGAATACGATTCCCTTCCTATCATAAATGGAATCGACCGTGAAGATTCCAATACGATTGTGCAACAAATACAGTTTCAACTTAGATTTGGATTTTGACTCCAGGCTAAATCATGTTGGTTCAATTTCTTATTTCTAAATAAAATCTTCAAAAATAGAATACTCCTTAACACATGAATCATTTCAAAGTAAGTTTCATAATCCTAATCGCTCTCTTTTTCAGCAGTCAGACTAGTGCTCAATTTGGGTTAAGAGTGAAGAGCAATATCAATAATTTTCCAACTTGGAATAGAATGATACAAGAGAGTTTGACTCAGGAAAATGATGTGCTGACGTCCAATTTTGAACTCGGTTTGGATTATCGGTTCAAAATGAAAAATATTCGCATTGATATTTTAAATGAAATTACATATGGGTTTAGAAGCGAGAGTATTTTAACAAACTTTTCCGGCATGCAATTCTCTTATTTCGCCTTTAATATCAACACCCAGATCTATGCCTTTAATCTGCATAGGGAAAACGGAATTGATAAGACTTTACATCCAAGGCATCTATTAGATAATCTATTTTTCACGTTATCCCCGGGAATTGTATTCCATAGAACGGTTGTCAGCCATGGTCTGATTTTATTACCAACGTTGCCTTCGGATCAAATTAGTTTGAAACTTGGTACAGGTGTTGGTTTTGATTTCAAAATAGGTGATTCATTTATTATTTCACCGTGTATTACCTACAATTATATTCATAATATAGAACTGCTACTTTCGCCGGTAAGCATTCCTCCTTCAGAAACGGGTAAAACTAACCTGCACCAGTTCCAGTTTCACCTAAGATTTGGATTCTGATTCCATGCGTGAGTATGACAACATGCAAATACAAGAGGAGTTCAGAAGACACTTTTTCTATCTTATTGTTCAACAATACAAAAGTCTCTGGCCAATTACACTTCTGTCTCCAAATACGATTTATCATAAACACTTTCCATGCTAAACAATGCTTATTTAATTTCTTATTCCTAAATTAAATCTTCGAAATCAGAATACACCATAACACATGAATCAATTCAAAGTAAGTTTCTTAGTCATTATAGTTCTCTTTTTCAGCAGCCAGACCATTGCTCAGCTTGGGTTAAGAGTTAAGAATAACATCAATAGTTTTCCAACATGGAACAAAATAATACAAGAGAGTTTAACCAATGAAAACGATGTACTGACGTCCAATTTTGAACTCGGTTTGGATTATCGGTTCAAAATGAAAAATATCCGAATTGATATTTTAAATGAAATAGCCTATGGATTTAGAAAAGGGAACAATTTAACAAACTTATCTAGTATGCAGTTCTCTTATTTCGCCTTCAACATGAATACCCAAATCTATGCTTTCAATCTACAAAGGGAAGATGGAATTGATAAAACTTCACAACAAAGGCGCGTATTCGATAATTTATTTTTCACGATTTCACCGGGCATAGCCTACAATTATATTAATGATATTCAATTGAGAATCTGGCCTATAAACTTTCCGCCCGCAGAAACTGATGGTTCCACAAATCTGCATCAATTCCAGTTTCACCTAAGATTTGGATTTTAAGAACTATTCTGGACGAGGTTTTGAATTGGCCACATACTTTCTAAAAAGCTCTAACTCATACGAATCATTTTCATCGTACGATTTCCCGTAGCACCCTTTATCCATTCGCTGTCGCTTCGCTTCATAAAGACTAACGGCACATGCTACAGATATATTAAGGCTTTTGGTAACTCCAGACTGCGGGATAATAAAATTCCCATCTACGAGAGCTAGTGCTTCATCACTCATGCCGCGATGTTCATTTCCAAAAACCAAAGCGATCGATTGTGTAAAATCTAATTCGTATAGTCCTACGCTGTCTGTTTCCAAATGTGTACCGTAAATGGATTCATACTTTTTGCGAACAGCTGCAAAACATGCTTTTGTATCGTCAAACACATGGATATCCACCCATTTTTTGGCACCAGAAGAGCTTTTATGACCCGCTATTTTCTCCAACGTATCCACACTTTCTATGGTATAGAGCGCATAGATTTCTGCAATTCCAACCGAGTCACAGGTTCTCAAAACTGCTCCCAGATTGTGCGGGTCGTAAATATTTTCAAGAATGAGCGTCAAATCCCGTTGACGGTTGGCCGCCAGGCTTCGCAGCTTTTCGGCCCGCTCTTCAGTGATCATACTTGTATCGACAGACATGGTCCTTACTTAATCCAGGTTTCTGACAAAACGGCTGTCCTTGAACTCGATTATATCTACATTCTTATTTTCGAAATAATCAATACTGCGAGGGGCGTCACTCGAAGAATCTTTTCGGGTTTGTTCTACGCTATATCCAGCTTGTAAATAGTAACCCTGATCTTCATGGAGATAGTATTGAAAATTCTTACCGTACTCATGTAAATTCCGACCAACAAACATCAAGTTATCATATCCTTCATAGGCATCATCGGTTGGAAGAGCACCATACGTATTGACAAAATCACGCTTAAATCTGGAAACATCGAGATCCCTTTCGTCCACAAATTTGGAACGCGCCACTCGCATATTTAAGGAACTATAGTAGTCAAAATTGATCTTTTCGGACTCCATCATAATCGGCATACCGTAGACAATCACATTTGACAATCCCTTCTCAACGCTCAGCCTTCTCAACGCACCATATATAAAACTTTCATCCTCAAACGACCAATTTGGTATAATAAAAACCAAAGGTTTCTCTTCTGTAAAAATGGAATCAAATGCTGTGATACCCACGTCAATACTATCTTGAATCAGTATTTGCTCTTGTAGAATATCTTCTTCTGACTCTCCCCAAACATCTTTTGCCATTCGTTGCAATTTCCGGATGCGCTTTACGTCTTTAACATTTGTATTGCGACCAACAATGTATACTTGTTCTTTGTCAAAATTCTTCTTTACATCCTCAAATATGGAGTAGTAGTGTTCATCCAGATTTGGCCTCAATTGAACATAGAACGGATTTTCTTCCGCCACTTTACTACTCGCTTGCCAAGGAGAAACCAGAGGAATCTCTTTCGACTTTGCATATTCTGCCGCCATTTTCAACGAATTTCTACTATACGGCCCAACAATGGCATCAGTAGTGCTATTTACCTCTTCTTTCAATATCGTCTCGAACTTGCGCTTCTTTTCATCCACTACCTTTATATTAAGATTCACGCCCTCTCTCTCCAATATATTGGTAGCGACCAACATGCCGCAATAGTACTGAACAAATCGATCCGACTTTTGTGCCGAATTCAAATAATTATTCGCATCAAATGGGATAAAATAGGTAATATCATAAACCGACTCTTTTATAATCTCTGGTTGCTCATAGCTTGCCTCGGGTTTATTTTGAATCGGTGGCTTTTTATCATCTTTGCCTTCGGTCCATTCTACTTCTTTGACCTTTTTTCTTTTTTTGGCTCCGGTCACTTTGGTGTTGGATTTCACTTTTGCCGTACGGGATTTTGACGATCTACGCACCCCTTTATCGGTTCCCCCACAAGAAGAAATCAAAAATGCTAAAACCAAAAGTACCATTATTTTATTCCCACTCAATTGTCGCAGGTGGTTTCGTACTGATATCATATACTACTCTGTTTATACCTTTTACTTGGTTTATTATTTCACTGGAAACCAGGGCTAGAAAGTCATGCGGAAGTTTACTCCATTCTGCTGTCATGCCATCGACTGAATTAACACAACGCAACGCAATGGTAAATTCGTATGTTCGCTCATCGCCCATTACACCTACGGATTGCACCGGAAGTAATATGGCCCCAGCTTGCCATACCTCATCATACAGTCCCGATTTTTTGAGATTATTGATGAATATCGCATCCGCTTCCTGGCATAACCTCACTTTTTCTTCTGTGATTTCTCCCAAAACACGAATGGCTAATCCTGGTCCGGGGAAAGGATGACGACCAACTAAAGCGTCTGAAATGCCTAATTCTCGCCCTACCCTTCTCACCTCATCTTTAAATAACATTCGAAGCGGTTCCACGATTTTTAAATTCAGCTTATCCGGAAGACCTCCTACATTGTGATGAGATTTTATGGTAACTGAAGGGCCGTGTACCGATACGGATTCGATGACATCAGGATAGATGGTACCTTGACCCAGCCATTTGATACCATCAATCTTATTTGCTTCTCGTTCGAAGACTTCGATGAAGACATGACCGATGATCTTTCTTTTTTGCTCGGGATCGCTTACTCCACTTAGCTCGGATAAAAAATCATCCCCAGCTCTTACTCCTTTGATATTCAAGCCCATATGCTTGTAAGAGTCTAAAACCTGTTCAAACTCATTTTTTCTCAACAATCCATTATCGAGGAAAATGCAATACAGATTATCGCCTATTGCTTTTTGAATAAGTGTAGCTGCAATCGTAGAATCAACCCCTCCTGACAACCCCATCAACACCTTATCGTCCCCTAATTTTTCTTGCAGATTTCGTACTGTTTCATCCACAAAATGCGCTGGTGTCCAATCCGCTCTGCATTGAGCGACATGTTGTACAAAATTGGATAAAATCTCTTTTCCTTTTAGACTATGATATACCTCAGGATGAAATTGCAAACAATATACAGGGTATGCAAAAGCATCCGACTTGGATCGATATGCTGCAACGGGAATATCTTCTGTTTTGGCAATAATTTCGAAATTATCCGGTATTTCAGAAATCGTATCCGCATGCGACATCCATACTTGAGTAGTTTCTTCGATACCTTCAAAAAGCACATTGTCATTCCCTAAGGAGTTCAGCATCGCTTTTCCATATTCCCGATGTTCGGATTTAAAGACTTTGCCGCCGAGACTGTGCGCCACATATTGTGCACCATAGCAAATTCCCAGCACAGGATAGTGGCCCACTATTTCCTGCAAGTCGAATTGTAGCGACTGTTCGTCCAATACTGAAAGTGGGCTTCCTGATAGAATTACGGCTTTTACCGTCTGGTCTTCTTTTGGAAATTTGTTGTAAGGCATGATTTCACAAAACACATTAATCTCTCTTAATCGCCTGGCAATCAACTGTGTATACTGCGAACCAAAATCTAGAATGATGATTTTTTCTGTCATGCCGCAAATATAGGACTTTTGTATATATGATCGTTCGAAATACTAATTATTGAAGGCTTCTATTTTATTATCTGTTTGTACAGATCAATTATTCGTAACAATTGGTGCTACGTATTTCACCATTTTGGGCTAGAGAGTAGCCATTTTCTTTGTCGGCTATTTTCTAAATATTATGTTAAGAAAATAAAAACAATCACATACCTAATTCTGTTATGTATATTTGTGGTCAAGTCGAATCCCTTTTTTAAAACAAATTGAGTAACACCTGAGAAATGTTCAGTTTAAGAAGTATCCCTTGTTTAATAATCATACTTTTTACTTTTCCCATAATCGTAAATTCCCAAGAATCGCAGACTTCTGAATCTAAAAAAGAAGTAATTTCCGATGAAAACATTGAAGAAGTATTCTTTGAGAAGATTATGCTGGACGGGAAAGTATCCTATCGCAATGAATCTACCGGAGAAATCATAAGTCAAACAAAGTATCGAGAACTTTGTGAATCAGACAGCAGAAGTCATCACGATACCGCCATCCTTGATTATTGGGACTGTGATCGCATCAATCCGTACAAAGACGTAGTACTCCAAACCCCATTCAAGATCAATTTTGATCAAACGACTTTTACCAATCCTGTGGATCACGATATGGTCATCACATCCAGGTTTGGGAGGCGAAGAAGAGGTCCTCACAGAGGCATCGATATTGATCTGGTAACGGGAGATTTTGTACGATCCGTATTGCCGGGTAAAGTACGATTTGTAGGATATAGCCGTGGTCATGGCAAAACCGTCGTAATTCGTCATGCCAATGAAATTGAAACGGTGTATGCGCATTTATCTGCCTATACCGTAAAAGAAAACGACCAAATTACTGAAGGTTCAATTATTGGATTGGGAGGAAATACAGGAAACTCGCGAGGTAGTCATCTTCATCTTGAAGTGCGATATAAGGGTGTATGCATTCACCCCGAGTATGTATTTAACTTTGACGGGAGTGAAACGATCAATGGCACCGAACTATGGGTGACCAATGGATGGAAGAGTCCAAGACTCCACAGCTCCTATCGAAAAAGCAAGATCAAATGGCTCACTAAGGAAGACGAAGCTATTGCCTATCAAAAAAACGAACCCAAATTTCATAAAGTCAGAAGAGGAGATACTTTGAGTCAGATTGCCCGATCGTATAGCCTGAGATTATCCGAATTGTGCAGAATAAATTCTATCTCCAAATCATCCATACTAAGAATCGGACAAATGATTCAAATACGCTAACTACATACATAAATGGATTCAAACAAAAAATTTCTTAACGGTACGCTCAACACAATTGTTCTGGCATTATTGAAGGACAATGGACGGATGTACGGTTATGAGATTTGTCAAAAAACCCGCGAAGCCACCAATAATCAAATCAATCTGACAGAGGGTGCGATCTACCCAACGCTCCATCGATTAGAGAAAGAAGGACTACTTTTTTCAACAAAAGAAAAAGTTAATGGCCGTGTAAGAAAATACTATAGCCTAAATCAGAGTTCTATATCTGAAGTAAATTCTCAAATAGACCTTTTGGCCAAATTTGCAGGACATCTTCGAACCTTGCTCAAACCATCTTTATAATGAATTCTGATCGAATAGCAAATAGAATTACTGACTTGATCAAACTTGCTGGAATTTCTCAGCAAGAGGTCATCGATGAGCTTAAAGATCATTATTTGACTCGTATTGAAGAAGAAGTAAGACTGGGTGTAAATTCTCAAAAAGCGATTCGGGAAACCTATCAGGAAATTGCCAACCTGGATGGATCCCAATTTGTTGATGCAAAACTTAAGAAGCATAAAAGAGGGTTATTTTTTCTATTGCTGATGTTTGTGAGTATGGCTTTCTACCTATTTGGTCCTTCTCATAAAATCAAAGAAAACCAAAAAGTGGAAAAAGAAATTTCGGAAGTCGTTTCCATCGATCCTCCAATGGGTTCACCAATTGAACAATCGCTTTTCAACGTTTCCTCCGAATTTGGTTTGAGAATGCATCCCAAAAGCAAGAAAAAAAGCTTACACAGAGGAATAGATATTCTCGCAAAAATAGGTACCCCCGTTCTCTCTACAGGCGATGGCAAGGTGACAAAAGCAGGGTTCACCCCCAAGGCAGGAAAATTTGTAATGATACAGCACGATGGAAATTATATCACCAAGTATTTTCATTTATCCGACATTTCTGTAGTTGTAAATCAATCGGTTTCGGAAGGAGAAATCATTGGCAAGGTGGGCAATTCAGGCGTAAGCATGGGTCCTCATCTGCATTACGAGGTATTAAAAGACGAAATTCCATTGAATCCACGGGAAATTATCAATCCTTAATTCATCTAATTGTATTCATGGATCTTATTCTTAGAAAAGAAGCTCCTTCAGACTATGACGAAGTCTTAAAGCTTATAAAAAAGGCATTTCTAAATGAAGAGTACAGTGATCACAGCGAACATTTATTGGTAGATCGATTACGCAAATCCAAATCCTTTGTACCAGAACTTTCCATTGTAGCGGAATTAAACAAAAAAATAGTAGGCCATATACTTTTGACGAAAATACAAATCAACAGTACTACGCAGTCTTTTCCATCTCTTGCCCTAGCCCCGGTAAGTGTACACCCTGATCATCAAGGGAAAGGTATTGGGGGAAAATTGATCTTGTGCTCTCATGAAGTCGCTAGAGATTTAGGTTATCAATCTATCGTTTTATTAGGTCACGAAAACTATTATCCAAGATTTGGCTATGAAAGAGCAGATACGTATGGCATTGAACTTCCTTTTGATGTGCCACCCCAAAATTGCATGGTAATCGAGTTGATCGAAAATGGTCTCAACGGAGTACAAGGCCTGGTTAAATACGCCAAAGAGTTCAATATAAATAATTGAAATAAAACCTTAGGGAAAACTTTGTGCATCCTTTTGTCTCTAGTGGTTAAATCAACGCTCTACCCACCGCTTCACCGCAGAAGCCACATTCTCTCCATCCATACAAGCGGATAAAATTCCTCCGGCATACCCAGCTCCTTCACCACATGGAAATAATCCTTCCACTCCATCGTGCATATACGTTTCCTTATTTCTAGGAATCCGAATGGGAGAAGAGGTACGACTTTCTACTCCAATGAAATTGGCCTCAGAAGTATAGTAGCCTCTCATTTTTCGGCCAATCTCTTTCACACCATTCCGCAATCTGGCCGCAACAAAAGTTGGAAGCAATTGATCTACTCGGGCACTGAAGAGACCAGGGATATATGATGTATTATTCAGCGTCGCAGAAATTCTGCCATCCACAAAATCCGTAACTCGCTGTGCTGGAGCTTGTTGAGATCCATTGCCCGCATTGAACATATTATGTTCTACTTCTTTTTGAAAATTCATAGTAGCAAAGAGACCTTTGTATCCCATTCTATCCAATTCTTCTGTACTAATTGCTGTCACAAAACCAGAATTGGCATATGGGCTGTCACGTCTGGAAAGACTCATTCCGTTCACTACAATCTCTCCTGGTGCTGTCGCCGCAGGAACCACCAAACCGCCTGGACACATACAAAATGAAAATACTCCTATCCCGTTGATCTGAGCCACAACGCTATAACTGGATGCTGGCAAATTTTCTTCACGAATGGGCTGGTTGTATTGGATGGAATCAATTAGAGATTGGTTATGTTCAATACGAAGGCCCAATGCAAACGGCTTCGCTTCCATGTAAACATTTTTAGCATCCAAAAGCTTATAAATGTCTCTGGCCGAATGTCCAGTAGCAAGTATTGCCTTATTCGTTTTAATCTTAATATCTCCATTGATTTCAATCCCTTTAATCTTACCATGAGCTATGTCGATATCGGTAACGTGACTATCAAATCGGACTTCCCCACCAAGATCAGTAATGGTTTTTCGAATATTAGCGACGATTTTTGGTAGTTTATTGGATCCAATGTGCGGATGCGCATCAATCATTATATCTTCCGTAGCTCCATGTTCGACCAGTAAACGCAATACATCCACAATCTTGCCTCGTTTATGGGAGCGAGTGTACAATTTTCCATCCGAATACGTACCTGCACCTCCCTCACCAAAGCAATAATTGGAATGCGGATTGACAATTCCATCTTGCTGTATGGCGCGCAAATCACGTCTTCGTGCACGTACATCTTTGCCCCTGTCTAAAACAATGGGTTTCAATCCTTCTTTGATCAATCGCAAAGCCGCAAAGTAACCAGCAGGTCCGGCTCCAATAATATAGACTTCCTCTTTATCACGCACGTTTTTAAATGCATCTAGTATCGGAATATCCGAAATAGGTTTTTCATTAATATAAATGTCGCACCTTAATCTATACACTGGCCGACTTCCTCGTGCATCAATGGAACGTTTGACGATGGTAAGATCAGAAACATCGGTCAGCGCCACTTTAGCCTTAGATGCAGCCCTTTTCCAAATGAACTCCTGCACATTCAACTGATCAGGAAATAATTTTAGCTCTACTGTTTTCTTCACACATATAAAATTGCGTCAATGTACACATATGACATTTTTAAATATAAAAGTCATTGAACATCAACATATAATTATCTTTCGTACCTTTGCCGTTAGAATTTTTCAACAGACATTTAACAATTTAGCGATTTCATTTGTTTCTCTTCTTCGTTCAAGAACAATTGACGGTAAAAAAAGAAAAACGTACGTACTACTCAAATTAGCAACCAGACAATCCGAAATTAATCATTATCTCATTTCATTAATCTATGGATCAATTATTATCAAATAATCCGCTCTTATTGCTTTTTGTTGTAGCTGCCGTTGGCTATTTCGTTGGCAAAGTTAATATCAAAGGTAATTCTCTGGGTGTTTCGGCTGTACTATTTGTTGGATTGGCCTTTGGAGCACTGAATCCTGCCTTTAACGTACCTCGAATCATATTTCAATTGGGTATCGTATTTTTTGTGTATTCCGTAGGATTAAGTTCCGGCCCCGCTTTCTTCAAGTCGTTCAAGAAAAATGGCATTCGAGACATCGGTTTTGTAATGATCATGCTCACCCTCTCTGCCTTGGTCGCCGTGGGATTATTTTTTGTTCTACATCTGGATCCTGCGAGTATAACGGGAATTTATTCAGGCTCCACCACAAACACACCTGCTCTCGCCTCGGTCTTAGACTTGGTAGACCGCCGAGGAGATGCTGATAGTGAGGGTATGAAAGATGCTCTGGTAATTGGGTACACCTATAGCTATCCTATGGGAGTCCTGGGAGTAATGATCGTCTTAAAGGTCATGGAAAAGATCTTCAATGTGGATTATGAAAAAGAAAAAGAGCTCTTGCGTAAAGATTATGCATTAGAAGAAGAATTATCAAGCCGGTCTGTTAAAATTACAAATCCCAAGGCTTTTGGTCAAACGCTCCGTGACATTACCAACGACAATACCCTACCTATCCTTTTCGGAAGAATTAGTAAAGGCAATGAGATCACATTGGCCAACTGGGATACTATTTTACATGAAGATGATGTCATTATGCTCATAGGTGGGATGGAAGACCTCAATAAAGCGACCACCTTATTTGGGGAAGAAACCGAGGATAATATTTCTTATAATCGAAAAGAGTATGATGTTCGACGTATTTTCGTAAGTAACCCCAAACTTGTGGGACGAACGATATCTTCTTTAAATCTGAGCCAAAAATATGATGCTGTCATCACCCGAATCCGCAGAGGCGATATGGATATGTTGGCCAAGGCGAATACTGTGCTTGAAATGGGTGACAGGATTCGTTTTGTGGCCCGACGAAAGGACCTTAAAGGATTATCCAATTTATTCGGTGATTCCTATTACAAAAGCAGTGAAGTAAATCTATTTTCATTCGGATTGGGTATAGCCATTGGCCTTCTCGTAGGAAGTATTGAAATTCCACTGCCAGGTGGTTCTGTTTTTAAGCTGGGTATGGCTGGAGGTCCATTAATCGTGGGTCTGATCTTAGGCGCATGGAGAAGAACAGGTCCCATCGTTTGGACCTTGCCTTACGGGGCCAATGTCACGCTAAGACAAATGGGGCTCATATTTCTATTAGCCGTTATTGGGCTTAGTTCGGGAAACAAAGTCCTGGAATCTTTAGAAGGCAGTGAATGGTTGATCTTCGCCTTGGGAGGTACACTACTAAGTATCTTAGGTGCATTGATAAGTGTGATCATCGGTTATAAAGTATTCAAAATCCCATTCTCCCTACTTCTGGGCTTTCTTTCCAATCAACCTGCCATCCTGGATTTCGCCACGGAAATGAGTAAAAATAAGGTGCCGATCATTGGTTATTCGGTGATGTTTCCAATTGCGCTGGTGATGAAAATATTGTTTGCGCAGTTGCTATTCTTGGTCCTGGGTGGATGAGTTAATTGATAATTAACAATGGATAATTGATAATGAGTAATTGACAATTATCTTTTTTTGATCTATTTTTAATGATAACAATTACATTCAATTAATACAGCTATCATTATGAAACCAAATATTGTTAAGGACAAAAGTTTTTTGTTCGCCAAGCGAATCGTATTCAGTTCGAAATTTTTAATTAAAAAAAATGAATTCGTTTTATCGAAACTACTACTGAGATCGGGTACTGCACCGGGTGCTTTAATAAGAGAAGCTGAAATGGCGGAAAGCAAGAAAGACTTTATTCATAAACTTTGTATTGCCTTAAAAGAAGCCAATGAAACAGAATATTGGATCGATCTACTCATGGAAACAGAATATCTTTCAAATAAAAATGGAACCTCACTAAAAACAGATTGCATAGAAATCTTTAAGCTCCTTACAAGCATAATAAAATCATCAAAATCATAAGATGTCCTCAAAAAAATGCCACCTCTTAAAAAGTAGTGTAATGTTCAATTCATTGTACATTATCAATTGTACATTGTCAATTAATAATCATATAATTCCCCCCCTTTAGAAAACAACGTATCCACCTTCGCCACCACCTTCGGATCTTTTTCCAACACAGGTGCATGATGCGATTTGATACGGGCATCAATAATGAGTGCACCTTCGCATCCCCAATGTTTATGAACGATAGAACTTTTTACACCATACACATCGTGCGAAGGATTGGCTCTGGTAAATGTCACCCAAAGGAAGTTATTTAACGCATCCGCAAGAAAAGCATCGTCTTCGGTGAGAACAATCAATGGGAAGCCCTGAAGATCTTGCGATTCCAGATGCCTGGCCAATTCATCAATTTCCTTTTCGGCTTGAATATAATCTGAAAATTTCGTTGTGGAAAATCCAAGCACCCCCGGTCGAGCTACCGAAACGCTGTTGACAAAATTTGGTAAATTCAAATTCGTAGGTTTTTCAGTTTTGAGTTCAACTCGTTTTGGACCACGACAAGCCATGATGACTTTTGAACCGGAATTCCATCCCGAACCTGAATAATCCAAGGTATCGATAGTCGTTTTGGTTTGAAAATGAAGATCTCTGGTCCAATCTACCCTGCTCAGGAAATGATTAAAGAAATTTCCAATATCATGTGTATCCAAATTTGGATCATCTTCTTCTGCGCATATTATCAAAAACTTAGCCAGGGAGGTTTGCCCCGAACCAATCACTCGATTAGCAATAGTGAGAATCTCCTCTGGCACTTTCTCACGGAAAGGCATGTATCGTTCTTTGCCAATGGCAAGCAAAAGGGGATGCACCCCAGCAGCATCTACGGCATTCAGTTCTTTGATGCCTGGAAATTCACCGGAAGCCAGTTCTTTGACCAATTCATGAATTAGGTATCCAAAACTACTATCCTCCATAGGTGGTCTTCCTACCACACTAAAATGCCAGATCGCATCTTTTCGATGATAGACACGATCTACATCCATCACTGGAAAAGGATGTTCCAAGCTATAATAGCCCAAATGGTCTCCAAATGGTCCTTCGGGTTTAGTCTCCCCCAATCGGATACGACCGGTAATTACAAAATCTGCATCACTTGATAAAAAATGACCTTGATCATCATATTTGTATCGAAATCTACGTCCTCCAAGCATTCCCGCAAACGTGAGTTCACTAATCTCTTCTGGCATAGGCATAATAGCAGAAAAAGCATGAGAAGGCAACCCACCCACAAAAATAGAGCAGCGGAACTCTTCATTTCTTTTAAGATAGGCTGTATGATGATTTCCAATCCCGCGGTGCAATTGATAGTGCAGGCCAATTTCCTTATTCAATTCATACTCATTCCCGCTGAGTTGAATACGGTACATTCCCAGATTGGTCTTCATAGCTTTTTTCTCTCCCGGCGGCAAAGTCAATACCTGAGGCATAGTAACAAAAGCTCCTCCGTCCATAGGCCACGACTTTACCAGCGGCAATTGATCGATTGTCGTTTGCCCATATTCGACAGCACCTTTTCCCCATGATTTCATAGGCAGTGCCGTGAGTGCCGTAAACGGAGCGCCAATATATTTCAATGGATTCTTTAGCAATCGCGTTGGGTCGGCTTTAAGTTCGATTACTTTCTTTACTTTTTCAATGGTGTGTCGAAATAGAAAATCAGTACGTTCAAAAGTTCCGTAAATGTTAGACAAGGCTCGAAATGGACTTCCTTTGACATTCTCAAATAAAATCGCGGGGCCACCAGCATCAAAAACTCGATTGTGGATCTCTGCCATTTCCAGATTGGGATCAACCTCCGACTTGACACGAATGAGTTGTTTGTGCTTTTCCAAATCATCAACTACATCCTGTAAACTTCTATAACTCATATGTTATACATAAGGTATGTAAATTAAAATAGTTGTAATTTCCTCAGCCTATTTCCATGTTTTTAATTTCGTATCCATTCAAAAAGGATTTAATGTCCATTTTTTTCTTTCCTTGCATTTTTATTTCCAAAATAGCAAGATAGCCATCCCGACAGGCAACCTTCAGAAAGCGTTTATTATCGGTAATGATTTGCCCCGGTGTATGACTTTTGTTTTCTTCATCAGACACACCGGATTTGAGGATTTTACATTCCAATCCATCAATTGTTGTCCAGGCAGTTGGGAAAGGCGACAATCCTCTTATCTGATTGTATACCTTCATAACTGATTGATTAAAATTTACTTGGCACGTTTCATGGTATATTTTTGGGGCTTTGGAAACCTGGGATTCATCTTGTTCTAATAATTCGAATGAACCGCTTTCCACTGCTTTTACGGTCTTTAGAACGACATCCGCTCCTAAGTGCATGAGACGCTGATAGACATCACCGGTAGTATCTTCATGTGTGATTTTAGTCTTTGCCTGAAAAAGTAAGTCTCCTGTGTCTATTTTGTATTTTAGTTTAAAACTAGTCACTCCGGTCTCTTCTTCTCCATTGATAACCGCCCAGTGAATAGGCGCAGCTCCTCTGTATTTTGGCAATAGGGAACCATGCAAATTATATGTACCGTGTTTCGGCATATTCCAAATTACTTCGGGCAGCATTCTAAAGGCAACGACGATTTGAAGATCCGCTTTTAATGCTCTCACCTCTTCCACAAAATCCGGATCCTTTAAGTTTTTGGGTTGAAGAATATGAAGTCCTTTTTCCACGGCAAACTTCTTTACATCCGATTCAATCAGTTGCTTTCCACCTCTGCCGCCGTATTTATCGGTAGCTGTGATCACCCCCACAACGTTGTATCCATTCTCTAAAAGTATTTTTAAGGAAGGCACCGCAAATTCAGGTGTTCCCATGTATATTATCCGCATATTGAATAGCCCTTTTTATTTCTGTTCTACTAAAAAACTCGCTTTAAGTGTTAAAAATTCCACTGTTGGAACAATTGATGCTACAAGTATATTATGAATACATTGATAAGAAGTATTTTTAATTGGAATAATTAACTATTTATTGTCATTTTTTTGAAGTTGAATAGCTAGGTTAAGATCATGGATTTCAAGTCTAAATCAATTGTTATGAGAGTTTTTTTCGGACTGATATTGACGTGTTTTGTTTTTACGGGATCTTCCCAAACGACTACGGTCGAGGGCTACGTTTTCGAAACTGGAAACCGGGGATACATATACGATGCAGCCATTACAGCCGAACATATGGAGACGGAAGAATTGGTAGATAAAACAAGAAGCGATAAAGATGGCTATTTTAAATTAAAGGTACCATCAAACTCCATGATTCGTCTGTATGCCGCAAAAGAAATGTTTGACATCAAGCGAGTTGAAACCAAAGTGGGATCCGGGAAAACATTCATCAAGCTTGAGATGGGAAGAGCCCCAGGATATACATTTGAAGTTACGTTAGCCGAAAAAAGGTCTTACTCTGAGCAAGTAGTAGATGCCATCTCAGGTGCCAGAATCGAAGTATACAACAATACCACTCGCAATTCTGTAATGGATCTAAAAGATCACGATATCCCTGAATTTCAATTAAATCTTCTAAAAGGCAATCATTACACTATTCTGGTGCGTAAAAATGGTTTTTTATCAAAAAGAATGGAAGCAAAAGTAGACGTTGAAGGGTGTATTCTATGTTTTGAAGGGGTGGGAGATGTGGGACCTGGAGTGTCTGACAACCTCACCGAAGGGAATACATTTGGCGTATTATTGGCCAATGTAGAACTGGAACGTATATTCGAGGGAAAGACGATGGAAATTCAAAACCTCTATTATGATTTGGCAAAATGGTCGTTAAAAGGAGCTGCGAAAAGAGAATTAAATAAGGTAATCACCCTTATGAAAGATAACCCAAGTCTTACTCTGGAACTGGGAGCACATACGGATAGTCGAGGAAGCAATACCATTAATCTCGAATTGTCTAATAAACGAGCGCAATCTGCGGTAAATTATCTTATTCGTAAAGGGGGCATTGCTAAGACAAGAATCGTATCCAAAGGCTATGGCGAAAATGTACTTTTAAATAATTGTGGAAATGGTTCGAAGTGTACCGAGGAAGAACATGCAAAGAATCGCAGAACCGAACTTAAAATTATTGGAATTACAGACGTGCGAGAAGTGAAATCTCTGGCACAAATGAAGGAAGAAGAATTCCTCGAGGAGCAAATTCTTGAACTCATGGATCAGGAACAAATCCAAGCTAAAGACGAAGAAGAGCTTAGCCGAATCTTAGAAGCGGATCAACAAGTCAGGGTTGACGTACCGCAACCGATGGGTGATAATGAAGATATAAATAGTATCGATTCAGTAAGTCAAGTACTTTTATTGGAAGCGTCGGAAAATGAAATGAAATCCAAATCGGTATCGGCAGTACAAGAAAAGGATCAAGAAGAAATCCTGGAAACGAAAGAAGAAGAAGAAGAAGAAGAAGAAGAATCTGATACAACTCAAAAAAAAGTGTCACCTATTACTA
Organism: Bacteroidota bacterium; assembly: GCA_039194925.1. Lineage (GTDB taxonomy): Bacteria > Bacteroidota > Bacteroidia > Chitinophagales > Saprospiraceae > CAJXUU01. Next base: position 27,055 of record JBCCVV010000055.1, read on the forward strand.
ATAATGTCTCCGATGGAGTAAAGGTTATTTTATACCAAAGCCCTACCCCGCTATCCGAAGATCACTGGCTTTTCCATAGACATGAAGGTCTGGAGGTAATGGACGATGGTTTTGGAAAAATCTACTACATGATCGGTGGATTTAGGCACGAGTCTGATGCATTTCAATTTAGAAAAGCTTACATTTTACCGGATAAAAAGTACAAGCGAAGTTTTGTCGCCTTTATTCAGAATGGGGTTTTAGCGGTTGTGAACCGCTAAAAATATTTTTTTCCTTACCATCACCAGGTATACTAAACTTTTAAAGGTTAGTATACTTGGTGATAGAATATATTTTTTTTCTTTTTCTTATTTAAAGGTATTGTATACGTAATCCCATTAAAGGTCCCAATCTCCGTAATGATGGGTGTAAAGGTAAGGTCATCACTCACATCAAACTCCATAAGATGACGATCGATAAAAGCTTCGAAAATAGAAATGAGTCGACCTCCTATAAAAAATACCCACGCATATTCTCTTGCTTTTCGAAAGCTGTTTCGTCGACTTCGAAGCACTGTAACATCGGTAATACCTCTGTAATTTGCTTCTGTATTGCCATCTAGTTGGTCGAGATATGCGTTTTGATAACCGTTATATTCTGTCGTGTTTGTGATAATACTGTAAACGAGATACCCCTCCGCACCATATACAATCGGTAGCTTCCACCACTTACGATTGTAGATCTGTCCACCGCCAGGAAAGATTAGGCTGTAAAAAGCAGCTTTTCCAGGATTACCGGTAAAAATGTCAAAAAAAGTATTGTCCACAATGGTAGTCGAATCGTTTGGGTTATTGGGCGATTGAACACCAGAGCCTCTATCTTCTGGAATCGTCGGTATATTTTGTCCAAGTCCCGCACTATGAAGAGCAAATAAAAATAGGAATATGAAATAATATTTGGTCATAGTATCACAATAACGAGAAAATATAAAAAAACGTGCATTTCCAGGTAATTTGAAACCACTTCAATAATGGATATACGACGATTAAACACCAATCAGGTATATTTAATAATGTAATAAACCGACATATTCTTGGGTCGGTTTTCGTTTATACTCACTTTTAATTCATTGGATAGATCTGTTGATGAGGATGCAGGGGTTAAGCCACCTGTTGAATTCGGTGCCTTTTCAGACTGAAACTGAGTTCCGTCAGCAAGTAAATTGCCTGATTCCTTTTTTATCCCATGATAATGTTCTTGAATAGCATCTTCCTGCATCGACCCAACACCAGAATTGACCGTACCATTAGCCAATTTTCGATCAGCATTATCTTGATCTACTTTTCCACTTTCATCCACCATTCTCAAAAAATAACCTCTGTAGTCAGGAATTCTAAAGGTGACATCTGCTTCATCCGAATTTTTATCAACCTCCAAATCATATAAATTTCCAATGGCCTGATAAAGCATGGGATATTCAGCCACCTTTAATTGTCTACCATCGCAAACCAACCATCCATACGGTTCCAAATACATTCCTTCTTCATTGGAATTGGGTTGTTCTTTTAAAATCTTTCCGGCATAGGCCATAATACTTCCCGGAGGAATAATTTCTCGACTAGAAGGCCCAAAAGGATTTGTTGAAGGCATCATATTTCAAATGGCTTTGTACGATTTGAGAATAACTTTAGGTAATAAATATCCAAAATTGTAATTTTTTCCTACTCCTTGGACTTTAATTCTCCAACTTGTCCAAGACGGCCATAATATCATTAAACTCTCTGTCGGATTTAAACTTGATATTTATTTCCCCACTTCCCGATTCCGATCTTTTAATCTTTACCGAAGTGCCAAGTGTAGAGCTCAAGCTGTCTTGAATTTTCTTTACCTCTGCCGGCAGTTCATTTTTCTTTTTAGGAACACTGGATTTATTTTCGGAAGAATAGGATTTGATCAAATTCTCCAAGGCTCTCACGCTCAAATTTCGCTGCAATACTTCTTTGTAAATATCCAGTTGCAACCCCACGTCATCAATACCCGCAAGAGAGCGGGCGTGCCCCATACTTATCTCATTGTTCTTAATCGAAGATTGGATTTGAGGTGGCAGTTTGAGCAATCGAACATAGTTGCTTATAGTACTTCTTTTTTTTCCTACTCTTTCGGAAAGTGATTCGTGCGTAAGATCACATTCTACCATCAAGCGTTGATACGAAATCGCTACTTCTATAGCGTTGAGATTTGATCGTTGGATATTTTCAATCAGTGCCATTTCGAGTAGGGCCTGATCATCCGCGATACGAATAAAAGCCGGGATCGTCTGTAGACCAGCCATTCTACTGGCTCGAAGTCTACGTTCTCCTGATATCAGTTGGTAGGTATCACCTCCCAGATTGCGAACGGTTATTGCTTGAATTAATCCGTGTATCTTAATCGATTGGGCCAATTCCTCCAACTCCTCCCGATCAAATTCAGATCTCGGCTGAAATGGATTAACTTCAATTTTGTCTAAAGGAATCTCCAGTATCGAACTGTTCAATTCTTTTACTAACTCTGTTTTTTCCCTTGGACTGCTTGTATTTTCAATATTGGACAACAATGCCCGTATTCCTTTTCCTAATTCTTTCTTCTTACTCATTTAAATCGTTGTGATTCATTTATTTACAAAATGTACACTTAGGCTTTATTCAGGGCTTCTTTGACCTCATCCATAGTCTTGTTCTCAAAAATCGAATCGGTATTTTGTTGCAAAAATTCGTTCGCCAGATTCAAGAAATTTGTTGCTCCCTTGCTGGTTACGTCGTAAATAATCACTGGTTGTCCAAGACTTGGTGCCTCACCTACTTTTGAGTTTCGATGGATAATGGTGGAGAATACTTTATCCGTGACCATATTATTAACCTCCGTCACAACCATGTTGGCCATTCGCAACCGACTGTCATACATAGAAAGAACCACTCCTTCGATCTCCAAACTTTCATTCAGATTCTCTTTCACCATGCTTATAGTCGATTTCAATTTTCCGAACCCTTCCAATGAGAAAAATTCACACTGAACAGGAATAATAACGGAGTCAGCTGCTACCAGCGCATTCACAGTAACCAAGCCTAGGGATGGCAAACAGTCGACAAAAATATAGTCATAATCCTCTTTAATTTTAGCCAGTGTTCGTTTGAGGAAAAATTCTCTTGATAATTTATTTACCAATTCTACCTCAGCCCCTACCAAGTCGATATTAGCAGGCAATAAATCCAAATTGGGTGTATCGGTTTTTCTAATCGCTTCTTTTGGATGCAGACCATCAATGAGACAATCGTAGATAGTATACTCTAATTCCGAGGAAGCAACCCCCACACCAGAAGACGCATTTCCCTGAGGATCAGAATCTACCAATAATACTTTTTTATCAAGAATCGCCACTGCTGCGGCCAAATTTATCGCTGTCGTCGTCTTTCCAACCCCTCCTTTTTGATTCGCAATTGCAATAATCTTCCCCATTCTGTTCAACTTTTATCTTACTCTATTGTGATTTGATTTTAGACGGTTGACCAGGTAAAACGGTTTCGAACCACCTGAAATCAACTTCAAAGTGCAAAAATAACTTATTTAAAGTAAATGGAGATCTAATTTCACCGAGATTCGCGGAGAAGTCACGGAGTAGTACATAGAATGGATTGGAGATATTCGAAAGATTGGTGAGAATGGTGAGATTGGAAAGATTGAAGGAATTGAAAAGATTTAAGAGATTGCAATTTGTACATCAGAGTGAATTCAAGGGTTTGAAGGGATTGATTCTTATCTAGTACTTTGCGGAGAAAGCATCGAGAAGTTTGGAAAACATTCATTGTGAAAACGTTGTAATCCATCGTGCACTTCGCGGTTCATCAAAAGACAATGTACCAATGCAGCTGGATTCTTTTTGGAATTTCGACAATTCTTTAATCTTTCTTAGGTTTTAAGATGTTATAATGGTTTTGAAAAGTAAAACGACGTAAATGATCACAATTATATCAGGAACCAATAGGCCCAATAGTAGAACTGAATTTGTAGCACAGCATGTATATGATTTGATTGGTACATATACCGATGAAGAGGTTAACTTAATTAAACTCAGTGAATTGGATCCAGGTTTTGTGCATCCAAAAATGTATTCCGGCGAATTTCAACATCCAGAGTTATCCGAAATTCAAGACAAGTATATTGTGCCGGCGGAAAAGTGGATTTTTATTTCTCCTGAATACAATGGCTCGTATAGCGGGATTGGAAAAGTTTTTGTAGACGCCCTTTCGGTTCGACGATACAAAGAAACCTTTCGTGGAAAGAAATTAGGTCTGATTGGTGTAGCTTCGGGTCGTGCAGGTAATCTTCGAGGATTGGACCATCTTACGACGGCATTCAACTACCTGGGTATGGTTGTTTTTCCAAATCGGTTGCCTTTATCCAAGATCGAAACTGCTATTCAA
>JBCCVV010000056.1:0-31440 GCA_039194925.1 Bacteroidota bacterium
AGGTAAAGAACAATTTCTTGCGGGAGATATTGAGTCTAGTACAAATATATTTAAGGTAATGAATCCAGATTTGTTAATCTGTCAGATGGAGCCTTCTGTAAACCTTGAGATTGAGTTTACAATCACAAAAGGTAGAGGATATGTTCCTGCGGATGAGAATTTACCAAAAGACGCACCGATTGGGGTTATTCCAGTAGATTCAATCTATACGCCCATCAAAAAAGTAGCCTATAAGATTGAAAATACAAGGGTAGGACAGCGAACGGATTATGAGAAGTTGACGATTGAAGTGAAAACAGACGGTACAATTCATCCAGAAGAAGCGGTTAAAGAAGCATCTAGAATAATGATTCAACACTTGATGTTGATCACTGATGAGAATATTACCTTTAACGATTCAAGTAGCAGAGAGGAGAATATTGTAGATGAGCATATCTTACACATGCGTAAATTGCTTAAAACATCGCTTGAAGATTTGGATCTCTCCGTGAGAGCATATAATTGTCTCAAAGCTGCCAAGATCAATTCTTTGGGAGAAATGGTCCGATATGACACTCATGAATTATTGAAGTTCAGAAACTTTGGTAAGAAATCTTTGGTAGAGATCGAAGAGCTTCTACAAAATAAAGGGTTGACTTTCGGAATGGATCTTTCCAAATATAAGTTGGACGAAGACTAATTTAAATTTGATATCACTCAGCTCTGATTTTTGATCAGGATATATTTATAACTATTTGTTAAACGATTGCTGTAATCTCTAAAAGCTGAAAAGGAGTTATGCGATTAGTGGCAAAACGTAAATCATAATTGAAATGAGACACGGAAAGAAATTTAATCATCTTAAAAGAAAGAGTGGACACCGAAAGGCCTTGCTAAAATCATTGGCGGGAGCTCTGATAACACACAAAAGAATTAATACTACTTTGGCCAAGGCAAAAGCATTAAGAGTTTTTGTTGAGCCTATCATCACTAAGTCAAAAACAAATACCACACATTCAAGAAGAGTCGTGTTTTCTAAGTTGATGAATAAAGAAGTTGTGAAAGAGCTTTTTGATGTTGTAGCGGAAAAAGTTGCCGAAAGACCAGGTGGTTATGTACGTATCATCAAAACTGGTTTCAGACAAAGTGATTCCGCTGAGATGGCAATGGTAGAATTAGTAGATTTTAACACAGATTACAATGCTGGTAAAACGGCAAGCAGTGGCAAGTCTGGCAGAAGAAGGAGAAGAGGTGGTAAGAAAAGTACAGGTGCCGGTGTTGCACCAGTGGCTGCTCAGGAAGAAGAATAATTTTCCAGATATAAATGATAAGAAAGGGGCAATACTTTTAATAAGTGTTGCCTTTTTTTGTTTGTTTAGCTTTCAATACTCGAGTAGTTCTTTTCCTATTTTGATCGTAGCTTCGGTGACTAGTTATAAGATCAATACCAACATATTTTGCTCTGGTAAAATCAATCTCGGTTATGGATGAAGTGGTATAATTCTACTTTCAGCCCCCACAATTTTAAACACAAAGTTTATCGAGGTTTATGTGACGTTTGTTATGTATTCACTGTGATAGACTTTATTCTTGGCTATACTTTACAGAAAGCCTTAAGCATGTTGCAGTTAAAATTCAAATTATATGCGACTGATTATTACGCGTCTTGCAACAGATGTAAAAACCTACGGCTAATTTCTTTACATTGAAGCGGTACTAATCTTACAATTATTTCTTCATATAATCATTTCTTAAGTTTTCGACTATGAAAGCTTATGCCCTAAGATAGTGGCACTGATGCACCAACGGAAGTGTAAGTAGCGTTACGCTCTACTCAGATAGTTTCTATGCGAAAATCAAATTTACCAGCCGTTCCAGATTTAGGAATGAACAATACCTCCAAATCATTGCAAAGTATGTCACTTAACCACTTCTTGAAGCATAGTGTCTCCGGGTCAAATAGCACAACATGTCTCTTAAAAGGAACATTTCCAAAAGGGTATTTGCATCTTTTGATAAGTAGGTTATGGGGTTTTACAAATACTTTGGCAGTGATCTTTACGATTTAGCCCACTTGCTTATCATCGGTTTACATTCATAGATTAGGCGGTTTAGTCTATTTCATTGAGTGCTTAATTTGAAGAAATATTCGCATTGAATTTGGTTGTCCAGCATTTTCGGACAATCACCATCTATATTTGTAAAATCAGGTTAGGATTTCTTTAAACCAATGAAATCACCGAATAAAAATTGAGCATGGAAAAATGAAATTTATCTAATTAGATTTTTTTCAATCCAAAATTTTTTTGGCCGATTCATAATGCGATGATATTAATTTTAAAATATAAGGACCAATTAAGAGTTAGTTCTGAACAGGTAGCAGACTGGATAGACTATTTGGGAGGGGAGTATCGATTCCTTTCAGGGAATGATTTTCTTGATGGTAATATGACCTTTTGCAATGAACTTGATGGAACGAATGAAAAGTTCGTAATTACAAGTTCAGAAAAGAATAGAGAAGAAATTGACCTTCGATTAGTGAATGTCGTTTGGTGCAGAGGTTTTGTTCGACACAGAGAATTTACAAAGAAAATACTACAAGGAATTTCTTCAACGAATGACAATATTTCTGAACTAAAATTGCGTGTTGTATATGCATTACGAAAGATAACAGGACAATTGTTTGCGCGATTAAAAAGTTCTTATCAATTGCCGGATATGGAAGCTATGAAGGTTGATAAGTGGGAAACTTTGAAGCTAGCACAGGTACACGGAATACAAATACCAAGAAGCATTGTCACAAATTCTGCTAGTAAATTGTTAACCTTTATTGATTCCATTGGTTGCGATGTGATATCCAAATCTCTTTATGAAGGAGTTTTTTTTAACGATGCCGAAAGTATTTATTTTTTTAAGACACAATTGATTACCAAATCAGTCTTAGAGGATATTCCTGAGAGTTTTTTCCCGTCGTTGTTTCAAGAATATATCGAAAAGCAATATGAGTTGAGGATTTTTTTTCTAGAGGGTAAATTTTACTCTATGGCGATTTTTTCCCAATTGGACGAACAAACAAAGATTGATTTTCGCAATTACAACGAGACAAAGCCAAATCGTACCGTCCCATACTGTCTTCCTAGTGAGATTGAGACCAAGTTGGGGGCACTCATGCGAGACATGAACTTAAATACAGGGTCGATTGATATGATAAGGTCCAAAGATGGAGGCTATTACTTTCTTGAAGTAAATCCAACAGGACAATTTGGGATGACTTCATTCCCATGTAATTACTTCCTTGAAAAAAAAATTGCGGAAGTATTAATTAAAGAAGATTTGCGAAATGAGGGATAAAATATTCTTTTCGGATAAGTTTAGAATGCTTCCTTTCTTTTTGAGGTTTTTTAAAAGGGAAGCTGTTAAGGCCAAGCCTTCTAACGTACCAAAGTTGAGTGAGGTGATGGGAAACATTCACGATGAATTCCCTTTTTACGAAACCAAATTATCAATGTGCAAGCGGCCCAAAAAACCAATATCAAAATTATTACATTATGACGAACAAAAGGACTTTTAAGCTTTTTGCTAGTTGCAGACTTGTTGACGGTGTAAGTAGAGCTACTATTTGTGATTTACAAAGGGGAGGGATTCATGTAGTGCCCTTGTCGCTTTATCATTTTCTTACAGAATATGAAAATAAACCTTATAGTGAGATACAATCCACTTTCAGCGAATCCGATTTGAAAATAATTGATAGCTATTACACATTCTTAATTGAACGAGAATTGGGGTTTTGGACCGAAGAGCCTCATTTGTTTCCCGACTTGAGTCTTTCGTGGGAAAGTCCTGAGAAAATAAATAATTCTATCATCGAAATAGATAAGCACGATATATCGGTTTTGGAAAAAATAATGCATTCATTGTTGATACTGCGGTGCAAATTTTTGGAAGTTAGATTCTATTCTTCTTTTTCCGTACAAAAACTTGACTATTTACTGGACTTGTGTTTCAATACACCGATTAGAAGTGTTTCAATTTATGCTTGTTATCAACCAGGGACTTTGGAGGATGATGTTGACTACTTAATGGATAAATACAAAAGGATATCAACACTGATATTCCATTCTGTACCGGAAGGGCTATTGGCTGATCTTATCCAAAACAAAACCGATCCTCGTGTTCAATTCATAAGCAAGTGCATTGATGGTAATAGTCATTGTGGAATTATAGAATCTCAGTTATTTACTTCAAAAATAGAGGTGTTTGCTGAATCTCAACAATATAATACATGTCTGAATAAGAAGGTGACGATTGATAACCATGGAAATATAAAAAATTGCCCTTCAACCAAGTTTATCTATGGCAATATAGAAAAAGATAAAATTGAAGATGTGATTGAAGGAGGTGATTTTCAAAAAATGTGGTCAATCAATAAAGATGAAATCCATACGTGCCGATCCTGTGAGTTTCGTCACGTTTGTACCGATTGTAGAGCTTTTGTTCAAGACCCTAATGACATCTACTCTAAACCATTGAAATGTGGATATGATCCAAAATCCATGGAATGGAAAGACTGGAGGGAAATACCAATAAATCAAGATGCAATAATTCATTATGAGCAGGATCTTATTCTCTTATAGGAATTATTTAAACTCTATTTTTTAACCATTAAAATTTTAATTATGAAAAAGTTAGAATCATTGAAAGGACTTAATTTAGAAGTCCTTAAGGAAGAAAACACTATGCTAATTAAAGGTGGTCAGGATACAAATACTGATGACTCGGATATTTGCGATGGTGGTACAACAACCGGTAAAGTTACTTACGACTGGTGGGGTAATTCGACAAGCACTGGTGACTGGAGTGACGAGTGTTGCTGCTAATTTTTAGCAATTAGGATTAGGGTAGTAGGGCTATCATTTCCTTTGTACTCCTGATTCAGATGAATAATAAAGTATAAAGTGTTAAGGTGTCTCTATTACCCAATCTGAATTGTATAGCATGCCGTACAGAACATGGGTTATGTATCGGGATTGGTTTTTGAGTTTTATTTTTTATTCTTTTATATCCATGCCATTACTTCCAAACTTTGGATGTCGGTGTATCAATTCAATAGTATATGCAATCACAAATATGCATCATAGCAAAACAGAAAGATACTGTACTGTATCAATACGTAAAGAATCAGCTATCGACAACATTCGAAGTGGAAGAAGTAAATATGAGTACACTTTTAAATGAAACTCCAAAAGCACCTAATACCTTTCATTTATTGATCTCGGAGGGGTTGGATTTTGCTGAGATTCTAAAGGTTGGAGAAGTGTGTCGAAAAAGCCTTCTGCCCATGTTATTCGTTGGATTTTATAAAAATGACTTGGTGCTTGGACCGTATAATAAAAAGGAATGTTCAACAGTCGATTCCGCTTATTTTTTTCTAAAGCACCGAGAATTGGATAGATTGCCCAAATTGCAAGAATTAGAGGAAATAAAAGTTCCTGTAATACGATCTCAATCACAAATTTCGCTTATTGTTCTCGCCAAAATTTATACCATTGTAGTCAAGGAGTTCACCTATTTTATTCAACAGAAAGGGAAGGCACACAGATATATAGATCGATTGATCATACAAAGTCTCATGGATGAAAACAGGACCAGTGAACTTAGAATTCATTCTGTATTTAAGTCAGAGAATACCATAAGTTTTCATCAAGAATTTGATACTTCTCTAAATAAGACGCTTTCTTTCAAGAAACAAATTGAAGCGAAAGACAGTTTTGTATTCCATAATTATCAAAGAAGAAAAAGTGTACAATCCATTGGAATAATTGGTGGTGGAACCGCTGGGTATCTGACAGCTTTAGCACTAAAGAAAGACTACCCTGATATGATGGTTACATTAATTGAGTCTTCTAAAATTCCAGTAATTGGTGTTGGTGAGGCGACTACTCCCGATTTAAATCAATTTTTATTTGAAAGGTTGGGCTTGGATAAAGTTTCCTTCTATGAGAGAGTGACACCTACATGGAAATTGGGTATTGCTTTTGATTGGGGGCCCAAAGAAAAGGACAAATTTTATTATCCATTTTGTCAATCCGAAAACCTGGCTTCGCTCAAAAAGTATAAAAATATTAATAATGGTTGCTTAAATTCAATTTTAATGAACCAAAACAAAACACTTGTATTCAGGACGGAAGATGATTCAAGTTCTGGTATGGGTTATGATTCCTTGCTGGATGATTTTGCTTACGCATATCATATTGATAATAAAAATTTCATTAATTATCTAAAGGAGGAAGCGACAAAGGCGGGAATTCTCTACGTTGATGATTTAATAGTGGATGCGATAAAAAAGAGTGAAGAAGATGAGATTTTGGAATGTGTGATTGGAGAAAATAACGATACGTATCGTTTCGATTTTTTTGTAGACTGCACAGGTTTTAAATCTCTGCTTATTGAAAAGGTGCAGGGATCTGAATTTGTTAGTTTTTCTGACAGCTTATTCACGGATTCTGCTTTTACATTCAAACGAAATAATAATGGTAGCCCCAGACCATATACCACCGCCAAGGCAATGAACAACGGATGGTGCTGGAACACACCCTTGCGGAGTGAGGATCATTTGGGTTACGTTTTTTCGTCAAGTCATACTTCTTTGGAAAAAGTTCAACAAGAGTTGATTGAGAAATTTCCAAACCTTGAATTTGGAAAATTAGTAAGATTTCGATCCGGTCGTCACACTAAATTTTGTGCAGGAAATGTAGTGGCAATCGGAAATTCTTATGCATTTGTAGAACCTTTGGAATCTACAGGGATCCATATGATTACGGAAGAGATAAATTTATTCGTCAAGAATTTGGCGTCCCTTCCCGGAACAGCAACATCAAAGTGTATAAATGATGACATGGCCAGACGCTGGGATTATCTCAAGTTTTTTCTTGCGTTGCATTTCAAATTCAATAATGCCTGGCAGACTGAATTTTGGAGAGATTGCAGAGATAAAACGGATATACAGGAGTACGAATGGATGATAAAATTATTCAAAGAATCCGGACCTCTTTCCTATACTAAGAATGAAGATATGTCGGACTATTTAAAGAAAAACATTCATGATAAGCTTTTTGGACTAGGTGGTATTGACACAATACTCCTTGGACAGGGATTTTATCCCAGGGATTTTGGCTTGAGAGAAATCAATAGTCTCTCATGGGAAAATGGATATAAGAGCTGGATGTATTTGGCAGAAAGGTCATTGAATCAAAGGGATGCATTAGAGCAAATCATTAAAACTCCATCGCTTTTGTAGGTAGAATCTTTGCTTTAGGCTTTACGTCTTACAAATCAATTTATATGAAGATTATACATAGCTTTTGGACTTATCCTATTCGGTCCAAAAAAGATGATCAACGCAATAGGACATCGGGAGGATGGCTTGATACCAAATATCATTACATGAGTTGGATGCTTAGTAACCTCCTGGCAAAGGAAAACTATGGTTCAATAGACCTGTATACCGATAACTTTGGCAAAGAGCTTCTTGTAGACGAAATTGGATTGGAATATACAAACGTTTATCTCGCTCTTAATGATTTGGAAAATAAATACTCACCGAATTTATGGGCTATAGGTAAAATGGAAACATATCGCCTGCAAGAAGAGCCATTTTTGCATATTGATGGGGATGTGTATCTTTTTGAACGATTGAAGAATATTACCCTGGAGGATGGATTGGTGTGTCAGAATCTTGAGATTAATTATCCTCCCAATTTTGAAAACCTTGAATTGGTCAGGAAGAGTTTTGATTTTATTCCGGAGTATTTTAATTTGAAGGAAGGTGAAGACTTGATTGCTGCGAATGCGGGTATTATCGGAGGCCATAGAGTGGATTTGTTCAAAAATTATGTAAATGAGGCGTACGATATTCTTAGAAGAAATGACCTTTCTGAAATAAATAACTATCCATTAAATACAATTATTGAGCAGTTTTTATTTTATCAAATGCATGGTCATTTGGGTATAAAAACGCTATTTGGTAAAACGAATAATGAATACAATCTCCCAAATGTTCAAAAATGGTTTTTGTTGCCTAATATCGATATAGGAAACTACATTCATCAAATGTCCGAATCGAAAAGAGTGGATTTTTGTTGTGAACAACTTGAAGCACGGCTGGCATTTCATTATCCTGTGGAGTATACTGAACTGATGAGAAAGTTGAAAGAAAAAAGTATGCTTGAGAATCAATCAGAAAGAATAGAAAGGTTATTTGATAGTTTCAAAATCCTGGAGGATAATACTTATGAAGAAGTGTTGAAAAAAAATCTCAAATTGAATCCATTATTTGAAATTCAGGGAGATAAGCTTATACAAAAGGCAACTGGTGAGAGTTTGTTTCAACTCATTGGAATTAACAGAATATTCAAAGCCTTCGCAAATGAAGTCAGTATTAACGATATTGTAGCGCACTTATATGATGAAACAAATCCGGATAGTGAAAATCTGGACAGAATTATTTACAGTTTTGTATTAAATAAAGTGATATATTTTGATATCCTTAGGTTTGTTTAAGGTAGATTATTGACAATATGAAAATAGGGCTAAGTAAGCTTAAGCAAAGATTTAACAATAAAGTCGTTTAAAAACGTATGTTAAAATTATTTGTAAGTGCTTGACTCTTAAATTGAAACGCTTTTAGAAACTTCATGGCCATGGCTCGTGTAAAGCTTTAGCCTCTAGCCATAAAAAAAGCTGAGAAGTTGTGGATTAATGACTTGTAAAGCAATGGACAATATGTGTAACTACACAACCAGAATATTATTCCAAATAAAAAAGCCTATAGGGCTTTCACATTCTAGCCCTGGATTGCAATTCAGGGCTAGAAGCTAGACGAAAGTTCATTTTGGCGGCAATTTTGGTCAAAAATGATGACTAAATACATCGTGACAATAGGATTAAACCAATGGCTATGTATTTAGTTACAAAATGTTTTTAAACAGCTTCAATAAAAATAGTAGCTCGGAATATGTAAATATGAAAAATTGATGAAGACAACCCTACAATTTACTTTGCTTCTGTTTTTGATCGTTTCTTGCCATCACATAACTGTTTCAAAAGAAGAAAAAGCAGCAGTGAAATTGGAAGTTGAAAACATTTTAAGTAAAGCTGATCAACAAGCTTACTTGGAGTATTTGTTTAACGAAGACCAACGTCTAAGACAAGGACAATCAGCTGATCTTACGATCAAATATGGTTTTTCTTCTAAAGAACACAAGGAGTTTATTCGAAAACAACAAAAACTCGATGTGATCAATTTTATGCGGGTAGAAGCTTATCTGGAAAAATTTGGATATCCTAAAAAGGATGATTTTAGCACTTTGGCTAATACTGCAATATGGGCCGTTGTAGAGCATTCAATTTCGTATAAAAGTATGAAGCGTGTATTTCCTATTCTCTATAAAGCGTATCAGGAAGGCGACATGGAAGCTTCTGGACTTGAGTGGTTATTGCAAAGCATGCACGAGCTGAAATATGGAAATAAGGCGGATCGAGATTCATCGCAACCCTATAGAGCTGAAGAGGAAATAGAGCGATTAATCAATAAATTGAAGTTGTAAACCTGACAATTTGACCATTTATAATTGAATATGGGGATTGGCATTTGGATGTACTGAAATAATGTAAGGCTGACTTTGGGTTTTCTATTTTATAAAGGACGAATCCTGGCTTCATACTTTCCAGAATGGTTCACTTCATTTTGTGAAATCGATGAATAGCCTGGCATAAGATTTTATTTATAATCGTAAACCGCTTCAAATAAGTGGTGCTATTCATGTTACCTAATCGTGGTTTGAGGTATATATAGGTACAAAAAAACGAGTATTGCCTTCCAAATCTTTTGTGATTTTTATGTGGTATTAGATTAATTGCCACACGAATTTTGGAAACTATACGTTATATTAGTTCTGATTAAGAGTTAATGGTGTTAATTCAATTACAGACGATAATGACCTAATTTACCTTTAGTCAGAGCCCGTTATTAATTTTTATCGTAGTATACGTTTATTGTTTCTCACTTTAGTGACGCTATTGTACAGTGCTGCTTATGAGAGAAATATACTTTGTTATTAGCAATGATTGATCAATTTATTCATTATCGCCAGTTGGATTCAATGGACTGTGGCCCCACCTGCCTACGTATGATTGCCAAGGCACATGGGAGGTCCTATACATTACCTTTTCTAAGAGAAAAATGCTACATAGATAAAGGAGGAGTAAGCCTGAGAGGTATTAGCGAAGCTGCAGAGTTAATTGGGTTGAGAACAATTGCAGTTAAAATTCCTACATTGGACCAAAAGGGAGAACCTTCATTATCAGAAGCTCCAATGCCTTCCATCTTACACTGGAATCAAAATCACTTTGTTGTAATTTACAAAATAAGTAAAAGACACGTCTGGATTGCCGATCCTGCAAGTGGTAAAATAAAATTAAGTATTGAAGAGTTTGAAAAGTCCTGGGTTTCGGATGGTCGGAAAGGAGTGGCTCTTCTGCTCGAACCTACGAATGAATTTCATTCCAAAGAATTGGAAGATGGTAAGCAAAAAGGGTTTGGATTCCTAATTCAATATCTAAAACCACATCGAAAATTAGTACTTCAACTGATACTCGGATTATTACTAGGCACAGTATTTCAGTTGATTTTTCCTTTTTTGACTCAAAGTCTGGTTGACATAGGAATTGATACTAAAGATTTGAATTTCATTTATTTAGTGCTGGCAGGTCAATTGGCTTTGTTCATCGGATCAACTACCGTACGATTCATTCAAAGCTGGATATTACTGCATATAAGTATTCGAATAAATGTAAGTCTTATCGCAGATTTTTTGATAAAACTTATGCACTTACCTATTGGTTTTTTTGATTCAAAAAATACTGGAGATTTACTTCAAAGAATAAGTGACCATCGAAGGATTGAATCTTTTTTGACTAATTCCAGCCTCAATGTGTTATTATCCATAACCAACTTAATTGTTTTTAGTCTGGTCCTGGCATTTTATAACAATATGATCTTTTTGATTTTCTTGTTTTCGTCTGTTCTTTACATTGGATGGATTTTCTTTTTCCTTAGCATGCGTAAAGAGGTCGACTACAGAGCATTTCAACAGATGTCGGATAATCAAGATGCGCTCATAGAAATCATACAAGGAATGCCTGAAATCAAGTTGCAGGGGAGCCAGCTCAAACGGAGATGGAAGTGGGCAGGGATACAGGCAAAGTTATTCAGAACCCAAATGAAATCTCTAAGTATTACGCAATATCAAGACGCTGGTGCATTATCGATCAATCAACTTAAGGATATTATAATTACTTTTTTTGCAGCAAAGCTTGTTTTGGACGGTGAGATGACGTTGGGTATGTTGCTGGCTGTTCAGTATATCATAGGGCAATTGAATGCACCATTACAACAGCTGATAGGATTCATACGATCTGCACAAGATGCTAAAATAAGTTTGGAACGACTTTCAGAAATTCACAGCTCCGCCAATGAAGAAAATGTTGAAGAGCAAAAATTGTCGGAAATTCCAACAGGAGATATCAATATAAGCAATCTAACTTTTCAATATAGCCCAATATCCGAAGAGGTTTTGAAAGATATTAATCTGACTATACCAAGAGGAAAAACAACAGCTATCGTTGGTACTAGCGGAAGTGGTAAGACTACATTGATAAAGCTGCTATTGGGATTTTATACTCCGACTAAAGGCTTCATCAAAATTGGCGACCAAGATTTAAGCACGATATATCAGAAAATATGGCGTCAACAGTGCGGTGTCGTATTACAGGAAGGGTATATTTTTTCAGATACAATTGCTAATAACATTGCAGAGAGCGAGGATATCGTAAATACAGCAAAAATTTTGACTGCAGCCACACAGGCCAATATTTTGGACTTTATCAACGACCTCCCGTTAGGTTTGAATACCATGATTGGGGCAAAAGGAAATGGAATCAGTCAAGGGCAGAAACAAAGGTTGTTTATAGCAAGAGCAATTTATAAAAACCCGGAATTCTTGTTTTTTGATGAAGCTACGAATTCGTTGGATGCTAATAATGAGAAAATTATTATGAAGAATCTCAACAAATTCCTTGAAGGGAAAACGGCTATTATCGTCGCACATAGGTTGAGTACGGTTAAGAATGCGGATCAGATTATTGTTTTGGACAATGGAAAAATTGCTGAAGTGGGCAAACACAAGAAATTGGTAAAACTGAAAGGTAAATATTATAACCTCGTAAAGAATCAGTTGGAATTGGGAGGTTGATAAAAATTGAATTATTAATAATGAGAAGAAGTTATCCTCTGGCAAGGAGAGCTTTTGTAAAAACTGAGAAACTTTATGCCGGAAAAGGAAGAAAATAAGATGATATCTGAGACGGAATCTATTTCTCAGGCTATGTCCCCGCAGTTTGAGATAGATGACCTTATTGGAATTCCTCCGGGCTGGCTTCTTAGGTCCGGCATAGGAATGATTGCGATTGTTACTTTTATATTGCTGACGGGGTCCTATTTTTTTAAGTATCCTGACAAGCTTACGGGCAATGGAGTCGTAACTTCTAAAACTCCGCCAATCGAAATTGTGAGCAGGACCTCTGGCTATATTGATGCAATTCATGTAGAAGAAAGTCAGGAAGTCTACCAGGGTGAGCCAATTCTATTTATAAATAACACAACAGATAAGGATCAATTAATACAATTTCAGGATTGGATAGCAAAATATGAGCAAGTAAAAGAACCTAAGGAAATATTGAATTTACCGTTTGTAAACTCTTTGCAATTGGGAATGGTACAGAGTGAATATGCCAATCTACAACTAAAATATAACGAGTTACAGCGCACCTTAAAGGATAGAGTTGTTTTTCAACAAATTAATAATCTAATCAGGGAAATAGAAAAGATAGGAATACTTAATGAGTCACAGCAACGCGAGAAGGAGATTTTCATGCAAGAATTGAGTCTTTCGAGAAAAAACTTTAGTCGAAATGAAAATCTAAAAAATGAGGGAGCTATAAGTGAATTGGAATTCGAGAAGTCTAAAACATCACTGCTGCAATATGAGCGACAATATGAGAATATGAACAATGCTATTATTCAAAATAACATTCGCATCGAACAATTGGAGATGGAAAAGCTTAAGTTAAAAGAGCAAAGATCGAATCTTGTCAAAGGGTTGTTGTTTTCAATATCAGAGACAATTACAAGAATTAGGTCCACGATTGAAAATTGGAATGAAACCTATCGTATCGAAGCTCCAATTGATGGAAAAATTGCTTTCAGTAAGGACATCGTGGTTAAGAAGAATTTGAATCCTGGTGATGTTATCGGACATATTATTCCAAATAGTATGTACTCGAATTATGTATCCGCCGAATTTCCTAGTCAAAGCCTTGGTAAGATTGAAAAAGGACAGATGGTAATTTTGAAATTTGATGCATATCCACATAAGGAATATGGAGTAGTGATATCTTCTGTGGAGGAAATAAGTAAACTTCCGGAACTTAATATTGAAGGAGAAGCGCAATATGAAATCAAAATTCCTTTGGAAGAGGTGGTAGTAACCGATTATAATGATACCATTGAATATAACCCCCAAATGACGGTGACGGCTCAAGTCGTAACAGAAGATATGACCATCTTCGAACGGCTATTCGATCAATTTTTGTCTTTATTAAATCAAAGGTGAAGCGAACGTCAACTAAAGGAAAAACACTTTTTAACAGGAAAATTAAAGGTATGAGATTTTTTGAAAAAATTAAGGTAATCGAAAGGATTGACCAGCTTATAAAATTAAAAGCTACTGGATCAGCTCGCGACCTGGCTGCGAAGACGAATCTATCCAAATCAACCGTATATGAAATTTTGGAACTAATGAAGTTGATGGGCGCAGAAATTCAATACTGCACCTCCAAGAGAAGTTATTACTACGTTGTTGACAAGAAATTGGCAATAGGTTTTTTGGACCCTGTTAATGTTAAAGGAGGTAAATCTGCTCTAATTAATTTTTGTTTGGAATGGAGAGGTAAACGAATGAAGGCTTCCTTTTAAGGGGATTCAGAAGTAGCTCGGAAGCTAACGCATCAACATATTAGGTGTCACATGAATATGAAGAGAATCCTATTTTATCTTTTAATCAGAAAACCGTGTTGATTTTAAATGATGGGAGTTTGAAAGTTTAAATTAAGTAGAGTGAATGGGTAGATTTTTCAGATAAAACTTCAACAGTGATTGAATTTAGGAACTGAATGATTTTTCACTAAATACCTACAATATTAGGATAATTGTATTTTAAGGTTGTATTATTGGGGTATTAAGCAATATTATATTGGAAATTTGTGCAAAATCTAAATAAAAATCTGTTTCAACATAATGGCCAATCTGGCTTTTATACAGGTCTTTATGAAAATCTCCGTGATAGATTATTGCGAGAGGGGTACAAATTATGCGTAGATCGACAGTTGGTGGAAGATACAGTCCAGGAGATTTTTTTGTATTTCTTGAATAAACAAGAAGATTTCGATCATGTAATAAATATTGAAAGTTATCTGCTCATTACATTGAAGCGGAGGTTGATTAAAGTGTTAAGTAGAAATAAAGATCGAGTCTCTTTGGAAGCTGTTTTAGGTTCTCTTTCTGAATCTCCACATGAAATAGAGCTTATTAAAAAGGAAGTAAAACTTTCAGAAGCGAACCGTCTGCAATCTGCACTTGGAAAATTACCGAAAGGAGAATCTCAGGCAATTCGCAAACGATTTCTAGATGGTTTTTCCTATGAGGAAATTGCCAATCAAAACAATTGTACCGTTCGTACAGTCTACAATCAGATATACTCAGGTATAAAAAAAATGCGAGGATTATTATCCAAAAAATAAGACTCGACGAGAATGCTGTAGGAACATAATCCAGTTTTTAAGGTGCTCTTATCATAATTTTTCAAAAAAAATCAAAATTCATAGTAAAAGTATTCCCTTCTCTACTCTTAGGGGTATATGTCCAACGGAAGAAAGAAATATACCGTCACGGAATTGATGTCCGATGAGAGTTTTCAAAATTATTGCTTGTCAAAGAATAAGAAGGATGAGGAGTATTGGAAATCGGTAATTTTAAAAAACTGGAATCAACGAAATGTATTTGAAGAGGCCTATCTGGCAGTGCAGGCACTATCTGATGAATCCATATATACCTCGGATCCCAAAAGAAGTAAAGTAATTCGTCTCAATCAAAGTCCCTCGTCAAAAAAGGTTGGATGGATCACCTGGATAGGAGTAAGTACCGCAGCAGCAATAGCACTTTTTTTCATAGTCGCAAACTATTCGGAGCAGACGCAGTACTTAAAAATTGCCACAGATTTTGGTGAGAAGAAAACCTTCATCTTACCGGATAGCTCAATAGTGACTCTAAATGCGAATTCAATGTTGGTTTATGAAGAAACTATGAACCATAGCAGAGAGGTACAGTTGGTCGGAGAAGGGTATTTTGAAGTAATTACAAAAGATGATTTATTGCCATTTGAAGTTCAAACGCAACATGGGAATATTTTTGTTACCGGAACAATATTTAATGTCAGATCAAGAAACTACCTTTTCGAATCTACATTGTTGGAAGGGGGGATAACCTTTAAACGAAGTGGTAAAAATGATGTCATCCTATCTCCCGGGGATCATTTAAATATTAGTAATAATTCAATTCGTATTACTAAGGAAGATGCCACGAGTAAAATTGCCTGGCGAGACAATCGATTGTATTTTAAAGAAGCTAAAATTAAGGAAATAGCGAAAAGGCTTTCGGATGATTTCGGCTTGACGGTGGAAGTAGGTAATAAGAGATTATACGACAAAAAGATTAGTGCAAATATCGTAACGAGCGATCCAATGGTTCTCCTGGAATCAATGGCGGTCATCTACGATTTTTCTATAATCAGAGTAAGTGAAGATAAAGTACTGTTGAAATGAAAATGCAGAAAATTTACTTAATACTAATTCTATTCTTCCTGCTGGATGTGCCTATGAAAGCATTCAGCTTGCAAGATCGTAGGACCGATGAAATTTACAATCAACAAGAAACAAAAATCCCTCTGGCGGAGTTTTTGGATGAGGTGTCAAAGGAATTGCAAATCAGTATCGCTTTTAATCCGGATGACCTGAAAAATCTTGCTCTGGAAAAAAACACTTCCATTAATAACTATGAAGAGGAACTTCCCGCACTTCTTAAACCGTTTGGCCTCGAATTCATCAAGATATCTGATAAATCATTTGTATTGAAGAAGAGCGAACGGCTATCAATTATCAATTCTTCCAGACAAAATATTGTAAAACTTAACGTGGAGGGAATCATAACCGATCATGAGAATGGATACCCTTTAATTGGAGTAAGTGTTTTTGGTGAGAAATCGGGAATAGGTACTTCGTCTGATGTTGATGGCAAGTTTGAATTGGAGTTGCCTTATTCGGATGAGTTGGTGATTTCCTATATAGGCTATACGACACAAAAAAGAATCATTGAAAAATCCACCTCTTTGAATATTCGGATGATAGAAGAAAGTGCAAAGTTGGATGAGGTCGTAGTTATTGGGTATGGGTCTCAACGGAAAAGCGATTTGACCGGATCTGTTTCGAGCATAGGAGCCAAAGAAATCAAACAGCTGCCCACTACAGGACTCGAACAAGTAATTCAGGGTAGGTCGGCCGGAGTATATGTGACTCAGAATAGTGGCTCACCCGGTGGGGCTATGTCGATCCGAATCAGAGGAACCGCTTCTACCTTAACCGCAGAACCACTCTACGTTATTGATGGAATTCCAATTGTCAACGATAATGCTGGCACATCGGCTACGTTTGAGCGTGACGGTGGCGGTCAATATAGCAATGCCCTGACCACAATCAACCCTAACGATATTGAAAGCATTGAGATTTTAAAAGATGCCTCGGCCACAGCAATCTATGGGGCAAGAGCAGCAAATGGTGTCGTTCTTATCACAACAAAAAAAGGTGAAAAAGGAAGACAAAAAGCGACCTATGAAACCTATGTAGGCATGCAGGAGCTATACCGGAAGATTCCAGTTATGGGTTTGCGGGATTATGCGGTGTATATCAATGAAACCAATACGGGGAATATTGAAGAATTTAATAATCTTGATTTGTTGGGTGAAGGTACAGATTGGCAGGATGTAATTTTTAGAAGTGCGCTGATGTATAATCACCAATTTTCATTGACTGGTGGAAGCGAGAAGACTTGGTTTTCGATGACTGCCGGAATGCATCAGAAAGATGGCATTGTCGAAGGTTCAGATTTTCGTCGATATTCAGCAAAATTGAATGTATCGCATAGCTACAGTAAAAGGATGCAGATCGGTATGAATCTTTTGGTGTCACGTACCAAGGAAAACATTACGTTTAATGACAACAGCAATGGAGTTATATACACTGCTCTCCTCACTCCTCCGATGGTACCGGATCGGACACTGGATGGTACATTTGGTGCGCCACCTGCAGAAGGAAATGTGATTTTACAATTTGATAATCCATTGGCCAACGCTATTGAAGTATCCGATGTGAATCGTAAAAACAGGATGTTAGGAAGCGTCTTTGCAGAGTATAAGTTTACCGATTGGCTCAGATATAAAATCGAATTTGCAACGGACATCCTTTATACGAATCACAATACATTTTGGCCAGCATTTGACAGAGGTACACAGAGCCGAAAATCAAGAGTAAGAAGAAATAATAATAATTCACTTTACTGGATCAATAAGCATCTTTTAACCTTTGATAAAGAGCTAAATGAAAAGAATAAGCTTACGTTTTTGGCAGGATTCGAGGCCCAAAAAGGCACATACGAATGGTTATCCGCATCCAGAGACAATTTGCCAACGAATGCGTTGATGGAATTAAATCTGGGTGATGCATCTACACAGGTGGTAAATGGTGGAGCAGGGCATTGGTCTCTGTTATCTTATTTTGGTAGAGCCAATTACAATTACGACGAAAGATATTTATTGACAGCTACCTTGAGAGCGGATGGTTCATCCAGGTTTGGTATCAACAATAAATACGGACTTTTTCCTTCGTTGGCGTTTGCCTGGCGGGCTTCGAATGAAAACTTCCTGAAGGATGTTGATCATCTATATAACCTCAAATTCAGACTTGGTTATGGTGCTGTGGGGAATCAAGAAATTGGACTGTATTCTTTTGCGCAACTGTTACGCTCTGTGGATGTAGTAGTGGGGAACCAATTGGTTACAGGTTTCGCACCAGACAATATATCTAACCCAAATGTGAAATGGGAGAGTGCCGTACAATTCAATGCCGGAGTCGATGTTGGCCTTTTCGACAATCGAATTGAACTCACCTTTGATGTGTACAATAAACAATCAAAAGATATGTTGTTGCCAGCGATCCTCCCAGCTACCGCGGGAAGCCTAAACCCACCTTTTATCAATATAGGAGAAATGCGTAATACGGGTTTCGAATTGACCGTGAATACTCAAAATACTACTGGAAAGCTCAATTGGAGGACTTCGGCTAATATTTCCGTCAATCGCAATGAAGTGGTTGATCTAGGATCTACGGGTAACCTTACCGGTATTGTGCAGCGTGTACCATTAACCCGAACAGAAGAAGGGCTTCCTATCGGTCAATATTTTGGGCATGTTGCCTTGGGCATTTTTAGAGATGCAGAAGAAGTAGCCGCGGCCCCATTCCAGGAAACGGGAACTCGAGCCGGAGACATTCGATTTGCAGACCTTAATGAAGATGGCGTGGTAGACGATTTGGATAAGACATTCATAGGAAGCCCTCACCCTGATTTCACAATTAATTTCATCAATGATGTCTCCTGGGGGAATTTTGATTTTAATATCTTTCTCAGAGGCGTGTTTGGCAATGAAGTGTATAATTTATTGCGCAGAGATATTGCAGGAACTGGGGCATGGCACAATCAATCCGTTGACATTATTGATCGATGGACACCGGAAAATAGAGATGGACTGGAGCCAAGATCAAATGGAAATGATCCCAATCAGAACAGAAGAGTATCAACGAGATTTGTGGAAGATGGATCTTTCATCCGTATCCAAAATGCAGCTTTAGGCTATACATTCCCTGCATCATTTACAAGAAATAAAGGTATTTCAAACTTGCGTATTTATTTAAGCGGGCAGAATCTTTTTACATGGACCGATTACTCTGGATATGATCCGGAGATTGGATCGTTTAATCAAAACCCTTTAATTAATGGAGTTGATAATGGTCGGTTTCCGGTGGCTCGTTCTTTCACTTTTGGTCTAAACTTAAATTTTTAGAAAGTCATGAAAAGAAAGAAACATAATATGTCGATTCTGATTTTTGCGACTGTTTTTTTGTTGCTCAGTTGCGAAGATTTTTTGGATAGGGAACCCCTTGATCAGATTACTCAAAGTAGTTTTTACAATACGGCCGAGGATGCAGATCTTGCCGCTAAGGCGATGTATTCTGTGCCTCAGTCAGTCAATTGGTATGGCAAATCATGGATGATCACAGAAATCCCTTCGGACAATTCCACATCCGGGGGTAATGATCCTGATTTTTCACCGATTGATAACTTTACGATCAATGCTGATAATATTCCGAATGCTGAGTTTTGGACAGAACATTACAGGTTGATTACTTATGCAAATCAAGTTTTAGAAAATGTGCCGCCAATTATAATGGATGAGGATCAAAAATCTGAACTGCTTGGCGAGGCTAGATTTATGAGAGCTTTCTCCTATTTTGATTTGGTGCGAATCTATGGTGGAGTTCCCATTATTCGTGAAGTTGCTACGATAGATACCGATGTCTTCGTTTCGCGAAGTGAGGTGGATGAAGTTTATGAACTTATCATCATGGATTTAGAGGATGCGGTTGCCAATCTTCCCTTACAAAGAGCTTCTTCAAATCTTGGACGAGCCACTAAAGGAGCTGCCATGGCTCTTTTGGCGAAAGTGTTTTTGACGATAGAGAGATACGATGAATCAATGCAGCTATGCCGTGATGTGATTGCATCGGGTGCGTACCGTTTACTGGAAGATTTTGGAGAGAACTTTACGAAAGATGGCAGTGACAATAATGCAGAAGCAGTATTTCAATTGCAATATGAAGGCTGTGGCCCGGTAGGAACAGGTAACGCACTTCAATCGTTTTTTGCACCTTGGGGACAAGGTATTACTAAAAATTCAGATGGTTGGGGTTCCCAAATTCCGACCAGTCCAGCGATTGACAATCCGGGGACCACAGTGAGGGATATTTATGATGATGACGACTTGAGGAAATACCATACGATCATGACACCTGCGGATGAATATCCTATGATCAATCCAGGCGAAGGATATATCTATCCCGCATCGGGTGCTTCACGATCCGGAGTAAATATTAAGAAGTATGTGATCGGCGGCGGTCCTGATGTATGTTTTATGACCAGTCCACAAAACTTGCATATCATTCGATATTCAGATGTTTTGCTCACCTTGGCCGAGGCCTCTTGTAAACGAGGAGGCGGTATTTCTGTAACTGAGGATGTACTGGACGCATTTAATGCGGTGCGAACGAGAGCGGGTTTGGATCCTAGATCATCAATTACCACCGAAGATGTATTCCTCGAAAGAAGATTGGAATTTGCTTTTGAAGGGCATCGATGGTATGATTTATTGAGAACGAGTAATATCCGAGAACGAATGTTGTTGCATGGGAAGGGTATGCAGGAATTTCATAAGCTGTTTCCTATTCCATCCCAAGAATTGGCCATTAATACTAAATTAATTCAAAACCCTGGTTATTGATATGAAGACTATAATCACGGATCGAAACACTTTCAATTGGGTCTTTTTGACAGGGATGTTTTTTTGGATCCTTGGCTGTGGAGAAGTAGAGCAACCCAATGTGGAGAAGTTTAGCCCGACATTTGGACCGGCAGAAACCTTGATCACAGTTGAGGGGATGCACTTTGAAACTGTGCAATATATATTATTTGATGGGAATGTGCCTGCTGATTTCAATCCCTCCTTTGGTACGGATAATGCACTCTTGTTTCGCGTTCCACTGAATGCCGAATTAGGGGAAAACACCATTCGAATTGGAACAGAAGGAGGTGAAGTTACATTCCCATTCAGAGTTACAAGGTTACCTCCTGAAGTACAGGACTTTTCTCCAAAATCTGCCAATGAAGGAGATTTGGTTACCATTCTGGGAGAGAATTTTTTTGAGCCACTAGAGGTCCTATTTTTTGATAGTGTGCCTGGGGAAATCATTCATGCCGTAGAAGATAGTTTGGTCGTTTCGGTTCCCGCTGGAGTGGAGAAAGGGCAGATAAAGGTGAAAGCGAATGGAGGTTCATCATTAACCAATGAGGTCTTCTTTTCTACGACTGATATCCTAGTCAATGATTTTGATGGAAACGGACTTCGATCCAATACCAATATGTGGCTTTTTTATGGCAATATTGATCAGAACGCTTTCAATGCAGTACAAAGCAGTGATCCTGAACCCATCGATGGTCAATTTCTGAAATTATCGGGTAAGGACCCGGGATCCGTTTGGATTGGAGGAGCTGAAAATCATTCATGGGATGTGGACAACTTTGATGTCTTTCCAATAATGAGTGATATTGATAATACATTCCTTGAGGTGGATTTTAATAGCAATGGACAGGATGATACGTATGTAATTATTGTCCTTGTCGAGCGAGACGGGTCCGGCAATGATTTTACACAAACCATAGAAATAGACTGGAATAATTGGAAACGAGTAAGTATTCCTTTGAATCGATTCAAGGACATTGACGGATTTACAATTGATCCACAAAAAATACGCGCAGTCAAATTGCACCTTTTTAATGAAGCAGGAACAAGTCAAAGCCTTGAAGTCAACGTGGATAATCTAACGTTCGTGCAGATTAATTAGATCAAAATGGAGATACTACTTATTAACTAAAGACTATACTCATTAAATTTTTTATTATGAAAAAAACTTTACTTCTACTATTTATGCTTCCTTGTTGCTTTGCATATGGGCAGCTGTATCTTGATGATTTTGATGATGGAAAACAAGATAATACCTGGTACGCAGGAAATGGGTTTACGAGTACCGAAGAAGATGGAGAATGGACGGTTAATGGCGATGGTACCGGAGGGCCATTTGATCCATTTGGATATCAATTTGTCGATGAAGACGGAACACCAATAGCCATTGATATTACAGGAAATCATAAAATATTTGTGCGAGTTGCGGGAAGTAACTTAGGGACACAATTTAGAATGGACGTCAAGGATGCCGATGGTTTTGTATCTACTGTGCCGGGCATTATCAAAACACTAATTACGGACTACACTGTTTTGGAATATAATTTTGAAGGCAATCTCGTCGATGGAGGATATGGAGGTACAGCGTGTGATACGGGACCATGCGATGTAGACGGAACAAGAATCGTAGAACTAAATTTCTTCGTAAATCCTGGTCAGCCTGGTTGGTCCGGAACCGTAAAGCTCGATTTTATCTCTGTGGGAGAAGAACCACAGGTAGGGCCTATGTCGGATGTTTTTCAGGATCAATTTGACAATGCCGTAAGTGCTAACTATCTCGGGTCATCGACGGCAGGATTAGTGAATGTAATAGCTGACGGACAATGGAAGATTCAAGGGGATGGAACAAATGGAATGTGGGAACCTGTGAATATGTTGTTCTACAATACGACCACTTTGGATACCACCGATGTATCGATGAGAGCTGGAGACGATAAGTTATATGTGCGAATGCGCACGGATGTGCCTGGTACCAGTATAAGAATTGATATACAAGATATTAATGATTTCGCATCTACTGCCGGATCGATTACCAAAGTAATTTCAGATGAGTGGACCACCTATGAATACAACTACGCCGGTTCGTATCAGGATTTGGCTTTTGGAGGTACGGGATGTACAGTCGGGCCTTGTGATTTGGATGCAGAGCGAATACAGAATATGATATTTTTCGTAAATCCAGGAGTTGAGGGCTTTGTAGGAGAGGTTCAGATTGACTATATATCAGTGGGTACTGCATTAGAGCCAGAAGACCCTTCCAATAATGTGTTGGTTTACGGAGATCATTTTAGCAAAGACTTTGGAATGGTGACCACTACTGGAGCTTATGGTTTGGAAATTTCAGATTCAGAGCTGACAATCAATGGTGCGGGGATAGATGCTCCGTTTAGTTCTATCTCTATTACTCCACATGATGAAGGGGCACCTATAGTTGTTGACGCCACACTAAATAACAAAGTGTTTCTCAAAGTGAAATCTGATGCTGCGAATACACTGTTAAGACTTGATTTGGTAGATACCTCTGGATTTGTGACATCTCAACCTTCATTTACCAAATTACTTAGTGATGAGTATGCGGTGCTGGAATTTGATTTTACCGCCTCCTATATTGATGGTGGATATGGTGGATCTGCATGTGAAGCGGGACCATGTGAAGTGAATGGTGAAGCCATCGGGACTATCCTTTTATATCCGAATGCTGTGGATGGCGGTTTTGAAGGGAATATTACTATCGATTATATTTCTTTTGGATCTCCGATGGGCGATGATGTTGTTGGATATGATGATCATTTTGATAATGAAGATCGATCTAATTTTTCAGATGCAGCAGGTTTTACGGTAACGGAAACTGGAACGGAGTTGACAATTATGGGAGATGGTACAGCCGGTGCTTATGCCGCTTTTAATTACAACCTGCAAGATGAAAACGGAGAATCAATACTATTAGATATTACATCTAACAATAAAATATATGTGAAGGTCAAATCGAGTGTTGCTGGCACTCCATTAAGAATTGATGTGCAGGATGAAGCAGGATTCACCACTACGAATCCTTCAGTTGCTCGAACTATGACAGAGGAATATTCCATTTTGGAGTTTGACTTTACAGGAACCTATATTGATGGTGGATTTGGTGGGACGGCTTGTGATGTGGGGCCATGTCCAGTAGATGGGACAACGATAGCCAATTGGTTGTTTTACATTGATCCGGATAATGGAGGATACGCAGGTACGGTGACTATTGATTGGGTGTCTGTATTTGAACCTTTGGAACCGATTGTTGATGAAGGCGGACCTTTAGGAGTAGACGATTATTCTGATCAATTTGATGAAGCATCTTTGGATTTTATTCAGGGTGCAACAGGACTTGACTTGAATGCGGACGGAACGTTTTTAACCGTTTCTGGTGATGGTACCTCTGATATGTGGACACCGATACAATATGCAATGCATGAGGGGGCGGATTCTATTATCGTAAATGCAGAATCGAATGCTGGTAAATTTTATGTTCGTTTGAGATCATCAGTGGATGAATTG
This sequence comes from Bacteroidota bacterium, assembly GCA_039194925.1. Lineage (GTDB taxonomy): Bacteria > Bacteroidota > Bacteroidia > Chitinophagales > Saprospiraceae > CAJXUU01. The sequence continues at coordinate 24,372 of JBCCVV010000056.1, forward strand.
CCAATTCGAGTTGATTTGGTAGACAACAAAGGGTTTCATACTTCATTGGCAGGACTAACACAAAATGTTGGTACCGATTTTACGGTGCTTGAATATGATTTTACCGGGAACTATACCGATGGGGGATATGGTGGTACAGCTTGTGAAGTTGGACCCTGTGAGGTGGATGGAAAACGTGTTGAGAGCATTACCTTATATGTAAATCCGGGTGAAGGAGCATTTGATGGGCTTTTGGAAATCGATTGGATTGCTTTTGGAGAACCACTTTCTACCAAGGTTGTCGATATCAATTTGGCAGAGGGAGGAAAAATATATCCTAATCCTGTGAATAATAGGATGTATTTGGAGTTAGATATGAAGTCATCCGGCAAAATGAATGCAATGATCACAGATTTAAGTGGAAGGATTGTACAAAATGTTTATCTCGGGAATGCGGTTTTAGGAAATAATTCTGCTTCCATTGCAATGGATAATATCGCATCGGGAATGTATCTTTTAACCATTACATTGGATAGCAAACCTGTATTTGTAAACAAAATTGTGAAGCAATAACTCAACTATAAAAATGAATGACTGCCCTTTTCTTGATTGAATAGGGCGGTCTTTTTGTTTTTGGATTTAAAAATTGATATTGATGCGTACTTTTTCCTTCATGGTACTTTTTTTCTTTTGTGTAAATGTAGCAGCACAAGACACTTATCATACAGAATTACTGGAAGATCTTAAGCTGAATTATGGGATCGAAAACCCTGCTTTTCTGATAACGAATTCTGAGATTTCAAACATCAATGCTATGGGGATTTATGGCAATTCCACGCTTTCTGTTAGTGATGTAGAGAATCTTAGTTTTTCAAAAGCTGTAAATATTAAGGTGAACGCTGCAGGAAATAATCAATGGGATTCAGGATACAATGTGAGGAATAGTTCTTCTATCGCCATAGGAGATATTGTCTTGATTACCTTTTGGGCAAAGAGTAATAGTCAGGATTCTGAATTATTTTTCTTTAGCGAAGATGCAGGTGATTTTTCGAAAGACTTTTATTTTTCAATGGGGTTGACTCCGGATTGGACGCAATACTTTATGGCATTTGAAGCGAAAAGAACCTATGCTGTGAATGGAATGTCTTTGGGTTTTCATTTGGCTTCTTTAATTCAGGATTTTGATATTGCTGGATTTACTGCATTTAATTTTGGCTCTGCTTATGAACTGGAGATGTTCCCATCAAGTTTTGACAGTGGATCTTACGAAGGAAGTGATCCTGATGCGGAATGGAGAGCGGAAGCCCAAGAACGAATTGAAGAACTACGTACTTCAGAATTGACCATTACTGTAGTCAATGAAAATGGTGATTTAATTGAAGGAGCGGAAGTAGAGATCCAAATGGAAGAGCACCTTTTTGGGTTTGGATCTGCATTTGTAGCGTGTAGATTTCCTGGAAATGACTGCTATAACAGTACGTATGTTGAAAAGGTTTTTGATCTGGACGGAGAGGGGCATGGTTTTAATGTGGGTGTTACGGAAAATGCAGTAAAATGGGATGCCTGGGAAGAGGAATGGATCGGTAGTCCTGAGGAAACCGCGGATGCAATTCAATTCCTACATGAAAATGGCGTTACAATGCGTGGACATACTTTATTTTGGCCTGGATTCCAATATCTGCCCGAAGATATTCAGCAAAATCAAAATGATCTTTCGTATGTGCGTAATAGGATAGCTGAACGAATCGAAACTATGATCAATCATCCCGAATTAAAAGATATCATTAGAGAATGGGATGTATTGAATGAGATAGCAGTAAATCGAGATTTTGAAAATATATTTGAAAATGATCCGAACTTCACCACTGGACGTGAAATATACCAGGAGGTATTTGAAGCGATACGAGCAGAAGACCCAGGCTTGAAATTATACATGAACGATTACGTCGTGCTTTCTGGTGGTGGATCGAGTAGCAGCGTGGTGAATCGGTACAAAGAATTTCTAACTGAGATTCAAAATAGCAATCAACCGTTTGATGGAATTGGGTTTCAATGTCATATTGGAAGTAATCCAACCTCCATTCTCAAACTAAAAAGAGTTTTTGATGAGTTTTATAAGGACTATGGAGTACCAATTAAAATAACGGAGTACGATCTAAATGAGTTGGTAAGCGATGAAGTAGCAGCCCAATATCTATCTGATTTTCTCACTATGATCTTTAGTCATCCCGCGGTAGATGCGTTTATTATGTGGGGCTTTTGGGATGGCAATCATTGGAAGGGGAATGCACCCATGTTTTATGAAAATTGGGATTTGAAACCATCGGGACAGGCTTTTATTGATAAGGTATTTGGGGAATGGTGGACAGAAGAAGAAGGGATGACGAATACAAATGGCCAATTTGTAGTTGATGCTTTTAAAGGCAGTCACTCAATTATTGTAAGGAAGGATGGGGTGGAACGTATAGCTCGTGTGTCCTTGAATGGAGATCGAAATGTACAAGTTCTGTTAGAAGGCGCACTATCTGTACAAGACGAATTGAACGCTGCCATAAGGATTTCTTCCAATCCTGCTACGAATGGATATATTGAGTTGATAATAGATGGAGAATTGAACATAGATTCGATCGATGTATTGAGTTCTGATGGTAAGCTGATTCAAACCTACACGAAAAGTCCAAAAGGTGGGAGAATTGATTGTTTTGATAAAAGTGGAATGTATTTGTTGCATATTCAGACGAATAACGGTTTAGTGGTCAAGAAGGTCATATTCTGAATACGTTACATCTATTTTTTGCACCGAGATTTAATTTGAAGTTGTTATTTTATTGTTACTCATTCGTTATCAATTTTAGCCTTTTTGAATTCAAAAAGCCTGTTTTAATGTTCATTTGCCTGTTTAGGTTTCTCTAATAACCAAAAGCTCGTTAACGTCATGAAGAGGGTGGCATAAACCATAAGAATATATTATAGAGCGAATCACACACATTAAATCATTTTACTATATTTGCGCACGAATTGAAAACGATGTGCAATGGTTCATAATCCTCAGTCGAATAAGGCAGTTTTATTATTAGAAGATGGGACATTTTTTGAAGGAAAAGCAGCGGGAGCCAATGGTGAAGCTACTGGTGAAATTTGCTTCAATACTGGAATGACCGGTTATCAGGAAGTATTTACGGATCCAAGTTATTTTGGTCAAATTATGGTAACGACCAATGCCCATATTGGTAATTACGGAACCACCAGCAAGGATACAGAATCAGAAAAAATGCAGATCGCTGGTTTGGTTTGTAAAAACTTCACAAACGAATATTCCAGACAAACGGCCGAAAGTGATATTCAAGGCTATTTTGAAAGAGAGGGTATTGTAGGAATATATGACGTGGACACTCGCTCTATTGTGAGACATATACGTGATAAAGGTGCGATGAACTGTATTATCTCTACAGTTGATTTTGATAAGGAATCTTTGTCCAAAAAATTAAAAGAAGTTCCTTCAATGGATGGTCTGGAATTAGCTTCAAAGGTCAGTACAAACGCAACCTACGAGTATGGAAAAAGCAATCAAGATTATAAAGTTGCAGTATTGGACTTTGGTACGAAACGAAATATTTTGGATTGTTTTGTATCAAGGGGATGTTCATTGAAGGTTTTTCCTGCGAAGACTTCAGCCGAAGAAATCAGAGCTTACAATCCAGATGGGTACTTTTTGTCGAATGGTCCTGGCGATCCTGCTGCTATGGATTATGCCATCGATACGGTAAAAGAATTATTGAAAGATGATAAGCCATTATTTGGCATTTGTCTTGGTCATCAGATTTTGGCCTTGGCTCATGATATACCGACGTACAAAATGCACCATGGGCATAGAGGGATAAATCACCCGGTAAAAAATATGACAACCGGTAAATGTGAAATTACGAGTCAAAATCATGGATTTGGTGTAAGTCCTGAAGCCGTAAATGCAAATCTGGATAAGGTGGAGATTACCCATGAAAACCTAAACGATGGAACGATAGAAGGAATAAAAATCAAAGGCAAAGATGCTTTTTCAGTTCAATATCACCCCGAATCTTCACCTGGACCTCACGATTCGAGATATTTGTTTGATGAGTTCATAGCCTTACTTAAGAAAAATTAAAAGAGAATTATGAGCGAGATTATTGATGTTATAGCCCGTGAAATCCTTGATTCAAGAGGTAATCCGACGGTAGAAGTCGAAGTATTGACAGAAGAAGGATTCATCGGCAGGGCGGCTGTACCTTCTGGTGCATCTACTGGTAAATATGAGGCGGTCGAATTAAGAGATGGAGATAAAGAACGTTTTTTGGGCAAAGGAGTCTTGAATGCATGTGAAAATGTAGACGAGAAAATAAGAGAAGCCTTAATTGGTGAAGAAGTTTCTGATCAACGCGATATTGATGATATCATGCTCGAATTGGATGGTACTGCCAATAAATCGAACCTTGGTGCTAACGCTATTTTGGGTGTTTCTTTAGCAGTAGCTAAGGCAGCAGCTCAGGAGGCGGGTCAATCTCTTTATAGATACATTGGAGGGGTAAATGCACATGTTATGCCAGTACCCATGATGAATATTCTAAATGGAGGTAGCCATGCAGATAATAGCATCGATTTTCAGGAGTTTATGATCGTACCTCTCGGTGCAGACACTTTTAGTGAGGGTTTGAGAATGGGGGTAGAGATATTCCATAATCTCAAAAAAGTGCTTAAGTCTAAGAATTACTCTACCAATGTAGGTGATGAAGGTGGATTTGCACCAAATATTAAATCAAATCATGAAGCGATAGAGATTGTCCTTAAATCAATCGAATCGGCTGGATATAAACCGGGGGATGAAGTGATGATCGCGATGGATGCAGCTGCTTCGGAATTTTATAATGAACAAGAAAAATTCTATCACTTCCATAAATCTGCTGGAGAAAAACTGTCTAGTGGTGAAATGGTGGATTACTGGGCGGATTGGGTAAATAAGTACCCTATCTTTTCTATTGAAGACGGCTTGCATGAAGACGATTGGGATGGATGGATCAATCTGAATAGCAAAATTGGACAGAAAACGCAATTGGTTGGAGATGATCTTTTTGTAACGAATACGGATCGATTGCAAAAAGGCATAGATGTCGGAGCGGCGAATTCCATCTTAATCAAAGTAAATCAAATTGGATCTCTATCGGAAACAATTGATGCTGTGAATCTTGCAACTCGAAATTCATTCACAAGTGTGATGAGCCATCGATCAGGAGAGACTGAAGATACAACGATTGCTGATCTTGCGGTAGCTTTAAATTGTGGTCAAATCAAGACGGGTTCTGCATCCAGAAGTGACAGAATCGCAAAGTACAATCAATTGTTACGAATCGAAGAAGAACTCGGTGCAACCGCAGTTTATCCCGGAAGATCGCTTTTGGGTTAAGCAATTTTGTATATTTACCTTTATTTTAAGAAAACTACAGTCTTATGGGTAAAAAGGGAAAACTACAATCATCCTATTTCACCTTTTCAAAAGCATCAGTACTAAATAAGTATGTCATTGTGACGGTAGCATTTTTGGTATGGATGTTATTCTTTGATAAAAATGGTATTCCAACAAATTTGAAATTGAAGGAAAACATTGCGACGCTGGAAGCTGCCAAGGCAGATTACGAAGAAAAAATAGTCGAAGCACTAGCGGAGAAAAAAGAAATTGAAGAGAACAAGGAAAAATATGCGAGAGAAAAGTATCTCATGCATAAGGAAAATGAAGATGTAATTGTAATCGAAAAAAAGACGAAATGAGTGTATTAGTCAATAAAGACTCGAAAATTATAGTACAGGGATTTACTGGAAAAGAAGGCAGCTTTCATGCGGGCCAAATGATCGAATATAAAACGAATGTAGTCGGTGGCGTCACTCCTGGAAAGGGCGGTCAAGAACATTTGGGAAAACCGGTCTTTAATTCAGTTGATGAAGCAGTGAAGAAGGTAGGGGCGGATACTACGATAATCTTTGTTCCACCAAAATTTGCTGGAGATGCCATAATGGAAGCCGCAGAAGCTGGCATTAAGGTAATCATTTGTATTACCGAGGGTATCCCTGTTCAGGATATGGTGAAAGTAAAGGCCTATATTGAGAAATTCGACTGTACACTGGTAGGCCCCAATTGTCCGGGTGTAATTACTCCGGATGAGGCCAAAGTTGGGATCATGCCTGGTTTTGTATTCAAAAAAGGCAGAATTGGCATTGTTTCCAAATCTGGAACATTGACGTATGAAGCTGCGGATCAAATTGTTAAAGCGGGTTTAGGTATTTCCACGGCTATTGGTATTGGGGGAGATCCGATTGTAGGTACTCCAACGCGAGAAGCAGTGAAGCTACTTATGGAAGATCCGGAAACAGATGCAATTGTGATGATTGGAGAGATAGGAGGGAATTATGAGGCATTAGCAGCAGAGTATATAAGCTCAACAGGTAATAAGAAACCTGTTGTTGGTTTTATTGCGGGACAGACGGCACCCAAAGGAAGAACAATGGGACATGCCGGTGCAATCGTTGGTGGAGAAGATGATACTGCTGAGGCAAAAATGAGAATAATGGGAGAGCATGGCATCCATGTGGTTCATTCTCCTGCAGAAATAGGCGAAACGATGTTGAAAGCGTTAGGTAAATAACGATCGGAATTCAACAAGAAAGTTAACCGCTTTTTACTAGAACTAACTGACTATCAATATCAAACGAAAGATTTGGTGTGCTGAAAAAATCGGCACACCATTTTTTTAAGTGAAAAGAACCGCTAAGATTGCTTTATAAAAGGAAACTTGGAAATAGTACGAAACTAATGTGTTGAAAGTGGGTAATTGTCCATTTATAAAAAAAATAATCCTAGCGATTCGTAAATCGATTCATTTAATTTTGTCATGTAGAAATACGTCTAATTTTCCTGTATCGTAACCTCCCCTCTAATTCTTAGTGAACCAGTCATAGAGGTTTGTATCACCGACGTTGCATTATTTGTCGGATCATAGATGTCTACGTCCATTAAGGTCAACATTCCACTGGAAAGGACCGCACCACCGGAAGCTTCTGTCCC
>JBCCVV010000057.1:0-31377 GCA_039194925.1 Bacteroidota bacterium
CTGGTACTAAGGGTACGTTTGGCCAGTACGTAAACTATTATAGAAAAAGGAACCAAATATTCAAAAACAGAAATTCAGTGGATGGGTTAAAGATGATAATCATCCATCCCAAGTAATAAGCCTGTACTTGATAAACCATTCTTTCTTCTAAATTCTGGAATGCATCGGGCATTAGTTTGTCATACTCAAGATCATATTGATCAAGCGTGAGTATTCCTTTAAGATGTGAGCGATAAATTTTAAAATAACTTGAAATGAAAAAAATCCTATTTGGTCTTAGTGGCCTCCTTTTAATCGGTCTGATCATTGTCTCATGCTCGAAAGAATACGAAGATGACATCTACGAAGATTCGATTCAAAAGTCCAAAGCAAGTACAAGAACACTTCCTGGTGAACAAGATGTAATATTCAGAGATCTTGCCAAAGCAACCAGTTTTGGTATTAATAAGAGTGTTGATCTCAGAAGTCTCCTAAAAGAAGAAGCCTTGGTCATGTTTGATGGTGATTTTGATGTCTTACTTGAGACGATCAAGGACCGTCAAATTACTGTGAATAATCGCACACTAACTGTTAAAAAATTTCTTGGTACTATTTATAAGAAATTCAACCTGAGTGTGACGTATACGCAAGGAAGCAATGGTGGATTTAATGGCGGAAATAATGGAGGCAATAATGGAGGTGATAATGGAGATGGAAATGGTGGAGGCACTATAACCGTATCCGATCCAAACGAAATTATTGAAACGATCATTTCTATTTTTCCAGAAATTCAAATTAGTATTCCTGTACATGCAGAAGATTGGGATGTTTACGAATATATACCTCCGGTAATTTATATTCCTGAAGATTATGATGAAAGTACTACCCTACTCTTTGATGGCTACCAAGACTGTGACGAAATCACATTGGATGCCGTAGTTCCACCAGACAATCCAGCACTAGTTGTTGGGCTTTGTGAAAGACTGGACAAAGGAATAATATTGAAAAAACTGGATGATGTCGAAATTATTTTAACGACATCCACAACAGCTACCGGAATATCACTTTCATGGACTGTGAACAACTCTACCAATGAAGACATTACGGGTTATAACATCTATCGAAAAGGTGCTTTAGAAAATGAATTTATTCTAATTCACGTAAATGACGATGAATATAATAGCACCTATTTTGATAACAATGTAGATGAACTGATTTCATATTCATATTATGTAAGAGCTTACAATGCAATAAGTCTATCCGAGAAATCCAATACTTCTACTATAGCAGCACCTAGTGGAGCAAAACCTCCAGCAGATTTCTCTGCGACCTTGTTTGCCACTGACGTGTTGGAATTGAGATGGACGCAAGAAGAAGGTAATTACGTAGAAAGCTCTACATTATCAAAAAGACTTGATACACAAGCCGGTTATCAAGAAATAGGAAATTTTCCCAATACAGTAAATGATTTTTTTGATCCAGTTGTGATTGAGGGCAATCAAGTAATCTACAGAATTGTCAATCACAGCCCGCTGGAGGATTCAGATCCAAAATACGATATTGTAGATGTCCCTTTTAGAGATGTTTCGGCCCCAGCTCCAGTCAGAATTGAAAAGATCACCATAGAAGACCCAGGTTCTCTCGAAGGATGGGGAAGAGGTGCTCCTGAGTTTAGAGTGGGCATCGTACGAACCGGTAGTGATGGCAATCCAGTCGTGGTACAGGAAAATCTTCATTACGATATGTTTTGGTTTTGGCCACACGAGCTTCCAGTAGATGAATTGGTTCTGAACTGGTATCCAGGAAATTCTGAAGATGTACTTACCTTCAGAGTAATGGAAAGAGATGGTGGACCTGATCTTGACGATATTCTGGATGCGGAATACATTAAAAAGAACAGTGCAAAAACATCTTTTATCATCTCTGCTGCAACTGCCATTCTAAACAAATTTTTTGACGACAGTGATGATGAAATAGGAAGATCGACTCACAGATATTCCGATCCTGTGGATGATGTTTTGGAATTCCCAACCGCTGGATTCAAAATACATTTGTCCGAATAATAAATAAGATATTACCAGTACAGATTTGTAGAACATAGTGCACTTGCACCATTGCTGTTGAGCAATTTAAGAATCAGCAAGAGATCTGAAGGCCTTTCTCCATTTAAATTAGAAGAAGGTCTTCAGATCTCCTCGGATTAGTTACTTTTTGTGTAACGCTATATTAGGACGGGACCCAACCATTAATACTAGAAATAAGACACTAACAAATTATGATCGAAAACCATGGAATAAAAATTCCAATCCTTCCATGCTCGCATTATAAATGTACTTGTACCTCTGGTTGTTATCAACACTTATACTTAATACTTTCCAAAAATTAATGAGTGTATTGAAAAAAGCAATTCCAAACTCATTTGATGACAACTTTATCTCTGCCCTATCCAACCACACAAGCCTGATTTTTTTAGAAGTCATAGCAAGGTCTTTAAGCTTATTCTTAACAAAAAATCAATAAAAGCTGAAAGAGGAACATTTTTGCCTAATTTAACTCTACTTTAGTCTCTAATAATCCTTAAATTATTACTTATTCGATCGTTAAAAAAAGTTAGTTCTGACATGTAGTCAACATCCGCTTTACGTCATATACATGAAAATCTGGATTCATACCATAATTGCCTTACTTGCTTTAATCTTTTCCTTTCAAGGATTAAGTCAAAACCTTAATCCTACCATTGAAAAATTGCCCTCAGGTGTTGATCTTACACAAGAGACAATCACGGATATACTACAGGATAAAAAAGGGTTTATTTGGATTGCCACCTGGTCGGGGTTAAAACGCTTTGATGGATACTCGGTCAAGGAATATAGCCAAGGAATTAACGATCAAAATGGACTTTTTGGCAACAAAATCAAATGCCTTTTTGAAGATAGTAAAAATCGATTATGGGTAGGCACCAACTATACGGGCTTTTATCTTTACGATAGAAGTCTTGACAGGTTCATTCAGTACAAAAAGGATCCAGAAAACATGAATAGCTTGAGCCATAATCATGTGTTGGCAATTCATGAAGATAAGGAAGGATACATTTGGATCGGAACAGAAAATGGACTAAATCGATTTGATGCCGAAAATCAAAATTTTGTTTATTTCGAAAACTCTGAATTCAAGGAAAAAAGCAAAGGATATAGAGGTGTCATTTCATTTGCCACCACTACAGGAGGTGAGTTATGGGTGGGATGTGAAGTGGGACTGGATAGATTAATTAAAGGCAAAAATGGAGAGCCCGACTATTTTATTCGGTATTATCTGGCGCCGGATGATGTATCGGACGACGATTTCTTACGGCATAATTTTGTGTATAAAATAGTACCTTCCCAAATCGAGAAGAATACACTCTGGATTGGAACCAGCGTAGGATTGAAAAAGCTGACTTATTCAGAAAATAATCTATCCGAATTATCGGTAAAAACCTACTTACACGAAAAGAATTCAAAGGAAGGGCTAAGCCATAGTTTTGTATCGGATATTTACGAAGACCCAGATCGCAATCAATTATGGGTGGGAACGTTTAATGGATTAAACAGGATGGATATTCCAAGTGAAAAATTCCATTACTACTTCCATAAAAAACATTCGAATACTTCGATCAACAATAACGTTATTCATGCTTTGTACAAAGATCAAGCGGATGTTCTTTGGATAGGATCTGACAAAGGAATCAATCAAATCAATTTTTCGAGCAAACCTTTTCGCAGTATAAGATTTTCAGAAAGTGAAATTGATCTTGACCTTATCAGTTGCATTACGTTAGCCAAAAATGATAAAGGGATTTGGCTCGGAACAAATGGTACTGGATTGGGCTTTGTACCCATCGAAAATGGAAAAATAAAAAGCGACAATACGATTCATTACCCCATCAAGGCAAGGCTCAAAGAAGATCTTTCAGGATTTATTTCAGATGTCATTGTATCGAATAATGGTGATGTCTGGGTATCGACTAAGGGTGCAGGTTTAATCAAAATTCCTGTGCAGGATATTCCCAAAAGAAGTTCTGAAATAATACATCCAGAGCAATTCACAATGGAAAAAGAATTGGAAGATGATTATCTCATGACTTTAATCCAATCTAGCGACGGTGCCATATGGTTTGGGTATTGGGATAATGGAATTGGAAGATTAGACCCCAAAACAAATGACATCGTACATTTCGATTTCACCAATTTGTACGAGTTGAATCTTAAAGAGTTTCCAATAGTACATTTGGTGGAGACAATGGAAGGCAACAATAAAATAGTATGGGCCGGTAGCAGAGGAGGTGGATTATACAAAATGAGATTCGATGACTCCACAAACGAATTAAAATTAATAAAACATTACAAGTTTATCAATGAATTGGGAAAAGGGCTTAGCAACAATTTTATTGATGGAATTTATAAACCTGAACACCTATCATACAAACATGAACTTTGGGTAGGCACCGAAAATGGATTAAATATCCTGGATTTAAATACAAATACGTTTTCATACATTAATGAATCTCATGGATTAAAAGGCCGCACATGTCATTCTATAATGGAAGATAAAAGCGGGAGTATATGGATAGGTACATCAAAAGGCATATCCTGTATAACTCGTGAAGGAGATCGTTTTGAAATAAAAAACTTTGATAAGTACGACGGTTTGATTAGCGACTTATTTTATGACAAGTCAAGTGTAGCTCTTCAAGATGGGCGTCTCATTTTTGGTGGTATAAATGGGATAAATTATTTCTTGCCCAAACAAATAGAAATAAATAGCGCTCCCCCAAAAGTGTCAATAATTGATTTTCGACTCTTTAATAAATCAGTTCCGATTGGAAATCATACGGGTACACAACCATTTTTACAACATAGTATTTCGGAGACTAAAGCCATAAATCTTAGTTACAGAGAAAATGTACTTTCATTTGAATTTGCAGGTATGTTTTCGGATGAACCGCAGAAAATTAAATATGCGCACAAATTAGAAGGATTCCATGAAGATTGGATTTATAGTGATGCCACAGAACGCGTTGCACATTTTACCAATCTTCCTTACCAAGATTTTGTCTTCAAGGTAAAAGCGGCGAATGCTGATGGGTATTGGAGCGAAGAAGTATTGCTAAACTTAAGTATTTCTCCTCCATTTTGGCTAACCAATTGGGCATACTTTGTTTATGCACTATTGCTGAGCGCCTTATTTTATGGGGTATTGCGAATTATAAAAATGCGTACCGAATTTACGCATAGTCTTCAATTGGAAAAATTGGAACAGGAAAAACTGAAGGAAGTAAATAAGATGAAGCTTCAGTTTTTTACCAATATCTCGCATGAATTGCGAACACCTCTTACCTTAATTCTCTCCCCACTGGAACAATACATCAAAGAAAAACCATTTGAAAAGCGGTTTCATGAATCCATGGTTCGAATGCATAATAATGCCAATCGGCTACTGACCATGATTAATCAGCTCCTGGACATTCGGAAGAATGACGCCGGATTGATGAAGCTGAAAGTTGCCAAAGGAAATATTATTGAATTTACCCAAGAAGTAATATTGTCGTTTAAAGGCTTGGCCCTACAGCAAAATATCAGTTTAAAATATTACTTTGAACATGAGGACATACACGTGTGGTTTGATCGCAATCAAATGGAGAAAGTTCTATTTAACCTTTTATCAAATGCTCTAAAGTTTACTCCCGAAAATGGTAAGGTTGAAATTTTTATCACTCAGGAAGAAAAACCAAATGGCTATGTTACAATTAAGGTAACAGATAGTGGTGATGGCATCCCTGAAAATCAGATTCATCACATTTTTGATCGATTTTATCAAATTGAAGAGAAGTTAAAGGAAAAAAGAAAACCCGGTACCGGTATTGGGTTGGCACTGTCGCAATCAATAATTAATGCGCATCATGGACGAATCTGGGTAGAAAATAATAAGCCTGGAAAAGGATGTGCGTTTAGTTTCCAACTCTCCAAAGGAAACAGTCATTTTGCCGAAAATGAAATAGTAACTGAATTTCAAAACGAAGAAGCGATCGAAACGTACTTAACCAAGAATTTGATTGAAAATCCAGAAGCAATACCGAACAGTTCGACCGAAGAAATCGTTTCCAATGATTCAAAGGAAAAACCTATTTTACTATTGGTAGAAGACAATGCAGACATTAGATCGTATCTAAAAGAAAATTTGGAAAATAGATACAAGGTTCTTGAGGCTATTGATGGTAAAGATGGTTTGACAAAGGCGAATTTAGAGCTCCCGGATCTCATTCTTGCAGATATTTCTATGCCCGAAATGGATGGAATTGAAATGTGTCATCGGTTGAAATCAGATTTAACTACGAGCCATATACCGATTATATTACTTACCGCAAGGACATCATTAATCTTCAAAATTGACGGTGTTGAAAAGGGAGCAGATGATTATGTAACAAAGCCGTTTAATATGCAATTATTGCAAGCAAGAATCAAAAACTTGATTGATTCAAGAATTAAACTGCGAGAGAAATTTGCTAAAAATTTTGACCTCAGTCCTTCCGGCGTTGTGATGAATTCAATTGACGAAGAATTGCTTACCAGAATTAAAGTAGTAGTTGAAAAGAATATTGACAATTCTGATTTCTCTGTGGATGAATTGGCCAACTCGATTTATTTGAGTCGGATGCAATTATATCGTAAGCTAAAAGCTTTAACGGGAAAATCACCAAACAAAATTATTCGTGAGATTCGTCTTCAAAGAGCTGCACAGCTTTTGGAAACAAAGCAATACAATGTATCTGATGTCACCTATATGGTTGGGTATAATGACCTGAAGTACTTTAGAGATCAATTTAAAAAAGAGTTTGGGATCAGTCCTAGTGAATATTCTAAATCATGAATTAGCCGCAAAACTTCAAAATTTTCCATCTTCAATTATAAAGGTTCTGGCTATGCGTGTGACTTTATTAGCTCCTCAGTAATCACATTTTGTAACTGCCAATGCTAATTTTGTCATCATTTTTGACCAAAAATGCCGCCAAAATTAGATTTACTTAAATTCTAGCTCTGGATTGCAATCCAGAGCTAGAATGTTAAATCCTTACAGGATTATCGCTATTCACAAAGACATTGTCAATAACAAACAGATTTGTCTCAGAATTTTCCATCTTCAATTTTCCATCTTCAATTTAACAAGTTCCCATCCCCATCCCATTCCGCTTGTTCATCTCTACTGTATTGATCTACAAACTTCGGCATCCATTCTTGATCATATGCCATACCGTGTTTATCCAAGACATCCTGAGGCACCCCATCCCAAACATTTGGTCTATTTCCTGCATATCCAAGATCATCAATTCCCATTTTTGAAGTGTAATAACCTGTCAATGTCAAGCTTCTCATTCGGTTAAAAAATGAAATGCCAGGTGCTATAGACGGATTCTTTTTTTCCACGTCCGGATAGGCTATATCATCCACGATAGCAATTTGTTCTTCATCTGTACATTGGTCGAACTCTTTACCGTATCTCGAATTAGATTCTCCGTCAAGCCACATGAGACCGCCTCGGATTGGCAATTGGTGCATTGGCAAATCTTTTACTATAAAATCTATGAATTCCGGCACTTTAGCATCTGTGGCTGAACCAGCAGTTGTTGTTGCGGGGAGGATAATATCGCAGAGAATGGCAATCGTTGTTAATTCCTTTTCTGTGAGAAAGATCTCCTCATTCACTTTTTTATCATGCTCAAGTTCGCTTGGCGTACGGCCGTATCCTTTTCTTTTATCAGATACAATAGTTTCTTCTTCAACAATGGCTTCCGGTTTGCATCCTAAAGTAGTTACAGTAGCTGTACCCGCCAATCCTCCAATTAACAATGCTTTCAATGATTCCCGTCTTTTCATATTTCTCGTTTTTTGAATTGTCATACAATGTGTTCGCTCGCTCTCATACTTAGTGCCATTATTGTCCACGTGCAATTTTTATCTGCCTGAGAACTAAATGGACCAGCATCCACCACAAATACATTTTTTGCATCATGAAGTTGTTGCCATTTATTGGTTACCGAGGTTCGAGGATTGTCCCCCATCCGCGTAGTTCCTACTTCATGGATTATCTGCCCGGGAGCCAATAACCCATAATCTTTATCTTTTCCCGGCTTTTCGCCAATTACCTGCCCTCCCATATTGTGTACAATCTCTTCAAAGGTATTGATCATATGCTTTGCCTGCAGACGCTCATAGTCCGACCATTTGTAATCAAATTGAAGAACCGGAATCCCAAATTTGTCAACCACATTATTATCAATGGTACATCTGTTTTCATATCTGGCAATCGATTCACCTCGTCCCGAAAGTCCCATCGTGGCTCCATAGAATCTTTTCACATCTCTTCTCAGTTTCTCTCCATATCCTCCAACTCTTTCTCCTATGAATTCGTTTAAAGCCGCCATATTCCCTCCAAATCCATATGCAGGCATTCCCAGACCACCCCAAATCTCAATGTGGTAACCTCTCGGAAAATCTAGCTTTTTATTATCTCCCCACCACGGACTATAGACGTGCATCCCCCCTACTCCATCTTCATTGTATATCTTCCGATCCATCATTGCAGGTACAAAAGCTGCAAGACCGGCACCAGTACTATCGTGTAAGTATCTGCCAACATGATCACTACTATTCCCCAATCCATTGGGATGTTGTTTGCTTCTTGAGTTGAGTAATATACGGGCTGTACTACATGCCGAAGCTCCCAGTACCACTACCTCACTTTTGAGTTTGTATTCTTTCAGATCTTCCTTGTTAATGTACGAAACACCGGTGGCAAGACCTTCATCATTGGTCGTGACATTCTTAACCATACAATTGGTAAATAGATCAATCTGACCACTGTTCATTGCTGGAAAAATAAGGACCGATCCCGACGAGAAGTCCGCGTAAGCACTACAGGATCGGTTGCATTGCCCACAGTAAAAACATACTCCTCGTTCTTGATTGATCCGTTTTGTAAGAATTGACATTCGAGAAGGAAAGACTGGTATTCCCGTTTTTCTAGCTCCTTTTACATAATACAATTCATGGAGTCTTGGCTTTGGAGGAGGCAAAAAGAAGCCATCCGGATCATTGGGAAGTCCTTCTTTAGTACCAAATACACCAACCATCTTATCCAATCTATCATAAAATGGTTTGAGTTCTTCATAGCTTATCGGCCAATTGGCTCCTAATCCATCAATATCCTTTCTCCTAAAGTCATCAGGGCCAAATCGGAGGGAGATTCGTCCCCAGTGATTTGTTCGTCCTCCCAACATTCTGGATCGCCACCACATAAATTCTGTTCCTTCCTTTTTGGTATAAGGTTCTCCATCTACCTTCCAATCGCCCCAGGACATATCAAAATCACCAAAAGCTCTCTTGGTACTGGCTCCTCGTCTTGGTGATTCCCAGGGCCACTTCATTTGAGTCATGGTTTCCGGATCATTAGGGTCGAAAAATGGACCAGCTTCAACGACAGCTATTTTCATTCCTGCGTTGGCAAGAATATTTGCACTCATTCCTCCTCCGGCGCCTGATCCAACGATTATGGCGTCATAGACTTTGGCGTTTTCAATTATTTGCATTCTTCAATTTAATTTTTGAACTCAATATATACCGGTAAATGATCCGAAATAAAGAGATTGTTTTCTCTTCTATCGTTTACGTGAATATACTTGGAAACTTCTATGTTCCTGGTAAAAATATAATCTATTCTATTTTCAGTACGTGATCCCAGATCAAAACCATTGTACGTTCCTTCAGGTCCATGATCTTCCATAACAGAAGAAATTAATCCATCTTCCAAAGATTTTGTGAATAGTAAGATAGGATCATCCATAGGTTCACAATTAAAATCACCCATCACAATAATATTTTCTTGAAAGATATTTAGTTCTGATATTTTGTCAATTATTAATTGTGCTGACTTTCTTCTGGATTCTCTACCAATATGGTCAAAATGAGCGTTGAAAACAAAGATTTTCTTTTTGGTTCTTCGATTAATAAATGAGCCATAGGTACAAATTCTTTCCATTGAAGCATCCCAACCCACTGAAACAGTTTTTGATGTTTCGGATAACCAAAACGTATTTGATTCCACCAGTTCAAATTGTGTGCTATCATAAAATATCGCTGCAAATTCTCCTTTCTCTTTTCCATCGTCTCTTCCTACTCCGATATAGCTATATTTTGTAAACATGTCATCGATAAATCTTAATTGGTGAATCAAGCCTTCCTGTACACCCAGAAAATCGGGATGATAATGCCTTACCATTTCAACCAATTCTTCTTTTCGGTATTCCCACCAATTCTCTTCGTCACCTTTATTGTCGTATCTAATATTAAATGACATCGCCGAATACTGACAATTTACGTCTATAAATGTCATAACTACGAAGAGGCAAATAATGTACTTTTTCAGAAGCATAGTATTATTGAGTATTAATTACTCATTTTGTAAAAAATCTAATTATCTGGACTTTACAACATGACCCAATTCACATATCACTGCCAAGGAGAAATAGCATTTAGAAAGCTTCACTTCGAAGTCGAATCCTGTCTTTCTCTCCACCACGTCGCCAAAGAAGATCCTGATATATTCATCCAGGGTCCGAATACTGCAGGTGCAAGTCCAACCGTTGCTACTTTCCCCATTTCCAGAGCAATGCCAGAGGCTAATCCTCCATTTTGCATCCCAACTTCAAGGGCAATAGTACGACAATCCTGTTCTGGCATTTTAAAAACTCTGCATGCCCAATATCCCAAAAAATACCCCAGTGAATTATGAACAATGGCAGCCGCTACTAAAGCCAATCCTATAGATAAGAGACTATCTCTTCCTGCCGCCGTAATAATGATAATAATTATGGCGATGCCGGCCATAGACACCAATGGTAATACCTTGTCCAACCATTTCAATTTTCCATGATAAAAATGATTAAAAAGCAATCCAGCCATGATTGGAAGGATAACAATCTTAAAAATACTCCACATCATGGAATAGAAATCAATCGGTACAAATTGTCCTGCCAATTTCTGCATGATCAATGGAGTCATTATTGGCGCTAAAAGTGTTGCACAGGCTGTTAAAGTAACGGATAGCGCCAAGTTTGCCTTGGCTAAATAGGTCATCACATTGGAGGCCAATCCGCTGGGAGATGCACCTATCAACACCAAACCCGCCGCAATTTCTGGTGGAAACTTAAACAGTACAGCCAAACTATATCCTACCAATGGCATGATCGTAAATTGACATAATATACCAATACCAACTGCTTTTGGCATTTTAATCACACCAACAAAATCTTTAACACTCATCTCCGTACCCATACCAAACATTATCACCTGCAAAAGGGGAACAATTAAAAGAGTCAATTTAAAATCACCCCAGCTCGTAAAATATCCTGGATAAAAAAGAGCAGCTGTAACCGATGCAAAAATCAAAGATGCAAAAGAAAATCCTTTGAAAAACTTATGCGCTCGAATGCCTATGGCCAACATTACAAAACCTAAAATCATAGTAGGGCCAAGAAGCAAATGAACGTTCAACAAGAACATTCCAATCGCCATTAAGAATAGAACTGCACCTACAGGCAAAAAATAGTTAAAGGAAGATTTCATATTTGTATCCCAATAAAAGACATTAACTTCTTACCAAAGAAAAATAAAATTATTAATTGTCAAATTAGGAATTTTTGACAGCATTACTACTTTCAACCTCTATTCCCTTCCTATTACTAAAGGTTGAGCTGCAACTTTTCCTGATTCATACTGGACTTTGATCCAATACATTCCGGTGTTTAAATCGGTTGGCAATCTTAAAGATAAAATTGAGCCGTCAACATAGGTGGTGGTATTCCGAAAACTGTAAATATGCCGGCCCGAAATATCGATCAGATCTATGCCATTCACCTGACTGGATTGCAAGCCGGCAAGATTGATAGTAGTACCTGGGATGGTAGGATTTGGATATAAACTAAACGTATTCTCTTCAGAATCGGTAACCGCCACCATTTGTTCCGTATCAATTATAAAAGCAGCATCCCACAACAACTCTGGAATTTGAACGGTGAGACTACTATCACCAACTTCAATCAATTCATCGTACATGACCTCACCTGTCAAACAATCCAGCCATGTCACAAAATAATTGCCATTTTCAAACTCAGGAATGATTAATGATGCTTCGCTAACAGGATCTGGCTCACCAAAATCCACCACATTTTCATGATTGTACTCATTATTCAATACCCAACCTGCAGCGTAATTATTTTCTTCCGCAGTTAATAAATAACTATCCACCTTTGATCCCAAATCTGAGAACGTATACCCAGCAATTGTAATCCAATCGGTCCCCGTATTGTCCACTTCGATAATATGCTCTCCAGCAGGAATTCCAATTTCATAAATCGTATTTGTCGAAGCGAGTGAATCCACGAATACCATAACAGTATCTACCCAAATTGCGATATGTGGAGATTGCCCATTGGCCGAAGAAGTTCGTACCTGAAAATACCCCGAATCGGGATAATTCACGTAAAATCTAGGTGGACTTCGATATTGCGTATTCCATTGAGAGCCATATAAATATTGACCCAACGTAGCATCTTCCGGTATTATTTGCCCAAACTCATCAATAACAATCGAATCGCTTGCTACCGTACCCCATCCAGACGAAGGAGTCAAATTCAAATCTCCAATGGCTCCCGAAACCGCTGACTTACCTGGCTTCAACTTTCGATCAAGAAAAGCAACTCTCCTCGAATACTTTTCGACTCCATCAAAATGAAAATATAAATCTAAAGGGTGGATATAACTGTCCCACCACCAGGTCATTCCCGTTCCCATTCCTCCTGCCATCAATGCCCCCCAAAGTGAATTATGCAGATGTATTCCATCCGGATCATTATTCGCCAACTCGGATGAGCCGCCCAGACCAAATTCTCCGGTCAAGGTTGGTTTTTGATAGTCGTTCAAATATCTTCTAACTCCACCAGCCAAAACACGTTCGATATTGGGAACATTATTATAGAAATGGGTTTGCGTAATATCCATATCCGAACTGGACCAAACCAAAGGGTCCTCGTCATCATGAGCGTAACTGGTCGTAACGATATGCCCATATGGATCTATGGATTTAAGGTAACTAGACATTTCAAAATGCCACTCTGCTATTTCTTCTTTATGATTGGAATAATTGTCTGTCCATTCGACCTCGTTAAACAACTCCCAGGCCATGATATTTTTCGAATATCCCCATCGTGCGACGATATATCGCAACCGATTTTTTGTATGTGCAATGGCCAGGCTATCCGTAAAAAAGTCCCAGGTATTTTGACATGGTCCGCCATTAGCTACATTGTAGGGAGAATCATTCCAATTGGGGTTGACTTGACTTGAAACTTGTCCATGATGCTGGATACAGAGCATAACATAGACTCCTTTTTCTGCGCAAAAATCGTACAGCCAATCTTGATATCTGCTTTTAATTTGTTGATAATTTCGCAGTCCTTTAAAGCCACTCCAGCCATTTTTCCACTCGATGCCAAGCCCCCAATGCGCGTGCCAAAGCCGGATGAAGTTGCCTCCAAAATCAGACAATCTGCCAATCCAGGATTTGTAATTGTTTACTGTATTTCCAGTCTGCCAAGCCATGTTTTCACCCACCAATATATATTGATCACCATCGTCAAAGCTTAAGTAATTAGAATCATTTTTTCTTACAAATCCATGATTATTCTCCGCAGCACTTTCTACACATTCAAAAGATGAAGTCCCAACTGTATTGGTTCCGGTAGAATCTATTATTGCCAGCTCATAATTCCACACTCCTGTTTGATTGGGAGAAAAGCGAACTTTAAATCCTACTTCTGAAGGTGACAATCCACCGTTGGAGGTATCCAAATCAAAATTTTCGATATAAAATCCATCCACATTAAACTGTTGGCCATCCGGTGCTGTAAATGTAGCCGCTACCGTCACTTCATCATAATTATAAGGATTTTCGTATTCAATGGATGAAGCAACATCGGTCTCAAATTTCCCGTATTTTTCAACGGATTGACCAAATAAAGCAACATTACAAAACAAGGATAAGACTATGTATACTAGTTGTTTCATGAATTTATATTACCATTTAAGTTTTGAAAAGAGAGGAGTCAAAGACCTTCGACTCCCTCTCCAAGAATTTTCAATAATTCTAAGAAATACTTGTACTAAAAACCTGAAGTTATTGAAAACGTATGTTAACATGATTTGCAACAGATTGATTGTCAAATTGAAGTGTTTTTTGAGATGCATCCCGCTAGGGCGGGACGCGACGAAAAAACACGATAAGTTGGCATTCAAGATTATGCAAAGGGCTTAACAATATGTTTTTTAATTACTTCATCCTGAGATATGGGATTTGAATTTGGCTCTCTGGATTAAGCCACAAACCCAAAGAGCCAATGCGTCTACTTACATTATTTAACCACTTGGAGTTTGATCGTTTTGATATAATCCTGATATTGAATATTCACAAAGAAAAAGCCAGGAACTAAATCGTCTGTAGATATTTCTATGCGTTGGGTACCAGTTTGTATATCAGTCCTGATTTCCTCAACGGTCTGTCCCAAAATATCAATAACCTTTATGGTTGTATTCTTCAATCGTTTTTCGGAAGAAATCTTAAGTTCTGCTGGTTGAGATGCAAAAATTGGATTTGGAGCAAGATTGATACTTACACCCAGTTCTTCCAATTCGGCGATCCCTACAGAACCGTCAATTGTAACTGTAGCGTCTTCTGATGAACACAGTTGAACATTGTCATACCATACGGCATATGCCTCTGTAAAATCTGCTTCGTTCCATCTTCTGGCATGCAAATCCACAAAAGCATTGTTCCAATCTTCCTCTGGAGTAAATGTAAATGAGTAATTTTTCCACACATTGGAAGTAACCATAAAATTACCAAAACCAGGTTCTTTCCAATCTGTGTCTCGCACCGTTCGGGCACGTACCCTAACGGTGTCGCCATCTGGCACATTGCTTCTTGCCCAAATTGTTAATGTATATTCAACCCCTTCTAATAGATTGAATCGCTCTCCAAAACGATGATGTAATTCTGCTACATTATGATTTTCCGGAACATCAACTCTGACAGAATTCCCCCCGGAATAGGGCAACACTGGATCTAACGCCCATGTGGACAATGTATTTTCACCATCTCCATCCCACATTTCCCATCCTTCGCCGTCATTATCCATATCAACATCTGAAAAGTCTAGAGCTAAGTTGGTACTGCATCCAATAAGCGTATCCAATGCCCCAAAATCAAATATTTCCTCCATAGGTTCTCCAGACCCGGGATCTTCATCCGTTTCGCAAATAGAGATCTCATCAAACCATACATCATAGGGCTCTGTGGCTCCATCTGTAAAGACTTTAAGCTCCAAATGAATATCATCACGATCCGTTTCATTCGCAAAAATAAATGAATATTCGGCCCAATCTGTAGTCACATTGGCTTCATCATTTCCAATAGTAGTCCATCCATCAAACTCATCTTTTATCCACATTTGTATACCAGCCCCGTCCAGGGTACTTTTTGCCCATACCGAAACTTTGTAGTTCTGTTCCGCAACGACAGGTGACTCCTGTGGTCTGCTATTAAATTCTCCAGTTCCAGTAATATCTGCCGTAGGTTTTAGCACTCGAACCAATAAACTACTCTCGCCTACCTGAGATTCTGAACTTGTTTCGAATGAGTAGTCCGTCTCATCTCCACCGTGCCAGGTCCACCAATCCGTTAGCCCGTCTTCTGCTCCAGGATTGGATACAAGGTTATCTGCGCACGTTACGGTTGATGGATTGGAAGCACAAATAGCTACTTCGTCAAAAAATACTTGATATGGCTCAAACCCCGCATTAAACACTTTTAATTCCATATGAATATCGGCTCTATCCGCATCCGCTTGAAAGATAAAAGAGTATTCATCCCATTCTGTAGTGATATTCATATCCGTATTATGAATAGTAATCCAACTGTCGAATTCATCCTTTATCCAAACCTGAATGTTGGTTTGATCTATCGTACTTTTTGCCGCAAAATTTACTTCATAAAATTCTCCACCTACGACTGGAACCACCATTCCTCTATTGTTATATTCCGCCGGTCCAGTCGTTATATCATCTGACGGCCATAGGACATCAATCACCGCACTGCTATCTCCATAGAAAGCATCATCACTGGCATAGAATGCATATGCTTCTGCTGTGCCACCGTGCCAAGTCCACCATTCTGCTGTACCATTAGGGAAACCTTCGAATCCAGGATTGGCCAGGAGGTTGGTTTCACAAGTTGCTGTTTTAGGTGTAGCATCACAAATGAATACATCATCAAACCACACGGTATACGGTTCATTGATATTTTCACTATATACTTTTAGCTCCATATGTACATCCGCCCGATCTACGTCCGACGTAAATTCACTGGTCACAACCTGCCATTCCGTGCCTACCGTAAAGAACTCATTATGCAAGGTAAACCAGCTATCATTTTCATCCTTTATCCAGACGGAAACCATTGCATCAGGTACAGAGCTTTTGACAGCGAAACTAATTTGATAAGGAACGCCCGCAGTTACAGGTACCTCATCAGGTCGGTTATTATATTCACCGCCTTGAAAACTGGTGAGATCACCTGCCCCAACTAAAACATTAATGGCTGCACTGCTATCCCCCGAGTAAGCCATGGTGTCCAAAGTGAAAGAATAAGCATCTGGGTTATTATCGTGCCAATTCCACCAATTGGTCATCCCATCTTCAAACCCACCATTTGCAACTAGATTATCAGCACATTGTGCATTTATGTCAGTTGCAAAACACGCTACTAGAATTAAGGTAATTATAGCATGTAAAGAATTCTTCATAGTTAAAGTGTTTTGTAGTTAAAAATTTTGGTTTCGTTTTTCATGTTAACCAGTCCGTTCTGGTATGCATAAAGGTAGATTTGAAGGAGGTGGATGAAGATGGACATTCTTTGCAAAAACAGGGGGTATTTGTAACACAATAAAATTTTATTTGGCATATGTGCCAAAATGAAATATTTACCACCGCTATATGTAAAATTTCCCTCTTTATGTAATGTGCAGTTTTCTCAATTTTGATTTAGAAATTCAATACTCAATAGTTGAGCATAAAATCAAACTGCTATATGAAAAATCTATTTTATAAGAATAAGGACGTACCGAGGAGGTGCATTTTTATCTTTTTACTACTCGCTTCCCATGCCTCAATTGCGCAAATTATAGAAGTAACTGGATTGATTACTTCTATGGATGACGGAGAAGTTTTAATTGGTGCAACCGTTTACAATGAGCGCACAGCGCAAGGCGTTGTTTCTGATATTGATGGAAGGTTTTCGATTAACGCAGAGCCGGGACATGTTATCGAAATAAGCTATACAGGTTTCACCTCCCAAAGAATCACAATCGAAGATGATTTTTCTTTAGATGTGCAATTGGCAAGCAATACTAATTTAATTGATGAAATTGTAGTTGTGGGATACGGCCAAACCAGGAAAAGTGATCTAACAGGTTCTGTTTCTTCCATTAAGGCAGTTGATTTGAATAAAACAACGATTACTTCTTTAGAACAAGGTCTTCAAGGCAGGGTCGCAGGTGTTAATGTTACACAGGGTGATGCAGCTCCGGGAGCAGGAATCAGCATAGAAATACGAGGTACCAACTCAATTTTAGGTGGAAATCAACCTCTCTATGTAATTGATGGTATTCCTGTAACCAATCCCGCAGCTACAGCGAATAACCTTGGTGCCAGCGAACCAAACAATCAGATCATTTCCAATACGAATGTTCTGGCTACCCTGTCCCCTTCGGATATTGAAAGTATTGAAATATTAAAAGACGCATCAGCCACAGCAATCTATGGATCCAGAGGAGCAAATGGCGTGGTATTAGTTACTACTAAAAGAGGAGAAGAAGGAGGTGGCAAAGTATCCCTGAATGTGGCTTATGGTGTTTCGGAAGTAATTAATAAAATTGAATTGCTGGATGCGGAAAAATTCATGGAGTATCAAAATACCGCCTATGCCAATGCGGGCATTCCGGCGAGTTCATTTTTGTGGGCTCCGGATTCCCTGGCTAATCCTACCCAACCAACCATCAGTCAAGTACTGGAACTCAGACCGGATGTGGAGGTAGATTGGCAGGATGCTATCTTTCAAAAAGCTCCGATAAAAGACTACCAATTGGGCTTTTCCGGTGGAAATAAAAAAGGCAATTATTCCGTCATGTTGAATTATTTGGATCAACAAGGAGTTATTATTGGTTCCCGATTTAAACGAGGTGGCTTACGCACCAATATCAATTATCAGGTAAATGAGAGAATCCGTGTTAGCGGAAATTTGGCATTTACCAGATCTAATAACAGCCTGGTCAGAACTACGACAAACACCACCCAATCGGCAGGTGGAATTGTACGATCTGTTTTAAATTACACTCCCATACAATCATTGTTTCGCAATGAAGATGGAAGCGTTGAGATCGTTGGGAACAATTCAGATGACCCCAGACTGGAAGATCCATCGGTATTCCAACAATTTGGAGCCAATCCGTTGCGATACACCGATGAAGTAACAGAATCACATAATTTTTCAAGGGTGATCGGAGGAATTAATACTTCGATAGATTTATTCGCTGGTTTTTCGACAGATGTGAGATTGGCCGCCAATTATATAGATCGAAAAAACAACACCTATTATCCTCGAACCGTTTCTGAAGGGTTTGGACTAAATGGACTTGCTGTTGTTTCAAGTAATGAATTCACCAATTTGATTAATGAAAATTTACTTCGCTATAAAAAGGAGTTTTCCGGATCCAGACTTGATGCACTGGTCGGTTTCACGTATGAAACCAATAAGGATTATTGGATAAACAATGAAGCCCGAGATTTTCCGGATGATGAATTGTCGTATTTTGCACTGCAAAACGGTTTATCTCATGTACCCACCCGAACGAATTCTTCAAAATGGGAATTAGCGTCATATCTGGGCAGAATAAATTATACATTAAGAGAGAAATATCTTTTTACGGGAACATTCCGATACGATGGATCATCAAAATTTGCTGAGAATAACAAATGGGCTCCTTTTTATTCGTTTGCCTTTGGCTGGAGAGCAAGTGAGGAGACGTTTATCAAAAACATTGAGTCCATTTCTAATTTAAAATTACGTTTGAGCTATGGTCAATCTGGCAATCAAGCGATAAATCCTTATCAGTCATTGGCAACCATACAAGGAGTTACCACTTCATTTAATAATCAACTCGTTCCCGCCGTAATTGAAGGCAGATTACAAAACAACAACTTAAGATGGGAGACGACTACCCAATTCAATGCCGGATTGGATATTGAATTTTGGAATGGTAAACTCTTTTCGACTATTAACCTCTACCAAAAGGAGACTTCGGATTTACTGCAAAACATAACACTTGCACCCAATACGGGATTCACGAGTGCGTTGATCAATGCGGGAAATATTCAAAACAATGGGTACGAATTTGAAATCGGAGGATACCCTATTCAAGGAGACTTCACATGGCAAATGAGCGGCAACATTTCTGTCAATCGCAATGAAATCACAGATTTGGGAGATGTAGAGGAACAATTTGCCGATCGACTAGGCGCAGGAAACGGATTGACTGTATTTCCATTCATTCAACGTGTAGGCGTGCCGATTGGTGCTATCTATGGTTATGTGGAAGACGGTATTTTTCAAAATGAAGAAGAAGTACAAGCCTTTATAGAAACTCAATCGGATGCTGCAATAGGTCAAATAAGATACAAAGATGTAAACAATGACGGTATAATTTCTGATGCGGATCGATCAATTATTGGAGATGTAAATCCAAACTTCATTTGGGGCTTATCCAATTCATTTGCTTACAAAGGGTTTGACTTTAGTTTCCTATTTCAAGGTGTGCAAGGGGCTGATATCATTAATACCCTGAATATTAGATTCCACAATCTGGATGGCAGAAGAAATATACCGCTTTCTGTATACGAAAGTGCATGGACCGAGGAAGGCTCCAGCAATAATTTCAGACAAATAAACCTCAACAATGGCAACAGCAGATTTTCGGATCGATTTATAGAAGATGGAAGTTATCTGAGATTGAAAAATGTTCAAATCGGCTATACGCTAAACGCTAGTAAAATAAAGTGGCTCTCAAGTGCACGATTCTACATTAACGCCATCAATTTATGGACAAAAACCAATTATTCCGGATATGATCCAGAAGTGAGCGCATTTTCGAGTGCCGCTATGAAAGGAGTTGATCTGGGCAATTATCCTCAAGCAAGGACCATCATGGTGGGTTGCAATTTAGTATTCTAAATGATAACGTCATTAAAAAAGTAAAATTCATTAAAATGAAATTCAAGATATTTTTTCTGTTCAGCTTGCTTCTAATTTCTATCTCTTGTAATGATGATTTTTTAGAAGAAGAAGTGTTTACTTTTCAAGCACCCAAAGATTATTACTCCAACGAAAATGAAGTCAATGCCGCAGTAAATGGCATGTACGACGCGCTTATGACCTGGGAATTATGGGTACAACCTTCCTGGGTTTCGATTGCATTGGAAAATGATGACATGTTGGGTTTGGACTGGATTGCCGGTGGGTATACAGGCAACCAAAATGGGCAATGGTATATCGAACGTCCGTGGAGAGGTTTTTATCAGGTGATCAACCGTGCGAATAATGTAATTGATCGTGTATCCGATATTGATTTTCTGGATGAGGATGCAAAAAATGCGGCGCTTGGACAAGCCTATTTTATGAGAGGATATTGCTATTTTGAGGTAGGAAGATGGTTTGGTGATGCTCCCATTCGTATCAAATCCTATGACCCTTCAGTTGATTCTCCAGATCTGGCAAGAAGTCCGGTTGAAGAAGTATACGATCAAGCAGCCTCAGACTTGGAAACTGCGGCAGGACTCTTACCGGAAAACTTCACCAACGGATACTTTACCGAAGCGGATAGAGGTCGACCTACTGCTCCCGCGGCTTGGGGCTTATTGGCCAAAGTCAAAATGAATGTTGCCGGTGCTCAAGTCGGAAATACAAGTGCATACAATGATGCGCTGGAAGCTTGTCAAAACGTGATAAACATGTCCGCCAATGGATTCCCTCAGCTCGAATCAGAGTACATGAATGTATTTGCGCAAGAATCGCAAGACAATAGTAACGAAATGCTCTTTTCCATTCAAGCGACTCAAGCTCCCAATGAGGGGCCCGAAATGCCAAGATATTATATCCCCGGAAATACAAATTATGCCGGTGGCGGTGGTCTGGGAGGCATTTCCATGAGAGAAGATTTTTACAGCACATTTGAAAAAGAAGATAAGAGAGTCAGTTTTGAAGACGCTCTTTTTGGAGCCTGGACAGATCTTAATGGGGACGAATGGCACAATTTTAGAAGCTTGCCTTCATCCGTAGTAGGTGTCCTGAGTGAAGGAGTATTTGACAATGGTTTTGGAAGATTCGGGTCGAATACATACCAATTGATGGATGGAGGTACTGTAAAGGGAACACCGCGAATTTTTATTCGAAAATACGTGGATTTGCAATCTCAAGTCAAAGATGAAAACGGAACGAATCCCATTATTCTAAGATATGCGGACGTACTCTTATTATTTGCGGAAGCGGAAAATGAAGTGAATGGGCCCAGCTCAGCAGCATACGATGCTGTAAATCAAGTAAGACAACGAGCAGGACTGGAAGATTTGGAAATGGGAATGTCACAAGGAGTATTCAGAGAAGCCATACGCCTTGAACGAAGACATGAACTGTACGGTGAATTTCAAAGAAGATGGGACCTTATTCGTTGGGGAATTTGGGTGGAAACCATGCAAGCTGCTAATCGTTCCAGACTGGAATATCAAAAACTATTTCCTATTTCTTCGGAGGAAATCGCATCCAATGCCCTCATCAATGAGAATAATCCAGGATGGTAAAAGTTCCGCCTTTTTTGATGGATAATTTCCTATTCTCGGAAATGGAAAATTCCAGAACAACAGTTATCGTGTTTATGACAAAATGCATTTAGTGGCAGAAGAGCAATGGGTCAGAGACCTTTGCATCGTTGGAGTGTTAAACGAGAGAAACTGTCTCCGACCTCTTCTCGATCCATTTTGTAAATTTTGTCATACACACAGTTTTCAATAGTCAACAATAATCAATGAAAATATTAAAAATTGGAGGTGTATTGTTATTGATCGCATCAATTTCAATGATATACTATTATGGATTTTACGAAGATCCGAGATTTGCATTAATTCAAACGGCTGATCGTAATGCTTCTCATCCTACAAAGGCACTTTACGATAACTTACAACAAATTTCTGAAGAGCGTATTTTGTTTGGTCATCAAGATGGTCTTGCCTATGGTGTGGAGTGGAAAGATTGGCATCAAAAACGTTCTGATGTAAAGGACGTTTGTGGGAAATACCCCTCCGTTATTGGCTGGGAATTGGGCAAATTGGGACAATCCCCCTTCAATATTGATTCAGTCTATTTTGATCAGATGAAAGACTGGATGAAGGAAGTCTATAGGATGGGAGGAATCAATACCGTGAGTTGGCATTTTGATAATTTTGCCACAGGTGGTAATGCGTGGGATATTGAAGACAGCCTCAATGTAGTAGCATCCATTTTGCCCGGCGGAAAAAATCATCAGGCGTATCAAAAAAAACTCGACTTGTTTGCCGATTTCATGGAAGATTTGGAGGTGGGTTTTATTTTTAAAGAGAAGATTCCCATTGTTTTCCGCCCGTTTCATGAACATACGGGAAATTGGTTTTGGTGGGGAGCAAACTATTGTACCCCGGAAGAATACAAGTCGCTATGGCACTATACGGTTGCCTATCTGAGAGATAAGAAAGGTCTGCATAATATTTTATATGCCTATTCTCCTGATATTTTTAAAGATGAAGAACATTATCTTGAACGCTATCCAGGTGATGAGTGGGTAGATATTTTGGGGTTGGACGATTACCACGATGTTGGGGCACATGGGAATATAAACAACCTTACAACTCGTCTAAGGACTATTGTAAAATTAGCCGAAACTAAAGGTAAAATTGCTGCACTCACGGAAACAGGATTAGAATCGATACCCCAGGAAAAATGGTGGACAGACAAGTTGCTTAATGCCATAAAATCCGACCCTGAAGCAAAGAAAATTGCTTGGTTATTGGTTTGGAGGAATGACAGACCTACACATCATTACGCTCCCTACCCTCGTCATGCAAGTGCCTCCAATTTTATTGAATTCAGCAAAGATCCCGTTATGCTCTTCGAGGATAAGCTTCCTGCTTTATACAAATTATCTAAAAAATAAATGGGCATATCTAACGCTCTGATTAATAAAAGCATTTCACCGCACCTATGTAACTAATCCATTCCTTATGCATCTTCATACCATTGACATCGCCATTATCATTTTTTATTTGATCCTCACCGTAGGAATCGGTTTTTGGATATCCAAGAAAGCTTCTACGAATATTAAAAGCTACTTCTTAGGTGGGAACAACATTAAGTGGTACTACCTCGGCTTGTCAAACGCTTCCGGGATGTTTGATATTAGCGGTACCATGTGGATGGTCATGTTGCTTTTTATCTATGGACTCAAAAGTGTATGGATACCCTGGCTCTGGCCGGTATTCAATCAAATTTTCATGATGATATTTTTGTCCATTTGGTTAAGAAGATCAGGTGTAATGACCGGTGCAGAATGGATCAAATTTCGATTTGGTAGCGGCAGAGGAGCCAATTTATCAAACCTGATTGTAATCTTTTTTGCAATCGTAGTTGTCATCACCTATGTCGCATACGGCTTTATTGGAATAGGAAAATTCGCTACTGTTTTTCTTCCCTGGGAACTATCCCCTGATCCGGCTACAAATGAGATTTTTTATGGGTTAATTTTCACGGGAATAACGGCCTTATACGTAATAAAGGGAGGTATGTACAGCGTAGTTTTCACAGAAGTATTGCAATACGCCATCATGACAATAGCCAGCATAGCCATTGGAATAATTGCCATGCAACAAGTTTCGCCAGAGGCTCTGGCACCATTTATTCCAGAAGACTGGGGAAATATATTTTTCTCCTGGGAACTGGGATTGGATTGGTCGGGAATCATGGACTCCGCAAATACAAAAATATCAGAGGATGGATGGGAATTGTTTACGATCTTTTTCATGATGATTTTGCTAAAAGGGATATTACAAAGTATGGCAGGTCCGGCTCCCAATTATGATATGCAACGGGTGCTTTCAACTCAATCCCCCAAAGACGCAGCAAAGATGAGTGGATTGGTCAATGTAGTTTTGTTGTTTCCCAGATATATGCTCATTGCAGGACTGACCATTTTGGCGCTTGTATTTTTTAGCGATGAATTAAATAGCATGGGTGAAGCTGTAGATTTCGAACAAATATTACCCTTTGCGATCAAAAACTTTGTTCCCGTCGGATTGATGGGATTATTGATCGCTGGTCTTTTCGCGGCTTTTATGTCATCATTTGCGGCTTCTGTAAATGCAGCTCCGGCCTATTTGGTCAATGATATCTACAAAAGGTATATTAACCCCAATGCCTCCGATAAGAAATATGTTCATATGAGTTATTTGTGCTCCATTGCGGTGGTCATAATTGGAACCATATTCGGATTTGCATTGGATTCTCTCAATACTATAATTGATTGGTTGGTAGCAGCTTTGTACGGAGGATATACCGCTGCAAATCTATTGAAATGGTATTGGTGGAGATTTAACGGGTTTGGGTATTTTTGGGGTATGGTTGGAGGAATTCTGGCCGCTCTGATCTTACCATATGCCCTACCCGATTGGACGGCATTGGAAGCCTTTCCGATTAATTTTGTGATATCCTTGATTGGATGTTTTCTGGGAAGTTATTTGACACCTCCAGATGATGAAGATGTTCTCAATAAATTCTATTTAAAAACCAGGCCATGGGGTTTTTGGAAACCAATTCATGATAAAGTAGTAGCGGAGAATCCAGAAGTAAAAAAGAATAAGGACTTTGGCAGAGATATGCTCAATGTCGTGGTAGGTATCATTTGGCAAACGGCGATAACTGCTTCTCCGATATTCATGGTTATCAAAAACTGGAATCACTTTCTACTGAGTCTTTTGGTCGTGGCAATTTGTACGGTCATACTCAAATTCAACTGGTACGACAAGATTGAGGATTATCCCGTAGATTATAACGAAACATAAATTGAAGTCATTGAAAAATGTAAGATGAAAGAACGATTTAACAAGATTGAGCAACAATTGCTGAACGAAGGGTTTGAATTTGAACGAAAGGATTTAAATCGACCTTGGGGTGGTTTTTGGGTGATAGACGAACAATTTGCTCCAAAGTTTATTCGGGACTATTTCCCCGAACTACCGGAAGGTCTGATTCTTAAAAATCAAAAAGTAAGTCCCAAAATACTGCTAGTCACTCCGAATAAAAGACTCTCCTGGCAATATCATTTCAGAAGAAAAGAAATTTGGAAAGTGGTAGAAGGAACGGTGGGCATTATTCGCAGCATGACAGATGAAGAAAACCCCATGGCAGTATACGAAAAAGGTCGAATGCTGACCATGGATTTGCAGGAACGTCATCGATTGATTGGTTTAGACTCATGGGGGGTAATTGCTGAAATTTGGATTCATACGGATCCGTCGCAGCCATCGGACGAAGATGACATTGTACGGTTGCAGGACGATTTTAAGCGAAAAACGCCCATCGTATAACAATAATATCTGCGGTGAAAACTCCATCGGGATCCAGGCATAATTGTTTTCTCAAAAAAATAAAGATTAAAATATTGAAGAGTAGAATGAGTTTTAAAAGCGAACTTGAAGAGATGATTTCAGAGCATCAGGCTCTAATTCAAAGAAAAAATATTCCCAATGCAACAAGTAATAATATATATCAGCGGTGGCAGAATCCAGTGCTTACCGCTGCACATACCCCCCTTTTTTGGAGGTATGATATGAATGAAGCAACCAATCCTTACTTGATGGAACGGCTTGGAATAAACGCCACATTCAATGCTGGGGCCATGTTATGGAAAGGCAAATACATACTATCGGTCAGGGTCGAAGGAGATGATCGAAAATCTTTCTTTGCCATCGCAGAAAGTCCAAATGGTGTGGATAACTTTAAATTTTGGGACTACCCGATTACCATGCCGGAAACTGACAATCCAGACACCAATGTCTATGATATGCGATTGGTGCCACATGAAGATGGATGGATATACGGATTGTTTTGTGTGGAACGAAAAGATCAGAATAAACCTGATGATACTTCAGCCGCAGAAGCGCAATGTGGAATCGCGCGAACCAAGGACTTGGAGACTTGGGAAAGATTGCCCGATCTCATCACCTATTCCGGTCAACAACGAAATGTAGTGCTCCACCCCGAATTTGTGGAAGGTAAATATGCGCTCTATACCAGACCACAAGATGGCTTTATCAGCGTTGGCGGAGGCGGTGGAATTGGATGGGGACTTACAGATTCAATAATGAACGCAGAAATCAAAAATGAAGTCATTGTGGACTCGAAGGTTTATCACACGATAAAAGAAGTAAAAAACGGGCAAGGTCCTGCCCCCATTAAGACCGATAAAGGCTGGTTGCACTTGGCGCATGGAGTACGGAATACTGCCGCGGGATTAAGATATGTGTTGTATATGTTTATGACCGATCTGGAAAAACCCTGGATCATTATACATAGACCCGCCGGCCATTTTATAGCACCCAAAGGAGAAGAAAGGGTTGGTGATGTTTCCAACGTTGTTTTTAGCAATGGCTGGATTGTAAATGAAAGGCAAGAAGTGTTTATCTATTATGCGTCATCAGATACACGAATGCATGTAGCCACTTCTACGATAGATCAATTATTGGACTATGTTATGAATACTCCTGAAGATGGATTGCGATCGGCAGAAAGTGTGGCCACAAGAAATAAACTCATTCAGAGAAATCTTGAATTAATGAATAGCAATGGTTAGCAAAAACACACTCTTTCTAGTGCTTGTTTCTCTTTTATTCTCTTGCTCAAATAAGAAAGATGGTCTCTTTGATATGGACAATCTATATCCATGGTGTATTGTACCTTTTGATGCTAAAAAAAGGACTCCCGAAGCCAGAATTCAAATGCTCTCGGAATTGGGATTCCAACAATACGCTTATGATTGGCGAAAAGAGCATTTGCCGGAAATGACAAGAGAATGGTCTTTGGCTGAAGATAAAGGCATTCAGGTGCGAGCAGTATATATTTGGATAGATGATCGCTGGGATAAGGTGGGTCAATTAAACGAGTCGAATGAACAATTGCTAAAAAACTTAAAATTAGCAAAACTCGAAACTCAAATATGGGTTGCCTTTCATCCCAATTTTGTAGAAGGTTTGAAAGACAAAGAAGCATTGAATAAGAGCAGTAAAATGATTTATTATTTATGCGAAAGAGCAAGTGATTTAAATTGCAAAATTGCCCTATACAATCACGGAGATTGGTTGGGTGAGCCCTTAAATCAGATCAGGATAATCAAAGCGTTACCAAAATTTGACCTCGGACTGATTTACAACTTTCATCACAGTTATGATCAAGTCGAGTATTATCCAGAGTTTATAGGTGAAATTATTCCTTATTTGTGGTCTGTGAATCTAAGTGGAGTTCAAAAAGGAACCAAGGATATTATAGATTTGGGGAATGGTGATCATGAAAAAGAAATGCTCCATTTATTAATTCAGAACGGGTACAAAAATGCTTTTGGCATCCTCGGGCATAGGCGTGATGAGGATGTGAAGGAGGTGCTAAAAAGAAATCTAAAAGGACTTTCTATTATTAAATAAGAATACCATGGTTAATTCAAGATTAAGGAGGTTAAAAGTAGAAATGGAAGAGGAGTTGGCTTCAATTCTGGATTGGTGGCAAGATAATACGATGGATAGAGCCAATGGTGGTTTTTATGGAAGAATTGATGGAGCTAATACAATAGTTGAAGAAGCGGAAAAAGGAGTAATCTTGAATACTCGCATACTTTGGGCATTTTCGGCAGCAGCCAATACAACCAAAAGTGAAAAATACGGACAAATAGCCGATAGAGCCTATGATTATTTATGCGAATATTTTTTGGATAAAAAAAATGGCGGATTGTATTGGATGCTTGATTTCAAAGGAAAACCTGTTGATCTCAAAAAACAAATCTATGCACAAGCTTTTGGCATTTATGGATTTACAGAATATTATCAATTGAGAAAAAATTCGCAATCCCTAAAACTGGCCGTTGAATTGTATCATCTAATCGATAGGTTTAGTCTTGACCCAATATATGGAGGATACTTTGAAGCTTTCACTGAAAATTGGAAACGGATGGAAGATGTGAGATTAAGCGAGAAAGATGAAAATGAGGTCAAGACCATGAATACCCATTTGCATATATTGGAGGCATATACCAATTTATGTAGGGTAAATCCAACGGACACTATTAAAGCCTCGCTCAAAAATTTAATTCTATGTTTTATCGATAAGTTTATTGATCTAAAATCGAATCATTTGCATTTGTTTTTTGATGAAAGATGGGTGTCAAAATCTGAGGCTGTATCCTATGGGCATGACATAGAAAGCAGCTGGTTATTGTTAGAAGCCACGGAAGTTTTGGGAGATAAAACGTTGATCAAAAAAGCAAAAGCAATTGCTATTCGCATGGCCCATGTGACGATAGAACAGGGAATGGATTCTAATGGTGGATTACATTATGAAAAAGAGTATTATTTTCTGGACCGGGAAAAACATTGGTGGGTTCAAGCCGAAGCGGTGATAGGATTTTTTAATGCCTATCAAATTTCAGGATATGAAAAATACTTAAAAGCGGCAATGGATTGCTGGAATTTCATTAAAACACATATTAGGGATACAAACTCTGGAGAGTGGTTTTGGAGTGTAAGTCAAAGTGGTGTGGCAAACAAAAAGAATGATAAGGCTGGTCCATGGAAGGCTCCTTATCATAATGGTCGAATGTGTCTTGAATTGATTCAACGCTTAAGTGCTTTTAAAATGTAACTTTATATTCCAATGAATAGAATAAAACATTTTTCCTGGCCATTAATTTTTATTTCAATCTTATTAGGCTGTAATCCTTCCAAAGAATCAACTGAACACAGACCAAACGTCATAATTATCCTCGCCGATGATCAAGGTTGGGGTGATCTGAGTGTGAATGGAAATCCTATAGTCAATACCGTGAATATCGACAAATTGGCCAGTCAGGGCGTACGATTGGATAATTTTTATGTCAACTCGGTTTGTTCCCCCACAAGAGCAGAATTACTTACAGGCAGGTATCATGTAAGAGGAGGGGTGTACAGTACCTCTGAAGGTGGTGAGCGATTGGATCTTGAGGAAAATACCATTACGCAAGCTTTTCAAACTGCGGGATATACAACGGGTGCATTTGGAAAGTGGCACAATGGAGCACAACCGCCTTATCATCCCAATGCAAGAGGATTTGACGAATTCTATGGCTATTGCTCCGGACATTGGGGAAGCTATTTTGATGCCATGTTGGAGCATAACGGAAAGATCGTTCAATCCAAAGGATATCTTACCGATGTACTTACCCATAA
This sequence comes from Bacteroidota bacterium, assembly GCA_039194925.1. GTDB lineage: Bacteria > Bacteroidota > Bacteroidia > Chitinophagales > Saprospiraceae > CAJXUU01. The sequence goes on from JBCCVV010000057.1 coordinate 29,724, forward strand.
GGCAATAGAGTTTATCACCCAAAATTCAAGCCGCCCATTTTTTGCCTATCTACCCTTAAATACACCACACAGTCCAATGCAGGTTCCGGATAAGTGGATGGATCGTTTCAGAGATGTGAATTTACCTGTTCATAGATACAGCGACAGGGAGAATATTGAGAAGACCAAAGCGGCATATGCGATGGCTGAAAACATCGATTGGAATGTAGGTAGGATTATGAAAACCCTTGATTCTTTGGGAATAGACGACAATACAATCGTAATCTACTTTTCCGACAATGGCCCTAACGGCAATAGATGGAACAATAATATGAAAGGTCAAAAGGGACATACAGACGAAGGTGGTATCCGATCTCCATTTATCATGAAATGGGGCCATAAAATTTCCGGTGGACGAACAATCAAAACGATTGCTCATGCCATTGACCTTTATCCTACCTTAACCACATTAACAGGGATTGCCCCCACTAATAAATTGCCTTTTGATGGAATTGATTTGGCTGAAACTCTCCTGGAAGAAAATGCCCAGGAAATGGATAGAATACTCTACAGCTACTGGAAGGGAAATTTAAGTTTGCGGAATCAACGTTTTCGATTGGACAAGGACAATCAACTTTATAACATGCAAAATGATCTATCACAAGAATTTGATGTCTCAGATCAATTTCCAGCCGAACATAATAAGCTAAAGTTGGCTAAAACCAAATGGGAAACGGAAGTCTTGTCTGAGTTGCCAGAAGTAGACAAACGCAGTTTTCCAATTGCGGACCCCGATTTTCCAATAACACATTTACCTGCTCGGGATGCAAAAGTTGAGGGAGGAATCGTACGTTCTAACCGATGGCCCAATTGTTCATTTTATACCCATTGGACGAATGAAACGGATAGAATTTATTGGAAAGGAGATGTTCTTTCGAATGGAAAATTTCAACCGGTGATTTATTACACCTGTAAAGAGGAAAATGCTGGGGTGAAGCTTTCACTTTCACATGGAAATCAGCTACTAACTTCAAAGGTCGTGGAGCAAAGTTTTGATCCGCCGTTACGAGGTATGGAGCATGATCGTATACCCCGCGGTGAATCTTATGTAAAGGATTGGAAACAATTGGTATTGGATCCAATTGACTTGAAGGAAGGAGCAATTGAATTAACTCTTACGGCTTCTGATCTTAAAGGAGATGAAGCGATAGATTTCCGGTTATTGACGTTGGAGCGCATTGAAGAGTAATGTATTTTTACTTTATCATTCTAAACTCGTAGTATAAATTGATGATAGCATGTTATCACCTAAGAACATGTTCATTTCGAGCAATGTATCCACAATTGTAAGATGGATTGTAAATCTGTATTGTTACTATTTTGCATACGAACAGCATTTCCATAATCAGCACCCTTTTGCTCCTTAAGCATTTGTACATTTCCATGGGCACTTTATATTGAAAAGCATTAATCATCAAAATGGGCATTTTTAGGATCGACTATTTAAAAATGAAACTATAAAGTTAAGTATCCAATTTACTGAAATTGGTCCATTATAATTAAACCAATTCGGAATTGTGGGTAATCGCTAAAACGCTCTAATGATGTTGAATCCTTATGGAACATTAAATAAGGAGCTGCCGAATAATATCAGCAACTCCCTATATAATCTATA
>JBCCVV010000058.1:0-31168 GCA_039194925.1 Bacteroidota bacterium
ATAGGAGTTGTTTTGTCCATTTCTAATACTAGCCCTTCTGGTGTATGTTTCTCGTTCTATAACACCTCCGTTGCTTTTATATACAGATCTATCAATTAATTTTCCACGTAAGAAACTTTTATCCGTAAATCTGGAATATGGGCTGTACTCTAAAATAAAACTCTCGATAGGTAATTCATCCTTTATGGTTCTATGGGTGTCATATTTATAAGTAATATAACTTCCATTTGAAAAAACTTCTGTCACTTCATCATAGCCTATATGGCTCTCAAATAAATTGCCCAAAGGCATGAGGTTGTTGTTTGAAAATACGGTTTTTTGAAAACCACCATTTGGAAATTCATCTGTTGGCTCTAAATAGTCAAGCCAGTAATACTTCGGTTTGAAGGACAATACACCGGAACTATTTCCAGAGGTACTTCCAGGTGAATAATTTTTTGTATAAAAAATCTCTTTGGATGAGCTTACACTCATCGTAGAGGGATCATCTATTAAATCCATCTTTTTAACTCTTAATCCACATGTCAGACCTGATTCATATATGATAGACTGACGGTCGGTAGAAACCACATAAGCAAAGTTGTTGAGTTCATATTCAAATTTTGTATATCCTCCTGTGGGATAGGTGATTTTTTCTAGCGTTCCAATTTTTGCTGATTCAAATTCTGGTTCCCTTGATTCATAATGGTCTAGCCAATCATCATCGTAGTCACTTGATATAGCATATCCTAAATGGTCTATCTTTTTACTTAAGAATGGAGGCAATTCTGTCGATGTACTCTCGCCAATGTAATCGAATTTATAACGCAAACTTCCGGTTGAGGAAGCAGCAGCGTTTTCACTTTTTTTGATGGCAACTTCCTGCAAAAAGAGCCTTTGATCAGTTTCATCGTTGTAGGAAAAGGAAACATTTCTAAAATCGTTGCCATTTCTTTGAACATTAATGGAGCTTAATTTTTTCCACTTAAGTTGCAACATAATATTATACGTTGTTGGATCTGGAGGATAGGCATTCTCATTATATGGAAACTCATTGAAATAAGGATACGTTTGTGTTGGGGTATCATAGTGTTGAACATAGCTACTGTATTTATCATAAGTCATCTGATCTGATGCCTCTGTATTGAATGAAATAACTTCATTATAAAAAGTGGTAATTTCTTTCAAGTAGCTAGGAAGGATGAGATTACCTTTAGCTTTTTTATGATTTTCTTCTTTGTAATCCACGAAATCTGAACCTCCAGGATTCACATTATCTATTTTACAAGCGGATTGAAGACTAAAATCACTAATATTTAAATTTGCAATATGGTACCCTCTTTGGTATTCCAAATCAAAAATCTCATCTCCATTAACGCTTTCAACTTTTGTAAGGTACCAGGAATTGGCTGTTAGAAATTCATTTGCTTGATTAAAAAAAGGAACCGTATATTCAACTGCGTTTTCTTTAAAACCAAAAGTATATTTATTTCCTAATCCATCAATTAGAATAAACCCATACAAAGTCTTATTAAAACCACTAGATGTAGTGGGTTTATAAGGTGCATCCAGTTTATTATTGGGATCACTCACATCCAATTCAACTTTAATGTTATGATCTGATATTACTTTCCAGGTTCCGTCTAAACCCATGAAAAATTTACCGCTATATCCCAGGAAGTTGAAGCTGAAAATATCTGGAACAGTTTCAAATTTCCAATAAGAATTATGAGTGGCCATCGCTTCTAATTCAGAATATGTATTAATATTGGCTTCGGTAAGAGGCAAAGAGTTAGACCCTAAGATGTAATCGAAGTAAGAAACAGTATTTCCATAATCAATTTCGTCGGGAAGGTTATTTACTGTTCGCGTTATTACTCCACCTACATTTAGGTTCCAATTCTGACCTACCCATCCATTTGGATCATTTACTCGAACTCCTCCAGAATTGTAGGATAAACTAACGGGCATTTGTAACCCTTTGGATTCAATAGTATACAGAGGTATATTGATATTGGCCCTTCCCGTGTAATAATCTAAGGGGAAGTAATCAGCTTCTATAATCTTTGATGCAGTTGGACTTGATATCGAATGGTAATCATAGGCTTGTTGTGATGATAATTTCATAGAACTAATAAGGAATAACATTCCCGTAAATAAGAAGACTATCTCCTTGCCTTTATTATTTATTTTAGGTGTCATGATTTATGTTTATTGATTTATTAATGAATGATCACTACTTTCTGGAATCCATAATTTATGCCCTTATGCACCAGTTTTGTAAAATAGATTCCATTAGGAAGGGTTGAGGAATCAATGACTTGAATATTCTTTCCTATCTGTGAGGTAAGGTTTACTTCCTTTATCAACTTTCCACTCCCTGTGAAAATGAAGAGTGTCGTTCCCCCTTTTTCATGTGTTAAATATTCAATGCTAAATGATTCTCTTGTAGGTACTGGAAATACTCTAAAAGCGTAGAGAGGCTGGTTTATTTTATTCTGCTCTAACCCTACATTTTCTTGTTCTTTTGGAATAAGATTTTTATCCTTTGCAATTCTTGAACCAGACCCACTACTACCATAAGTTAGTACATCCGTACATCCATCCGGACACGTAATCGTAACCGTATAGCTCTGCCCAGGATGATACTCAATGTACTGGCTTGTCGCTCCAGTAGACCATAAGTAATCTGCACCTATGCAGGCATTGATGACCTTGAGAATCAAACTATCTTCTGGGATTCCGTTACAATTACTCTTTATAAAAGGATGCACTTGATATCCTACTACATAGTCATGAGTATTATTGTGTTCCCATAAAAAGGCTGTACTAAATATAATATCCGTCTGTTCTATCCAAAATGTTGTTGAATTTCCTTTGCACGCGGCAGGTCCGTTTCCTTCTTGAGCAGTTCCTTCGTATCCATAATTGCCTAACCAAGTGTTGATATTGTCCACTAAAACATCAAAATTTGGCATATCAATGCACTCAGAATCACAACCACCAGGATTATTATTGTCACAATAAGGAAAGTTAAACTCATCAAACGAAGACAATGATACAGTCATCTCATCAATAACCACATATATTTCAAGCAATGAATCTGTACACTCATTGACGTAGCAATAATCGCAAAGCTCACCCGGCGACTCTTCTAAAACAATCTCTGCATCGGGAGAACAACACGCTGTGAAATTCGTACTAATTGTGTCCATGCAGTTGTCGTTACAACTTAATATGAAGGTATAACAACCATCCAGAAGAGGTTTAATTTCCATAAAACCTTCACCGGTTATATTGCTTCCGGATTGGGCAATGATTTCGTATTGGTCGGGTGCTAATGGTGCACTGGCTCCGCAACCAAAAGAGCTACCACTGCTGGAATACAACAATTCCCAACTGTCCAGATCAAAACAACCGCTCCAAAATATGGGTATCGTACATTCCACATGGCCCAATTGAATATCCATGTTTTCACATTCATTTACACAAGAAACTTGAATTTCTGCCTCTTCCGTTCCGCAATCCAACGTATTTACAACCTTTTTGTATTTACCATTGAGATTTGGAGAAATGGTGTTTTCTCCACTGAATTCAGACAAATGCACCCATGTCCCTGACTCATCTTCTAAATACCATTCAATACTTGAAATAAGCTCACAATTGGGATTTGAGCTTTCAATGGTACAGCTTGTCTCACTAAGGTTGAAATTGATGTTACAATTACAATCAATAAAGCAATTTGAAGTATACGGTAGAGAAGTAAGGGGCTCATTTGTGCAATTACAACCGGAAAGGACATATTGGAAAACGCCATCTTCCTGAATTTCATAGGTTGATCCCGTTTCCCCCGGAATATCCGTCCATATTCCATTGATCTCTTCCTGCCACTGAATTATAGGATTGGGGCAATTTTCTACTATGGCGGTTAATTTGCAATCGTCTATGCTAAGAAGTGGATTGACTGTACAAGAGTCGCTTCCACAATTCGCCTTAAGCGTATTGCTATAATATGTGCAACCATCGCACTCTATGAATACCTGATAGATAGCATTCTGATCGATAGTGACTCCAAAATTGGTTGAATTGCTTCCTGTTTCTACGACCTTACCATCGGCATAAACACTATAGTTGAAATTTCCTGAACAAGGAATGTTTGAAACCGATAAGGAACAATTCGAGGTGTCAATGGTTAAATCGCTCGTACAACAGTCGCCGAGTTCCAATTTATCAGAGTACACAACACATTCGTCATTGCAATTCAAAAGGAGTTGGTAACATCCTACTTGGTAATCGGATGAGAATATTGCACTTCCGCTACCGTCAGGAGATATAGTTGTAGAAAGTAGTTCACCACCTCCACTTGCATAATTCTGGCAATCCTGAGCATATTGTAACCCAAATACTGGATTGATACAATCCTCCCAGTTAAATACAAGATTGCAATCTTCGGTAAATGAAGGAATTAAGACCTCCGTGCAGGTATTTATACAGTCTACATAAACTTCTTCAAAGAGATCAATACATTCCTGTGAAGTAAGAATAAATCTGTAAAACCCATTGCCATGTTCGGTAGGATCGTACGGAGAACTTTGAGGGCCTAAATAAATCCAAGGATCATTATTATCTTTTGAATATTCCAAATAACTGGTGTAGGCATTACATCCTGTTGTGTCAAAATATAATTTGCAATCCTGTTCATAGAAATTCACTTCACACATGCAATCTTCTCCGCAATTGACGTCTATTGAAGGGGAAGGGGTTTCAGCACAATCAGGACAACCTGTAATTTTAGCATAATACGTTCCGTCGAGATCAGCAATGATTGAAGAAGAATTGTTTCCTTCTATAATATAGGTGTCGGTATCTGTTTGAACAAACCATTGAAATTCAGCATTAGGACATCCAGATAAGGAAACACTAACAACACAGTTTGATTCCGAGATTCCAATACTGAAATCACACGGACCTTCAAAACATTCTGTTTCAAAGCGGTTTGATAGTTCTCGACAACCATTTGTACAAGTAACATGCAATTGGTAAATACCACTGGATTCCAATTCAAGATTTGGTATAGGAGCACTATCTCCTGTAAGAACTGGAACCAATTGACCATCCACAATTTTTGACCATTGATAAAATGAAATGGAATCACATGGCAAATTGACTACGGTTAACGTATTGCAATCCAATGTATCGATAACCAAATCACCAGGGCAATCCGTTTGGATACAATCTTTGATATCAAAATTTATGGTATCCAGATCAAAGCCATGGGAATTGGAAATATCCAACCAGTTTTCAGAGAATAAAATAAGTAGAAGAATCTCACAGAGGTCACAATTATCTCTATCCATTGCAGTAGCCAGAGTTCCGTTGAATGGAGGAAGTAATATTTCTTTATCCTTGACCGATGAATCCAGTTTTATATCCCGCACTTGTGTTTCAGTAATACCATAAGCAACGACGTCCAAAGTCGAACCTAAAAGGATAGCATCACTACCATTCCTAGTCATTATTCCAGAATAAATAGACAGGTAAAACTGATTAGATGTAATGAAATCACCACTGTACGAAGAACTGAGTTCGATTTCAAATAAATCCGTTACAGATTTATTGTCAATCTCAATTTCTAATCCTGTGCTATGAAGTAGCAGTGTAATAGCAGTTCCTTTTTTAATTGGATCACTTTCCTTGTACTTTAGGTTAATAAATTCGATGGAAGAATGCCTGGTTGTCCAAATTGAATTATCTGAGAGCGCATTGGCAATTCCAAAGCGATACCCATCGGATATTTCTCTAGTGGACATTAAAACAATTTGATCTTCTCGGTTGGTATTGACATCGGAATCAATGCCCATAATTATAAGATCATACGGTAGAGTTGGACTTTGAAAAGCCCAAAGGGTTTGTGTCAGGCACACCACCGCAAGGGTCGCCATCAGCAACTTGTTAAAGGGTTTCATATAAAAGGTTTAGTGACAACTCATGTGAATTGTCCGGTAAAAAAAATCTAGTAGAAATGTTTTAGAAAAATATGAGAAACCGATTACACCAACACTGTAGTTTGGCATGTCAATTCTGTTGATTCTTTCCTTCTAAAACGACTTAATGAGCTATTTTTAAATGGTTATCTTCTACGATTATATCGACTCTGTAATTTATAATTGAACGTGAATAAAGTACTACAAATCTAAATATCTTTTAGATAAAAGTCAATAGGGCTTCTTTATAATCCAAAAAACATAACATTAATCGGCCTTGGTGTATGTCGTACTTCAGAACAATACCTTTCCTATTTAGATATGCATTATACTTCAGTTAATATGGATTACTTGAGAATTTTCTAGGTTTTTCAAAGACTTTAGTCTTTTTAATGCGCACATCCACGCGCAATAACAAAGCAAAAATACGATAAAAAGAATTGAAATGTCTGGTAATAAATCATCTGTTTTTACCACAATTTCTTGTAACTACACAGCCATATGTTAAATCCTATCGTCGTGATGTATTTTGTCATCATTTTTGACCAAAAATGCCGCCAAAATGAATTTTCATCAATCTTCTAGCCCAGGATGGCCATCCTGGGCTAGAAATGTTAAAGCCCGATAGGCTTATATATTTGAAATATTATTCTGGCTGTATAGTAACTATTTCTTTTAAAACCAAATCAAATATTTGATAAACAGATATCTAAGTGATTATTAATTACCTTAATTAACCTATTCAATAATATGAGATTCTCAATTTTGTTGATTGCAGTTATGCAAAACAGATAATGATTCCTAAAAAGAGTTGGGAGCGGGTCCCCACATTTCAAACCTACGCACGGACCTACCCCCTCTTTTCTTAATCGTTCAACGATTTATGGTAAAAAATGAGCTAGTCCACCTCCCCACCTAATATCTCCTTCACCACATCTTCTCCCGATCGATGCTTAAGCTCTGTACATAGCTCATCCATCGCATCTTTTATCTTTTGATCTTGAGCCAGTCGTTCAATCTTTCGTATAATGTCCTTTTTCGTATCCGTATGTCGATCTCCATGATGCGCCAATCCGTGATAGACCAGTCGGGCCGCGTTTCCATTTTGGTCCGCCTTCTTTCCAGAGTAGATGAGCATGGGCACTTTTAGAAGCAGGCATTCGTGGATCGTATGGATGCCTCCATGTACAATGGCAACGGATGCCTTGGACAAAACCTCCAATTGGGGTACGTGCGAAAACGTAAATACATTCGTTCTGTCCCCTCTGTAAGCGGCCTCATCGATGTGTTTGCCAACACTCAGTACCAAAATCCAGGATGACAACGCCCCCATTCCTTCTACCAAGTTTTTCAGAAAATCACTTTTTCCGGTTTTCATCGTCCCCACCGCACAATACACGATTTTTGCGCCTGATTGCTCGGCCTTCTCAAATACAGCTTCGAGCGTGTAATCGTTCGTGGTCTGTGCCTTGGGATCGTTTCTGTCAAGATTGACCATCGGGCCGATGTACCGCATCATTGGCCTTTTAGCATGTGGCCATTCCAGCGCCTCTAATGTCATATTCAGTACCTTCAGCTTATTGTAAACAATAGGTCCCGGCCAGAGATTATACCCAATCGCATCCCGTGGAAAATCAAATTTTTTAGCCAGTTGGTGGAGAATCTCGATTCTACTCACCCCTCCGGATAACAACGACATTCTGGCTGCGCGGTAATTTCTCTTCGCCAACAGACGTACGAAACTCAGCCACAGGCCAGGTTTAGAACCGGTAAAGCCAATACCAGGTACCGTATTGGATTGTATATCGGGCAGACTGGCGCTAGTCCAGACCGAAAAAAATTGATTGAGCAGCACGACTGGAATTCCCGTTGAATGCGCCTGAAAGATATATTCGTGCATCTCGATGTCGATCAATATCATATCCGGGGAGAGAGATTGTACGAGGGGGAGAAAATCTAAAGGCTCAATCACTTCCAGCGCCTGACTTCTTCGCTTGCCCCTGATCAGATGCTTGTATAGAAGAGTAGAAATGCCCTTTTTATGCTTATCCAAAGGTATCCGTACAATGGGCGATTGACTCAGGGGATTAAGAACGATATGAGAAAATCCAAGATCCTTCACATCAATATCTTGCCGTGGGGATGCCGATGTCACCACATGACCCCCTTCCTCCAAAATAGAAACCAACTGCTTGACGGCATTAAAAATTCCGGTCAATCCGCTGGTCACTATAAGTATCTTAGCCATAGAAAGTTTCGATTTTGCTGCGCGCAAGCATCCGAATATCTCGTGCAAGTTATCAATATTTATTTTATCCAAAACATCAGAAAAACAACTCGTTGATTCTGGATAATATTTCTATTTTCACCTTTTTACTACAGACTACTGCATGAATTTTTCCTTTACTACAGAACAAGAAGATCTGAAAAATAAGGTGATTGAGTTTGCCCAAAATCACCTCAACGAAGGCATCGTCGAAAGAGATCGGGAAGGCTTGTTTTCTAAAGAGCTATGGAAAACATGTGCTGATTTTGGAATTCAAGGTCTGGCTGCACCCTTATCGCTGGGGGGAAGATTAGAAGAGGTGGAATTGTTGACAGCAGTATTGGCGATGGAAGGATTTGGTTATGGTTGCAAAGACAATGGGTTGTCCCTTGCATTGAATGCCCATATGTGGACCGTGCAACTCCCGATGATCGAATTCGGTAATGAGGAGCAGAAGGAAAAATACATTCCCAAAATGGTATCTGGAGACCTTATTGCTGCACATGGCCTTACCGAACCCAACAGCGGATCCGATACTTTTGCCATGGAAACGACGGCGACCAAAGTAGATGGTGGATACGTGCTGAATGGAAAAAAGCACCTTATCACGCTTGCCCCTTTGGCTGATATCGCTCTGATATTCGCCAGTACCAATCCAAAGTTGGGAAAATGGGGCATCTCCGCTTTTATCGTAGAATCAAATTTTGAAGGATTTGAAGCGCTACCGGTGCAGGCAAAAATGGGTTTGAGAACAGTTCCTATTGGTCAGTTTATATTCAAGGATTGTTTTGTTCCAGAATCCAATCGATTGGGAAAGGAAGGAGCTGGATTTGGCATCATAAGTCATTCGTTGGAGTATGACAGGTGTTGTATCCTCGCCAGTCATCTTGGAGCGATGGAACGACAACTCGAAGATAGCATTGCTTATATAAAGGAGAGAAAACAGTTTGGGCAAAAAATTGGATCGTTTCAGTCCGTTTCTAATCGGATTGCAGACATGAAATTGCGATTGGAAACGTCCAGATTGTTACTTTACAAAACCGCGTGGAAAAAACAAAGCGGCTCGAGTGCCATGATGGAGGCTTCGCTCCTCAAATTGCACTTAGGAGAAAGTTTTGTGCATTCCAGCCTGGATGCGATGCGATCGATGGGTGGAAGATCATTCCTGGAAGAAAATGAAATTGAGCGGGATATGAGGGATTCAATTGGAGGGCTTCTTTATGCCGGCACATCCGACATTCAAAGAAATATCATAGCCAGATTATTGGGGCTATAATCGAAGAAACGTTTACGGAAAAAAATGGATTGCATACTTACACTAGATCAGATTATCCCCAGAGCGGCACGCTTGTATGCGGATAAAACTGCATTCAAGTATTTAAAGCAATCCATCACTTACCGAGAACTGGATGACAAGACCAATCAACTTGCCAACTATCTGCTTGCTAAGGGCTTGACCAAGGGTGATCGTGTGGGTGTCTTTCTTCCTCGGTGCATAGAAATTCCGATTGCCATTTATGGGATTCTCAAAGCAGGAGCTGCATTTGTTCCGTTGGATAGCAACATGCCCGTTTCGCGTCTAGATCACATCATAAAAGATTGCCAGATTACTATGCTGGTCTGTGCAAAAAGTACGACAAAAAAAATAGAAGCACTATTAGCCACATGCGATCATCTCCTACTAACCATTGGATTGGAAGAAAAATTGGCTTCTGACCTTCATCAAAATGTGACATGGAACGAATTGGAGGCCAAAGCAAAAAAGGAAGCTCCAGGACTTCGCATTATGGCAAGCGATCTGGCGTATATCATGTACACTTCCGGAACAACAGGTGTTCCAAAGGGAATCATGCATACACATTATAGCGGCCTGAGCTATGCGCGATTATCCAAACAACAATACGATGTAATTCCCGATGATGTAATCGCCAATCACTCTCCCTTACATTTCGACATCTCAACATTTGGTTACCTCAGTTCGCCTTTGGCGTGTGCCACCACGGTGATCATTTCCGAGGGGCATACGAAGTTTCCCATGAGTCTGGCCCAGTTGATAAAAAAAGAAGCAATCACCATATGGTATTCGGTTCCGATTGCATTGATCCAGCTTTCCAATCTTGATGCTTTAAAAACTATGGATATTCGATCTGTTCGCTGGGTATTGTTTGGAGGAGAGAGTTACCCAACGAAAGATTTGCTAAAATTGATGGCCATATGGCCCAATGCTCAATATTCAAATGTCTATGGTCCGGCTGAGGTGAATCAATGCACTTTTTACACTGTGCCAAAGACCATTGATGAAGCGTCGCCCATTCCTTTGGGACATGTATGGCCTGATACGGATATGCTCATTCTTGACGACGACGATAATCCGGTCGCATCCGGGGAGCTGGGAAAGCTGTTGATCAGTTCGAGTACCATGATGTATGGCTATTGGAACAATGACGAACTTTCAGAAAAAGGCTTTTATTATTCCGCATCGGAGAAAATGAAAAACTTCACAAAAAGATACTATCGAACTGGCGATTTGGTAAGGCTAACCGCTGAGGGCTTGTTGCTTTTTTACGGTCGTGGAGATCGTCAAATAAAGACACGTGGATATCGGGTGGAATTAAATGAGGTGGAATCTGCCCTGCAAAACATTTCTGAAATCAAAAAAGCAGCGGTATTTGCCTATACACATCCTGATTTTGGAAAACTGATTGGGGCATCAATTGTTTTGAATCAGAATTCTATAATGGACAAAAACAAAATTCGAAATCTATTGGCCCAAGCCCTACCTAAATATTGTATCCCTGAAAAAATTAATTTTGTTGAATCCTTACAACGAACTTCTGCGGGCAAGGTGGACTATAAACAGCTCAGTCTGGATAACAACGAGGTTTGAAAAGGAAATAACCAGCGCATGAAAGAAAAAATATTAATCTACATAACCCATGAGTTGATTAGCGATAAAGATGCAAAGATCAGCTCAAACGAAGACCTCCTAAGCAGTGGAGTACTCGACTCTATAAGTGCCATGAAATTGATAGCCTTTATAGAAAAAACCTTTGAAATCAAAGTTGATCCGGAAGATATGGTTATTGAAAATTTTATGGATGTCGATAGCATGGAGACATTTATCAATGATAAAAAATCAACTGCGGATTAGTGTTGTACTTTATGGAAAGAAGATTTGATTTCGGCTATATATGGGTCAGAGCATTCTGGAAAGTAGACGGTCTCTATTACTAATGCTGTGACCAGTATAGATCAAGAGCTTTGGCAAAAACCGAATGAAGAAGTGCAATGAAGAAACCTAAAATATATTTCCCCAATTTAAATGGCTTACGGTTTATTGCTGCTTTTTTAGTATTGATTTATCATCTCGAACAACTCAAAGCCACATTTGGCTTGGAAAGTTACTGGGATAGTGTCCCTTTTTATGCGATAATAGGGAAGTTGGGAGTGATCCTGTTTTTTGTTTTAAGTGGCTTTTTAATCACTTTTCTTTTACTGGTTGAAGAACAAAATTTTGATTCGATAAACGTTAAAAATTTTTATATCAGAAGGATATTACGCATTTGGCCGTTGTATCTATTCATAATTGTATTGGCCTTGCTGCTGCTTCCACAATGCTCAACTTTTACGGAATACAGTTACGGCAGGGAATTTTCTCAATTTAATTATGAATGGGTCATCATTTCGATCTTATACCTTTTGTTTTTACCCAACCTTGTCCTTGCTGTATTTGGCCTGATACCATACGCTTCGCATACCTGGTCAATAGGCACGGAAGAACAATTCTATTTGTTTTGGCCTCTTCTGTTAAGGTATATCAAAAAGAACAGAGCTCGTTTTATGGTATTGATCGTGCTTTTTTACGTTACGGTCAATCTCTTTTTATCCACTTCCTATTCGGATTTTATTCCTTTGGTAAACATGATCCGGGCTTTTTGGAAAACCATTCCCTTTGATTGTATGGCCATTGGAGGCTTGTATGCGATTATGCTATTCAGAAAAAATAAGATGTTAGACTTCATTCTCCGAAATGATGTATTTTACAGTACCATTATTGTTGTCTGCATATTATTGTTGAATGGGGTGTATATTCCTTACTTACATTATGAAATCTATTCCTTCTTATTTGGACTGATCATAATCAATTTTGCAGCCAACAAAAAATCCCATATCTCTCTGGAAAACCGCTTCTTAAATTACCTTGGAAAAATCTCCTATGGCTTGTATATGTATCACCCCATCGGTATTGTCCTGGCGTTACAATTGTGCCTATCTACTGGAGTTCATTCCAATTATGTCATCTATCCATTAAGTACCATCGTAACCACAATCATTGCTGCCTTGTCCTATAAGTATTTCGAAACCTATTTCCTTCAATTTAAAGATAGGTTTTCGAGTATTATTAGTGGGGGGTTGAGAGATTGACAAGATTGATAAGATTGGGGAATTGTAAAAATCTATCCAATCTCTTTAATTCACCATCTTTTCAATCTTTATTTCTCTACTCATCTTCCAATAAGGCAATGATCACACCTTCAACGTAGGCGGCATATTCCTTAATGGTGGAATACTTGAATACATCAACTATTGACAGCGACTCCAAATCAAAAACTGACTTCAATCTTGAAGTAACTACAATTGCATTCAAAGAATTTCCTCCCACCCGAACAAAATTTTCATTAATTCCAATTTGATCAACCTTTAACACATCTTGCCATACGTTGAAGATCAACTCTTCAAACTCATTCGTAGGCTTCAAATAAGCTGTTGCATCTACGGGGCTTCGCAATTTGACAGGTGGCAACTTTTTTCTGTTCACTTTTCCACTGGATAAGAACTCAAATTGTTCCAAATAAACAAAGTGACTGGGAACCATATAGGCTGGCATCCGGCTTTCTAAGAAGTTCTTTAGTTCCCACTCCTCCATCTTATTACCGGTGTAATACGCTACTATTGTAACTTCATCGTTTTGTTGTTCGAGAAGGCTGGCTATCACTTGGGTGATACCACCGATCCGCTCCATATTTTTTTCAATCTCACCCAATTCAATACGAAGCCCTCTCAACTTCACTTGATTATCTACTCTTCCATGATATTCAATTGCACCATTGTGCCTGTACCTTGCCAAATCTCCGGTTCTATACATGATGGCATTGGGTTCTTGAGAGAATGTATCCTTGACAAATCTTTCGGCAGTAAGTGCAGCCCTATTCAAATACCCTTTCGCAACCTGTAAACCTGCAATATAAAGCTCACCCACTACTCCAACAGGTACTTTCTGCAAAGACTTATCTAAAATATATAACTTAGTATTGGCCACCGGATAACCGATCGGGATACCATTTCGAAATTCATCTTTAGCACAGTGCCATGACGAAACATCGACGGAAGCTTCGGTAGGTCCATATAAATTATGAACTTCGACATGATTCAATTTATCATACACCTTCTCTACAGCTGAAACCGACAATGCCTCCCCACTGCAAAATAGTATTCTGAGACTTTTACAGAGCGCTACGTTTTCCGTTTCCATAAATACTTTAAGAACGGAAGGCACAAAGTGGATAACGCTTATCTGATATGCTCTTATCGATTTTACAAGTTTATCCATGTCTTTATGTTCATCATGCATTGCAACGACCAATCTTGCCCCAATCTGTAACGCGAAAAACAATTCAGGCACCGAAACATCAAACGTGACAGGTGTTTTAAGAAAGGTAGTATCCGCATTGGTGATGGGATAATCCGCCCGCAACCAATTCAGGCGATTGCAGACGCCGGCATGATGAACCATAACCCCTTTGGGTTCGCCGGTACTTCCCGAAGTATAGATAACATACGCCAAATCGTCGGGAATCATCTGGATATCCGGATTTTGTGTAGAAAGACTGGATATATCCTCCCAAATCGATTGGATACTAAGACAATTAAAGTCTTCTAAAATAGCATCTTCTATCCCATCATGATTGTAAAGGAGGATCCTGGAATTTGCATCTTTAAGTATAAACTCCAATCGTTGTGCTGGGGTCTCGGTATCCAGCGGCAGGTAAGCTGCACCCGCCTTAAGAATCCCATAGATGCAAATTACCATTTCTATGGACCGTTCCAGACTGATCGCAATAATATCCCCCTTTTGTGTTCCATTTGCAATAAGAAACTGCGCTACCTGATTTGATCTTTCACCCAACTCGCGGTAGGTCACAATAGTCCCGTCATGAACCAAGGCTGTCGCGTCTGGAATCTTTAGCACTTGTCTACTAAATTTGGTAAGAATGATTTCATCATCTTCAAAAAGTACATCCGTGGAGTTCCATGCGCTGATTTGGTGTATTTCTGCTTCAGTAGTAAGCCTTAGATCAATTAATTTTTGATTTTTATCCTCTATAAAAGCATCAAGAATCCGAATAAAATGATCCGCTACAAAACACATCTCTTCATTGGGAAAAACATCATTGTTAAGATCAAATTGCAATTGATAATCATCAGCATCATTGAAGTTATGTATCTGCAATCGTATCAAATGGCCAGGGTCCACATGCCCAGATAATATCCAATCACACGTCATGGGCATACCCGCAAAATCATCCAGTGGGATGGGTATGAAATTTAATAAGACATTAAACGATCGCAAAAGTTCGACTGGCGGAGTTGTAATCACCGCATTCTTTGAGACTTCCAGTGATTCGTGTTTTAGTTTTTGAAAAAGATCAATCAACGTATCTTCCTCCGCCACACTTACATCCAAAGACACCAATTCCATGAACAAACCGGCAATTTTCTTTTCTTCTGCACTCATTCGATTATGAAAAGGAATTCCGATTGAAAAATCTCCCTGATTACCAACTTTATAAATCAATGCAGCAATAACTGTAAGAAAAATATTGGACAAAGCCAATTCCATTGTCCATGCCCGAATATCTCTATCCTTTGCCAGGGCGTTGAGCTTCTGGGTACGTTCTTTTCCCAGATGGATATTTATTCTTGAGGACTTACTCGAAGTGTTTTTTGATTGCACACCATACAAGGGAGGCGGAGATTTTATATTATCCAGTTTCTTTTGCCAATACAATGTGACCTCCTCTTGATGCGTGAATGGGTGTTTACGTGCATATATTTCAAAAGATTTCGACGCATTGGGGAGAGTCTCTTTTGTACCTGGAGCAGACGTATACAATGTATTCAATTCATCGTATACATGTTTCATTGACCATCCATCCGTTATAAGATGATATTGATTCAAATAAAAAATAAAACGACCTTTCGACAGTTTAAACAGAACGGCGTGATACAATAACTCCTCAGGATCAAATAGTTTTTTCTTATTGACCTCCACCCATTCTTCATAACGTTGAGATGCATTTTCTGAATTTGAATAATCCAAGAATCGCAACGTACTCTTTACCTCATCATGAAAGTATTGTTCCGGGATTCCATCATCATTGATCTTTATGACCAACCGAAAAACGTCATTTTGATCAATTAGACGCTGAAATGCTTCTTTAAATCTATCGACATCAATTTCACCATGGATTCTATAGGCCAAAATCATATTATAAAGCGGTTCTCCTTCATTAAGAAATTGACCACTCCAAATTTTCATTTGGCTATTGGTAAGAGCAATAGAATTCCTGGAAAGCATCAATATTTATTTTTCTGTAAGCGCGTTAAATATAAACTGAGCACCATTTAAAAATAACTTAGTCGCTTAACCTGATATTTGATTTTATTCTTCGTTACAAAAATCCTCATTATGCCTGTACAATTCCGATTTTTGTGCCTCGACTAATTTCAAACTCTCAAGTCTGAAATGACAATTTCATTTTTTAAATGATACCAATCACGCAAAGATGGGATTAAAATAACATTCGATTTGAACCACATCAATGAATAAATTTTCATTAATTCAATCAATAACTTTAATATCTATGCATGAAGTTACAGGTAATAAATAGTATTTTCAAAAAATATGGAATTACGTTTGAACAACTTCCATTAAAGAGATATCAAAAATCTACTTTTTAAGGATTTTCTTTACACACTTTTTAGAAGTCAATGGATTTTCAATTACCAAAAAATAAATTCCGGATGAAATGGTAGAGATATCTATATCAAGGGAATGAGTTACATTTGAAAATTGACGGACGGGTTGTCCTAGATGATTGATTATGAGAGCATTTACATCTTCAAAATCCCCTTTAATCGTAACCACGTCAGTAGTCGGATTTGGATAGATGAATATTTCATTTTCCACAATTTCCCAATCTGCACTACTTATTTCTAAGCCCCCCTCAAAAGCACCTATCGATGGGGGTTGAGCATATGGTTTCTGATTAAAGTCTGAAGTGGGTTCTGTCAAAGTCAACCCATTGCCTACTGCTCCACTTAATGGATCAATCATAAAATTCTCGTTAGAAGGATTCACGAATAAAGGGTCTCCTATTAAGTGGCTTGAATCTACCACCGGCAAGGTGGGCGCCCAACTATCGCTGCCTTCGTTGAACCATAAATTATTGCTAAATCCAAATGTTTCAGTAGCCGTATTGGGACCGATATTGACTTCAGTGAGATCATTTTCAAGATATATGATATTATTTCGAAATTCATTATTACTGCATGGAAGGAATCCGGGCTCGGTAGTTTCCTGCAGAATACGAATCACCCAATTCTCAGGTTGGTAAAAGGTATTATGGTACACTTTCACCCGAATACTGCCCACATAGGCAATCGGGGCCCAATTGCCGATAAAAACATTAGAAAACACCTCCAAATCAGCCGCTTCGAAGGCATTTACTATTGGATCAGGAAGCGGTGGACGGAAGAATTGAAGCCCGGTACTCCCACCAAGATTTAAAGCACGTTGTGCAACATTTTTGAATATATTTCGCTGCATGCGAATGTACTGGGTCCCACCTTTATTTTGAATTCCACTGGTACCGGGATCATCAAAATAGCAATCCTGGACGGTCCCCCAATGACAGCCCACAAAATCAATTCCGCTGCCTCCATCGCCACCATTTAGGAATTGACATTGCTCGATCAAAAATTGATCAACTCCCGACATTTTTAGCAAGTCATTGTTTCCATTGGCCGCCATATCTCTAAAAATACAATTGCGAATTGTGATATGATGAGAAGGTGTGGAATAATCGCCTCCATCGTCTATATTAATTCCGTTTCCCGTTTGTTGCTCTACAATGATTCCGGAAATCTCCACATACGAACAATTAATGAGATGTATAGCTTCGGTACCTCCTCTGAAAATACTCCCAAATTTCTGCTCCGCTTTGATGATCACAGGCATCAATTCGGTTCCATTAATGTCCTCTAAAAATTGTGTACCATCTGAAAAAATTTGAGACTGCAAAACTACGGTATCACCTGCGTTGATTGAGTTTTCTGCCGCTTCGAGATTGGGAAAATCGCCGGTATCGCCAATCAGAATGGTTTGGCTTGTGGCATAATGAAACATAAGTAGAAAAAGAAAAGAGTAAAGTGTTTTCATACCATAAAATGTGTAATCCAAGGTAAAATATACTTCAAATATTAGTTCAAGACAACTCCATCTTGAATAATTGAGCAATTTAAAAGTTGTTTGATTTTTAACACGGACCAACTCCTTTTCAAGTCTTATTCAGTCTACTTAACTGTAAATGGTATTCATAGGACAGAATCCACCTAGAAATGGTAATGGTTTTTGGATTTCAATCTACTTTAAGCATTGGAGTCATATGTATTGGAATAGCTGGAAAAAATGAGACTAATTTACATCTACTTTCTATAAAAAGAATTGAAATTATTGATATTTATGTGCCTTCTGATCTTCACAATCTGTATGAGGAGTTGTAACTTACGCGATCTTTACTACTACCTTTCGACATGAATAGAAATGAGAGGATTAATTGAAAAAAATAATTAACTAAAAGAAAATGAATAGAATAATTTTAAATGCCCTGATGATCGTATTGCTTGCGGCTGCGGCCGTGAGTTGTGGTGGTGACAAACAAAGCAAGAATACTGCAAAATCGGAGTCCGCACAAAGTGCTAAGAAAAGTAAAGATAAATCAGATGATCAAGTGACCCTCGTCCTTAAGAGTGACGATAAAATGAAGTTTGACAAAAAAATTCTGAGTGCGAAGCCAGGACAAAAAGTAAAGCTCATACTAAAACACGAAGGTAAGCTGGAAAAATCCGTAATGGGGCATAATTTTGTATTGCTAAAACAGGGTACAAACATTCGTAAATTTAGCATGAAAGCCGCTTCTGCGGTAGACAACGATTATATTCCTGAAGGTGATGAAGTAATCGCACATACAAAAATGATCGGTGGAGGTGAAACTACTTCTATTACCTTTACAGCTCCAGAAGCCGGAATGTATGATTATATCTGTAGTTTTCCAGCCCACTCTACTTTGATGAAAGGAAAGTTTGTGGTAGAGTAGTAAGAGATTGATTCTGGTACTGCTGCTGTTAGAAAAGTACTTTATTATCTACTACTGATTCTGAGGAAAACTGAGCTAAATCCAACTTGCTATTCTTTCCGGTGAATGAAGAGCAAAAGAATAATTGTTGGGCTACCATCTTGTGTTAAGCGATTTGATACAAATGGGCTTCACGTTCAAGTAACCCAACAATGGTTAGCTATCAATTTTTTCACAATAGATTTTGGAATCTGGAATATCCTGTCTTTTCAATCGCATCCCTCTGCTTCATCGCAGGCCGCACCCATCATCCATTGACCATTAATCTGTCCGGGATGTTCTCCTGGATTTGCCCAGTAATTCGTAGTCCAGATGTGACAATTATAATGTACAGAATTACCTCCGGGATAATTTTGTGAGGCGTCATATTCCGATTCTCCGCAATAGGTTTGCCCGCCCTGCCCATTACAAGGATCCTCAAAACTTCCGGTGTACGTATCGTACGACCAGGACTCGCCCTGTGCTATGGCCGTTGCCTTATTTGTTCCATTTAAGACTTGTGAAGCTACATTCATATAGCCATAAGCAGATAAGGTGGCATTGCTCAACAAGGCCTGCCAAATAAAAAGTCCATCTTTACGACCAGAACTTGAATTACTAGTGCTTATATGTTCAGCTAAATCAGCTACAACCGTTGGCGTATATTCAAAATGGGGGCCCCATGGTTCATCTGGGAAATGAGTACCTGCAACAATCTCAAAACTATAAGTATCTGCATAGTAAGCGTATGAATCATACATTATCGATCGATTATTTGCAGCACCGACGTTATAATTTTGAATGGCAATGAGATCAATCAAATCTCCTACGGCAGCAATAACGGGAATCATGTGTCCCGTAGATCCAAAACCAAACAGGGAGATAGCCTCATTGGGTGCAGTGGCATTGTAAAGGTTGGTGTCATCTTCACCACTGAGTGTGTTTCGATTTTCAAAGGCAAAAGGTGATGAAGGATCATTATTCAACATACCTCCCAGACAACCTACTCCAGATGGGGCACAGGCCAAAATGTATTCTCCGGCAGGCATAATAGCTCTGGATTCCTCAAAAAAAGTGATAAAGTGATTAACGTTTGTCTCCGATCCAATATCGGCAAATGATCCGTTGGGTTCGTAGTCCCAATCGATGCCATCAAATCCAAGATCATCTACAAGATCCTTAATCATCTGATAATTTATATTGTACGCCTGAGGAGATCCCCAATACGTTTCACCGCCTACGGAAAGTATGACTTTTATTCCCTTTTCATGTAAGATTGAAATAGACCTGGCCAGTTCGCATCCGTCATAAGGCACTTCAATTCCGGTATCTGAAATGTCAAAGCTCTCGGCTTCGTAGGTGAGATTAGGTTTGGCAAAGGCAAGGAAGATATGGGTTACGTGTAAAGGCATTTGTCTCAACTTTGTGATGTTTTGAGAGGGATAAGACTCTGACCAGGAGGGGAAATAGGTAAGTACTACGGGTCCATCAGGACCATTTCCGGAAGGTGTATTTCCTATGGCACCCAAAACCTTGGAAACGGTTTGACCGGGACTTTCCCCGGAAACGGCCACTGGTGTAATTTCGACTTTAATACTATCTCCAATGGAGTGGGTGGATGTCGTATCAATGGTAAAGCTATTTCCTGAAGCATTTGTCACATCCAGAATATAGGCGTTCCCACTTTTGTAATACCATTTATAAACAGTTGCCCCTTCTATATCTCCATCGGCATCGAAAAAATTGTAGGAAGAACTTACTGTGTTGCCATGATAAAGACTTCCATTGAGGCTGATAGAAGAAATAGTGGGAGGGCTGTTCTCAGGACCAAAACCAGGAGATGCAAATTGAAATTTGTACCACAATTCTCCATCAAATCCGTAAAAACAACTGTCCAGTTTATTGAAGACAATTGTGCCCATTGCGGGTTGTGAACCACCTATGGACCGCACATGACCCTGGATTTGTGATACACGGGGAATGGTCAAACCCAAGGTGTCTGATTGAATATCAAGGGCACTTTGTGGAGCATTGGTATTGATTCCGACTTGGGCAAGAATAGTATTGAAAACGAAAAGAGAGAAAAATAAAAAAGTAATGTTTTTAAGCATTTTTAAGGGTTTAAACCAACCCGATCAAATGGAATGAATGGAAATTATGATTAATTAAATTGATCTGATATCCAGATTGTTGAAGGTTAAGATATCTCTTTAGAAATTCATTCCAATTTTGGGTTGAGAAAGTTTAAAAAAGCTCAAATGGGAATGAAATAGTGTATTCGTTGAAGAACATACGAATCATGTTCTGCTGCTAATAACGTGCGAATTTGAGAATTGTATATGAGATACAAGATTTTTTTGAATAAAAACAATAACTCTCATTGAGGGGTATTTATAAATTGATATCTCAAATGAGCATAAACCGCACTAATCGGAGAAAATATGGCAACCTTTCAGGCTGCTGTCTTCTTAATGTTTTTGCCAGAGGCGTTGCCTCAGGCTGGGATATAATTACCTTTCAGGCAATTTTTTCGATTGTCCTGCATACCTTCTCGTAGTCTCGTAAGGCTTAATTCCGTACAGTAATCATAAATGAATGTGTTGCTCAAAGACAGCTTTTAGACCTATTCCTGCAGCACCAAATTTGATGATATCAACTCTTCTTCAGGAAATAATATTGCAATATCGGTCCCCCCATTATCTCCCTGGATTGTAATTTCTCCCTCCAGACAGTGGGTAAATTCCTTGATCAATTTCTGGCCCAAAGAATCTTCTTTTGTTGGATATTGATTGCCATTCAAACCGATGCCATCATCTTTTACCTGCAACAAGAAATAAGCACCTTGTTTTTTGAATCGAACCGTTATCATTCCAGATGGTCTGTCTACAAAAGCATATTTATAGGCATTGGTAATGAGTTCGTTGACGATCAAGCCCAGAGGGACCAATTCGTCTACATCCATTTTAATTTTTTCAATATCGATAGTGACAGAAATGGGTTTTTCAGAATGGTAGGTATCTATGATATTTTCAATGATCTCATTGATGTAATGGTCAATATAAACGCTGGTAAGATTGGTGTCTCCGTACAACGACTGATGCAAGATAGACATGCTTTGAACTCTCGCCTTACTGCTATTGAGCGCCGATTTGGTGGTATCGTCTTTGGTTTGTCGAGCTTGCATACTCAAGAGTGAACTTACCACTTGCAGGTTGTTCTTGACACGATGATGAATTTCTTTTAGCAATATCTCCTTGTCTTTATTCGCTTTGGAAATTTCTTTATTCTGTCGTCTGATCTTTGCATTTAAAGAATACAACGACCATACAAATACTGCGAGTCCCAACATTCCAATACCCAAAATAATATTTCGCTGTCTGGATGCAGCCAGTTTTTGCCGAATCAAGATTTCCTGTTTTTCCAATTGCGTTATTTCGAAATCCTTCTTGGCATTTTGAAACTTGGCTTCCATTTCTTCCCGATACTTCAATTTTTCGGAATTGAATTTTATAGTATAGATATCCTGGTACTTTTTGCCATACTCCAAGGCGTTTTTATAATCCTTGATGGCTTCATGATATTTGCTTTTTATTTCAAAGTAGTGTGTTTTTTCCTGCACAAGTTCAGATGTTGCTACCGCTTCCACCTCTTCCAACAGCCGTTTTGCTTCGGATGTGTTTTGATCCATTAGTGCCATATCTGCCAGGCCAAGATGGAGCATGTACATACTATGAGCGTCAAAGTTGATATTTTCATTTCGTTCCAGGGGTATGAGCAAATCTCTTGCTTTTTCAAAGTCTTCCAACGCATACGCTGCAGTACCCATAGCAAGGTCGCAGTCGATGACCTCCTGTTTTTGGTCTAGATTTTTGAAAATTAGTTTAGCCCTTTTTAGTACATCGAAAGCTAATGCAGAACTATCTATCTTCGAATACGTAGCGCCGAGATTGAATAAGGAATGGGCAATGCCAAGCGAATCATTCAACTCCGTTCGTAGAGAAATGCTTTTTTGATAAGTCTCTATTGCTTTATCATATTCACTAATTTTTCGATACAAAACACCCACGTTGTTCAGGATAAGAGCAGCCTTCTTGTTTAATCCTAATTCCAAGGCCAATTGGTAAGCTTCTGTGCTGGTCTCAATCGCGGCACCCATCTCATTTTGATAGGTGTGAGATGCCCCCTTGTTGATTAAAAAATTGAGCTTTTGAACTAATGGCAGATTATGAGTCTCAATTAATTGGATCCCCATATCGACATAACGTAGTCCCAATTCGATGTTTCCAAATCTTGGTGCCATTGCGGATAAGCCTCGATATGAATTAAGACGACCATTGATATAATTAAGCCTTTCACTTACCTCGGCACTGAGAAGGGCAAGTGTCAATGCGCTATCCATATTCATACTAAAATACTTCTTGGCCAATCCGTACAATTCGTCGGCAACAAGGGTGTCTGTGGTAGTTTTGGCCAACGAAATAAGACGATCTGCATTTTGAGCTTTGAGAGGTAGATGACAGCAAATTGATACTAGAAATAGATAGTATATTTTTTTCATAGGAGAAGATTTCCATTAAGGGTGTAATGCCGATTGCTCACAAGATATAGAATCTAGTGTTATCAAAGCAAATTGAGTGAGGATCGAGCGTTCAAAATTAACTTTTAAAAATTAGGTCTGCAAAACCTCATGACGAGAACTGTTTTTGATTGAATTACTTTAATGGAGATAGGGTCAAGGCTTGACGAGTTATAACTTCTCAGGTTATTGATTAATGGAACAGCTTAATATGATTTTGTCATCATTTTTGTTAAAAGTGATGATAAAATTTGTGGTGTCATTTTTTGGAAATAATGCGATTCCAGGGTCTATTCGTACAATTGTGTATTTGTGACGATACCGATGATATATGTGGTAGATTTTCAGCCTACTTTAGGGCTTGATTTCATTTATGGTCGTTGAGTAATTAATTTAATTAAAAAAATCAGAGTTGTTTAAAGAGCTTTGTTTTAGATTTATTTCAACTCATCACTTGGCATGACACCAAACTCTTTTTTGTACAGCTTCGAAAAATGATAGTGATTGTCCAAACCGATTTGATGGAGCACTTCTGAGACGGTAGTGACTGTACCACTTTTAAGTATTTCTCGTGCTTTGTTGAGTTTTATGGTGCGCTCGTATTCCTTGGGGGAGAGGCCGGTGATTTTCTTTACTTTTTGTCGAAATCCGCTGTAGGACATATTCACCTGAGGGGCTACATCACTCAGAATGAAATCAGTTTTTGAAATATTCTTTAGAATGACTTGCTCTACTTCTAGCAACCATTTAAGGTCGTTGGTTGATATCCTTGAAATGTCTTCTTCTCCATTGACCGGATCCGCGACAATTCTGTTTTTACTGTTTTCGATAAGGTTTTTTACGCGGGTTACAAGCTCCTGGTCATTGAAGGGCTTGGTGAGATAATCGTCTACACCTATTCGCAGGGCATCCAGTTTCATATCCAAACTTTGTCTCGCGGTGAGCATAATCGTGGGTATGTGCCTAAGATGGTCTTCTTTTTTGAGGTGTTGTAAGAATTCGAGACCATCCATGATCGGCATCATTATATCCGTAAGAATGAGGTCCGGCTTTATATAGGTTTTGCCATTTTGTGATTCGGAATTCTCAACTCCCAATTGCTCCAATGCATCTTCTCCATGCTCTGCTGTTTTAATTTGATAGTCCTCCTGCAATATCGTAGTAATGTATTGCCTTAGATCAAAATTATCTTCCACAATGAGCACCGTAGCTTTCGTAGATTCCGGAGTATTTTGAGGCTTTGGAACGACTATTTCATCCGTGATTGGGACAATTTCTTCTTTTGTTTTTACGGCAAACGACTCGACCAAGGGAAGCTCAACATAAAAGCTACTGCCTTCTCCAATCCTACTTTCTGCCCAAACCTTTCCTTGTAGGATCTTAGCCAATTCCCTGCACAATGCCAATCCAATCCCCGAACCGGATTTATCAATAGAATTTGAAGATTGATAAAATCGATCAAAAATCATTTCCAGTTCGTCATTCGGAATACCCAAACCCGTATCATGTACGCCAACTTGTAACTGCTGACCTTTACGTTTACAACCGACAACTATCTCACCGTCCTGAGGGGTAAATTTGAAAGCGTTGCTCAAAAAGTTAGAAATGATTTTTTCTGTTTTATCCACATCCAGCAGTAATTGTACTTCTTCGCTCAAATGATACTCCAATAAGAGTTGAATATTTTTAGCATTGCCCACACTTTCTACCGAAGAGATAATGTTCCGAATAAATGGATAAAGATGCGTTGGTGTGGTATTGACTTCCATCTTATTAGCATCCAACCGAGACAGATCCAAGATCTCGTTAATTCGCTTAAGAAGTTTATTGCCATTTTGCTGTATCATCCTAAGCGCGGTAAAATCTCGATTGTTCATTGAATTATTCCGCATGAGTCGATCAATTGGACCCAAGATTAGGGTCAGCGGAGTCCGAAGCTCATGAGAAATATTGGCAAAAAATCTGGATTTTACCTGATCTAGTTCTTTGAGCTGTTCGGCCTGTGCTTGTATTTTTGCCGTGCGTTCTTCGACTAACAATTCCAGGTTCTTTTGTCGTTCACTTAAATGCCGAATTCTCCAAAGGTAGAGTTGTAGTGCGCTTATTGCAAAAATAAACGTTGTGAGCATCAAAAACCACGGTCGAATATAAAATGGTCTCTTAACGATAAGTGGTAGATTTAATTCATGATTCGAATCGCGCCCATCTGCACCTTGACCTTTAATCCTTAAATTGTATTTTCCGTAAGATAACCCACTCAACTCGAGTTGATTGCCATTGATGGGTTGGTATTCCTCGATCAGTCCGTCAATTTTATACAGATATCTGTTTCTGTAGGCGTCAAAAAAATCTAAAAGAGATACATTCAATTTGAAAAAATGGTCCGAAGGTTCGAGAACTATTTTTTGAGTATTTAATAGTTCTTGAGTGTAGTCCTTCCATACGTTTTCGTCTTTTTCATACACCGTAAACTGCGTGATCAGCGGCGATTTGTCGAGATTAGAGCTTCTGATGATTTCATCAGGGTGAAAGCCTGTAACCCCATTAAGTGTTCCAAAATAGATACGACCGTCTTGTCCTTTGGCATGAGAATTCCGATTGAATTCAGGCTCAAACAAACCATCTGTTTTGTCATAAATCTGGATATTTTCTGTTTTTGGATCTATAACCATCAAACCATTGTAAGTGCTCATCCAAAGCCGTTCGTTATCATCCTCTACGATGGTATATACCGTATTCGAGGGCAAGCCTTCGGCTATCGTAAAATGTTTCAGGTTGATAATTTCAAATTCTGAGTTGATTTCAAAGCGAATGATTCCATCGTTTTGAGAACTTACCCAATACTTATTCTCTTTTTTAAATGTGAAATAGATGTTCTTAAGCGGTATTTGAAATTCTTTAGGTGAATCCTTGGCATACCGTGCTAATACTCCCTTTTCTGGATGAACTATATATAATCCATCGCGACTTGCTGCCCAAATATTTTCACCATCTTCTAAAAGGTGAATGGCACTTTGTATGGCTTTAAACTCATTGTGCTTATCAAATGGATATAACGATTTATCCTCTTTCTTTTTATAAAATATTCCATTACTCACGGTTCCACCCCACCAATCTCCATTTTTAGTTTTTAGGATGGACCAAAAAAAGGTCTTTTCCAGAAATACGGGTATACGTTCAAGTGTTTCAAGCGTTTGCGTATCTAATCTTGCGATACCATTCCTCCCTCCGATCCAAAGTTCATCTTTGAGATTGGATTCAACTGTAATATGTCCAAAGTACGGCTTTTCGTTTCTTGAAAATTTTAGTGTAGTAAGATCAGTTTTAGATTTAGAAAAAGGACTGAAAAGTGATTTGTCATTTACCCAAATACCACGACATGAACTAAGCGGAGCATATTGTTCAAAAGAATTTAGATTCAATTTCAAGAGGTTGATTTTCTTCCTGTTGCTTAACCACAGGATATCATCAACTACCATTCCTTTCCCAAAATTTTCCTGATTAAAAATTTTAGGAGTGGCTATAGGGGTAAGGATATTTATATTTAGATCAAAAATGAAAAATTTGTTTTTATCGACTCGAACTAAGAATTTATCCTCTTTTTTAAAATAATGAACTGAAGCATTAATGCGAGATTTTGAATTGTAAGCAGGTATCTTAATTATACTTCGTAGCTGATCTTTTTGGGCGCTATAAATTCCCAATGAATCTTCTGACAAGGCCCAAAACAGATCTTCTTTTGAATAATTATCAATAGGATTTAAACTAGGTTGAACTTTTCTTACAAATGATTCTAACAGCTTTCCTGATCGTAAATCATATTTTTTGCTTATCCTGCCATCCCTTCCAATATAAACCCAAATAGCATCTTTTGTTGGCTGAACTCCTGGTTCACTTTGGGGTATGTAATCCAATTCTGTAAATCCGATATTAGAATCATAGCTGTAGTGTTTCTCGTTTTGAAGACACCTGAAGACGATCTCTTTTTTATCATGTTGTTTCACGCTCCAAATGTGTCCTTCAAAGGGTGCATCCGGGAATTTCTCTTCAAAAGAGATTATTTCAAAAGTCTCGTGGTGAATAAGATCTACCGTTTGATCTCCGATGATCCAAATGTACCCTTCTCCATCCTCTACCAATTGATCGCCACCGGGTTTTAAAATATCCCGTAGATCACTATTCGAAGTAGTAAAAAGTCGAAACCGATGACCATCAAACCGAGCAATTCCACTTGAACTGGCCATCCACATAAACCCTTGACTATCTTTGTGAAAGTCCTTTATATTTGCCTCTATAGCCTTATCCGATTCCAAGGTATTGGTTGAAAGAAAGTAGTCTTGGCAATCGGTGATTTGCCATTGAAGGAATAAAAAAGAGAATATGTATAAAAAGCGTTTATGCATAAAGAAGTGCAAAAATAAGGACTACACTCTTAATTATATGTACAGTTTGAGCCCATGAACGTAGCAAACCAAAAATGATGGTACGGATAGGACCATTTACCAAATCATACATACCGAATAATAACCTACCTCTGTCAGTTCACTAAATCACATGAATACGTTCAAAACTATATCCCAACTTTTAGAAATAATTGACAGCCATACCAAGTGATCTGTATAATAATTCAAAGCATATAATGGTTTTGGAAATCGAATTATATGAACTACTCGAACCGCAAATAGATCATATGAAATTGTTTAACTATTTATTATGGCCGTATACGAACGAACCGTGATGGCAGTCAATCGTCTTTTCAAGAATACCTGAATGATAGTACGGAAGCTTTGAGAGATAATGAAAATCCAGAGCAACTCTATTCTTTGGTAAAGTGGAATGTGCATCCTGCCACACAGGTCCGGCCTTAAATAAAATGGAATTCCATACCTAAGGGATGAATTCACTCAAGCAGAGGTCTTCCATTACGATCCGGAAGACCCTACACAATTTGGACGATCCTCATTTACCAACGATGAAAATGATCGCTACAAATTCAAGACGCCGCAGCTTTATAATCTTAAGCCTCTTAACTTTTTTGGACATGGGGCTTCCTTTTCATCAATTATAGACGTGTTTGATGACAAAAATGAGGCTGTTGCAGAAAATTCCAATGTTCCTACGACGTCCCTCGCTACTGATTTTACACCATTAGGCTTAACCGAAACAGAAATAGAGCTGTTGACAGATTTTATTGAAAATGGATTGTACGATCCAAATTTAGACAGATACGTACCTAAAGAATTGCCCACAGGAAATTGCTTCCCAGAAAATGACGAAGTGAACGTTATTGATCTTGGGTGTGGTTAGGAAACAGACACGGGCCATCGAAAATCATTTTGATGGTTCGCACCCTATTTATTTCTATTACAGAAATAAACACGTCCGAAGTTATATCTCTAAGCTTGTTTTTAGAAAACTTAAAAACGCATTTTTTCTACTTCTCGCAATGAGATAAATCTGTCCGTTGATCATAACTACGCACGAATCGGTCTTGTTTACTTCACTAAGGTATTCCAGATTGATCACGACAGAGTTGTGTATACGATAAAATCGATTATCGAGTTTTGATAAAAATGTTTTTAGGGTCTTGGAGAGCAGAATGTTTTCTCCACCATTGAGTCGTACGTTAGTATAATTACCATCCGAAACTAGTGCTTCAATCTCAGCTAGAGGTAAAAATCGATACCCGGTTTTGGTAGGGACTACCAGTTTATTTTGAAAAATATTGGTTCGTACCGCATCCTTGAATTGTTTTGCTGAGGGAATTGTTTTTATAGAAGCATCGAAATGAGATACTGCATTCAATCTATTGGCACGATAACTTATTTTTAAAGGCGTATTCATTTGATTCGTTTTTAATGCTTTGATAACATTGCTCAACTTATTCTGCCCCACATCCCAGTAATAAAATCTGATCGGAATTGGTTACGGTAGCCCCGGCTCCAATAGAAAGATTTAAACACTTTGAAAAGGCATCAATAGTGATCGAAAAAGGGGATGGAATCGTCACATCATGGCAGTCCGTTGGTATAATACCGAGACTCCAGTTTGAAGCATCATTCCAATTGACACCATCGCCTCCACCAGTCCATGTATTAATGATTTTGGTGTAGCAATTCGGACAGGTAGCACATTCTGCTGCAACTTCAGTGGAACTATTGCAACCGGTAGCGTTGAATGCAAACGATATGGGAGAAACAGGATTTTCTATGTATGCACAAATCGCTTCAGTTGCACATGAGGATAGTTCTTCGTTGTTGAGTACATCAATTTCTCCTACGATACATTCCAGCATCGTAAAATCTTCGAAACTGACAAGGGCTACATTGTCCTGGAAGTTAAAGTTGCTCCCGATAAATTTTAAACTTGACAAACCTGGAAGTGCGGTAAGGCTGGTATTTTCATTTATATTTAGACTCCCTCCTATTGTTTTGAGCAATTGCATTCCCGAGATGGTTTCCAGATTTTCATTTTCAGAAAAAGAAATACTCCCTCCGATTTTTTGAACATCTGTTAAGAAATTCATATTCGTCATTGACGTTTCTGCTATGCTCAAACCACCTCGGATTACACGCACTTGATTGAATGCGTTTACTAGAGTTAACGGACTGGCCTCCATAAGGATCCCCTCTGCGAGTGAATCCAGGATTGCAAATCCCTCTATGGTATCCAAAGCTTCACAGCTTTCAAAATCCATACTTCCCATGGAGGTAACCCCATTGAAACCACTTATTCTTTGCAGGCTTTCATTTTCTTGAAGAGTAATCCCATCAAAATATCCTGTAAGTGCTTCAAACCCTTCCACCACTTCCAAATTGCTGCATTCCACAATTTCAATCGGACCACGTGGACAAGCACTTAGATTCTCAAAGCCTGCAATTGATGTTAACGCCCCGTTGGTTACAATTGAAATACCATCTCCTACATACTGCAGATTATTTAGTCCAATGGTATCCACTAGCGCAGTATTTTCAATGCTTAATTTGCCACCAACAATCTCGATATGAGAGAGCGAATCCAGATTGACGATATCGGCTCCTTCAATAGAAAGACTACCATTGATTTGGGTACAATTTGGATAAGTTGTTTTAAAATTGTCTACGTCTGCCTGAGAGTTTAAATTTACGTTCCATGGGCAATCCAAGGTGTACCCGCAATTCAGCGCAATTGCATCTCGATCAATGCAATTTCCTTTGTTAGAGGATGCACTTAAATTTTTTCCCTCATTTAAGTGATTGCAAATAAAGGTTTGATTGCACAATTCTAGATTGGCATTGTTGAATATCCTCATGGAAGGTCCTGAAGAGGTAATGGTATTCAATGTGGAAATGTCTGTTAGGAGGGGATTATCAGAGATACGAAGTTGAATTCCGATTTCTGTTAACAATGGGCAACCAGAAAAACTGGTAATTAAGTCGTTTTCAAATACACTAAAAAATCGCACTTTTTCCAAACTCGATAGTCCTGAAAGATTTGCTATACCTAAATTCCAAAGAGTAAGCGAAGAGTATACCTCTTCCAAGCTACCAAATCCATTGAGATCGGTAGTCTGAGACAAAAATCTAAGTCGTAGGCTGGTCAACGTACGAAGATTTTGAAAATCCAATGTAGAAAGTAGAAGGTTCGAAAAAATTTCAAGGTCTTCTGTAACGGTAGTTAATGCACTCAAATCAACACTGGTGAGACTGCCATTCAAAGATATTAAAATGTCGAAAGCACTGGTAAGATTGGGAAATGGGCCAATGGACTCCAAAACTGAGTTATTGGTAATGTCTATTTCGCCACCTACATAATTAAGTTGATCCAGAGCCATTAGATCCAATAGTGAAGTGCCTTTGATATCAAGTGACCCTTTTATTGACAGAATCTCACTAAGACTGTCCATAAAAGGGTCACTTGATATCAA
>JBCCVV010000059.1:0-30684 GCA_039194925.1 Bacteroidota bacterium
GATCTGAACACCATCGATTTCACATTTGATGTTTATTTGAATGGTGATTCCAATTTGTCCACTAACGTTGCCCCGAATACAAAAGATGAGTCCCAGGTACGTTCAAGCAACATGGATTTGACGATTTTGGATAAATTCATTGCAAAAGGAGCGGAAATTGAAATTCCGTTTACTTTTTCTGCAGATCGAGGAGTCGAAGTTTTTCAACTAGGATTCAAGAATGCAGGACTTCATGTTGAAGCAATTAATTTTGACTCTGAAGACCACGAAGCTTTGATCAATAATACGCTTGAGGGAGAAACAAAAGTTCTTTTCGTAAGCGATGAGCCAGCAAAAGAATTGTCTGGAACAATTAAAGCACAAGGTTTGATAAGTGGAAACATATCAAACATCATCTCTCTTTCTTCAGATTTCAAGAGAGAAGTTGTGTATACCGATTTTAGTATGAGTGATGTAAATCTGGAGTTTCGTAGTGAAGTTGAAGAGAATTTGGTTGACTTGCAAATCTCACCCAATCCGGCACAAGATTATTTCGTAATTCAAATCCCTTGTGACCAAAATTCGGAATCAAGCATTACCATCTCAGACCTACAAGGACGTACTATATGGCAAAAAAATGCAAGATCAAATGAGTTGGTAATTGGAAGAGACGAATTAAATGGAGCAGGTCAATATATTGTTACTTGGACACATGGAAACGAAGTCTTGACTAAGAAATTGGTCCTGTTGTAAGTAGTGGCTTGAATTAATATTAATTTTACGTTGAGAGGTTAAACAATCAACCTTTTGACATGAATTTTAAGATTGAAAAGATTGTTTTTGGAATAATCTTTTCAATCTTCCTCAATCTTTTCAATAACAAGTCAAAAAAAAAATTGAACATCTAAATTTAATCCAAATTCTTGTAGAAGAATTTTGAAATGTTCCAAAGTAGAATTAAATCACTTTACAAATTGAAAGTTAAATGACAATTCTTGTTTAGAAGTTGGCATTGAAGTCCTATTTTTACCGCCAAAATAGGAATCCATGAAAAATATTATATTCCATCTGTCGACTTGCAATACTTGTCAACGAATAATCGGAGAGTTGGGAGATCTTGAAGACGTTGAACTTCAGAATATCAAGGAAAAACACATTTCTGCCAAGGAATTGGACTTTGCAGCAAAAAAAGAAGGAGGTTACGAAATCCTTTTTAACAAGCGTGCGATGAAATATCGAAGTATGGGATTGAATACACAGGAACATACGGAGAAAGAATGGAGAAAACATATCTTATCAGAATACACGTTTTTGAAACGTCCGCTTGCCATCATCAATGATAAGGTCTTTGCCGGAAATGCCAAGAAAACCGTCGAAGCGCTCAAAGCAGAACTCAATGGATAAGCCCCATTTATCCGAGATAGAGGACTTTTTTAAATCGCTGCAAGACAATATTTGTAATGGACTTGAGGCGTTGGATGGTAAAGGCACATTTCATCAGGATTTGTGGGAGCGTCCTGAAGGGGGAGGTGGACGGACTCGTATTATACTGGGTGAAAAGATTGAAAAAGGGGGGGTGAATTTTAGCTCGGTAGAAGGAAAATTACCCGAGCGGATATCAAAAGCCTTGGATTTGCCACCAACCGATTTTGCCGCTACTGGGGTGAGTATTGTGCTGCACTCTCAAAATCCTCATGTGCCGATCATCCATATGAATGTGCGTTATTTTGAGACATCCGTCGGCAAATATTGGTTTGGCGGGGGGATTGATGTCACACCACACTATATCTACGAAGACGATGCTCGCTTTTTTCATGCCTATTTGAAAGAAGTGGGAGATCGTCATGATAAAGCCTACTATCCACATCATAAAAAATGGGCAGATGATTACTTTTTTATTCCCCATCGAAAAGAGACAAGGGGGATAGGCGGAATCTTTTTTGATCGTTTGGAAGCAGATGAGGCTCATACCAAGACAGATCGATTCGCCTATGTGAAAGATGTCGGAAATGCATTCTTACCGATCTATACCGAATTGGTCAATCGAAATCAAAACCGTACATATACCGATCAGGAGAAAAACTGGCAATATCATCGACGTGGCAGATATGTAGAATTCAATTTGGTTTGGGATAAGGGTACTAAATTTGGCTTGCAAACTAACGGTCGAATCGAATCCATTCTAATGAGTATGCCTCCGGAAGCGAATTGGACGTATGACCATAAAGCAGAAGCGGGGAGTCCTGAACAAAAAACCTTGGATTTATTGGTTAAGGGTATTGATTGGGCGGGAGTGTGAGGGATTTGAGAAATTGAAGAGATTTTAGAGAAAGGAGCGCGCGAAGAGTAAGTATACCGAGATTATGGAGTAGGTACTGAAGAGTACAGAGTTTTATGAAGAACTTGGTGACTATTTCGTAAAATTTGGTGGTCTTTGTGGTTAAAAAAGATTCGTTCGGCAATCATTTAGCAACTGTCATGAAGAAAAACAAGTATATCATTCAAGTCTATACTGCTTTTGTGACCTCTTCTCATTTGTATGTGAAAGGACGGGTGTTGAAAGACAAGTCTCCGATAAGTTTTGTGAATCAAGGGCCAATCTCATCTCTTTTTAATACGATTTTGAGGATGAATAGTCGAGAGTTGCCCAACATTGACATCCATTGTATATTTGGAGATCGTACCTTTGAAGTGGTTACCGATTATGAGGGCTATTTTGAAATTTTTCATAATATTTCTGAGTTTTCAAATCTTCCGAATAGTATTAGGATCGAAAGCATAGTCAAAGGTGAAGATATTCGTTTTGATCAACCGCTTCGAATGTATCTTTACGATGTCCCTTTTGGAATAATATCAGATATTGACGATACGATTTTGGTTTCAGGCGTGCGCTCATTTTTTAAATTAAGGCTATTTTTCAATACCATTTTTATCAATCCTTTTCGAAGAAAGCCGATTACGCACGCAGCGGAAGCGTACCACCATCTTCTCAATCGATTCGAAGGGGAAAGCCCAATTGTCTATGTAAGCAATAGTCCGTGGAATATCTTTGATTATTTACAGGCGTTTTTGGAGCATAATGTTTTTCCGGTTGGAGAAGTTATCTTAAGAGATATGGGGACACAATTGTTGAAATCAAGGGATATTACTGAATACAACAAGTATCTCGAAATTGAGAAGGTGCTCATTGCATTGGATTCCACGAAATTTACCTTGATTGGCGACACGGGAGAAAAAGACTTTGATATCTATCTTGCCATACATTCCAAGTACCCGGAGCGAATCAGTCGAATCATTTTGCACAATGCAGGGAATTCAAAAAAGATAGAGGAGATAAAAAATTATATCCTCAACTCAGATGATGAATTCGTTACAATTGTTGATGATTATAAAGAACTGATCATCTAAGTAAGACTTAATTCTATAAGAAATAGTTGGAAACTTAGCAATATCAATCTGGACAATCAATTGCCACACTACTCATTGATCCATCATTTTGTATTCGTAATCGAAAACAGCTCCCATCCGGAGACTGGAGAATTACTCCTCTATACACATTGCTAAGATAAACATCTCCACTGGCTACTTCCAGTTTGGCTTTTGGAACTTTACT
The DNA here is from genome assembly GCA_039194925.1 of Bacteroidota bacterium. Classification (GTDB taxonomy): domain Bacteria; phylum Bacteroidota; class Bacteroidia; order Chitinophagales; family Saprospiraceae; genus CAJXUU01. The sequence goes on from JBCCVV010000059.1 coordinate 3,593, forward strand.
TCCTATTCCAACAAAGGCGGATTCTGCACCAGCACCGGTTTCACATGCATCACCAATACCATTGTTATTCAGGTCCTGATTGGATTGAAAACCTCCACCGGTGAGTGGACAAAGATCGCAGGCATCTCCCAATTGATCATTATCTTGATTGCCTTGTTTTGGGTTGAATTTATTAGGACAATTATCACAAACATCTCCGATGCCGTCCATATCCTGGTCATCTTGTCTTTGATTTGGAATAGTACTACAATTGTCAATTTGATTGATAACGCCATCACCATCATCATCTGCGCAAGCATCTTGGATATCGGTAGTATTGGCACAACCTTCTTTATTATTATTGATGGAAATTGAACCCGAGAAATTCAATTCACCATTAACAAAAGGAGCAATCACGCAGCAATAGCTAAGTTGACCGTTGGATATGATATCAATGTCTCCTCCGATCGACTCAAGATTTTCCAGACCATCCAAAGACCTCAATATTTCCGCCCCTTCAATCGTCATATCGCTCCCTATGGTCTTTAAATTACTCAATGCACTTATATCGACAAGGGACTCCAACACAAATAAAATCATTTCACCGCCGATGTGCTCTAGAGACTCTAATCCATCCAGTGATTGCAAATTGGAAGATTCTGCTATGTACAAGTCGCCCATAATTGATCTTATGCCAAACAACGGACTTAAATCGTATAAATCATCTCCTACTTCTATCGATAAATTTTGAATTTTACAGTTGGTGGTATCGAACGTTGTGAAGAAATTGTCTACATCTGCCTGTGAGGTGATTTCTACTGAAATTGGTGTAGGACATACGTCACATACATCCCCTTCGCCGTCTCCATCCGAATCTTGCTGATCCATATTGGAAGTTTCCAGACAGTTGTCTTCATTGTTAAGTACACCATCGCTGTCGGCATCTGAGCAGCCGTAGTCTATGAGTGTTGCTCCGTTGCAAAAAAGACTATTATTCGAGAGACTTACACTTGGAGGCGCATTAGAAGGGTCAAGTATACTTTGTAGTACACAACAATGCTTAAGTTTTGGATTGTTTAGAATGCTAAGCGAATTGGTAATGGTTTGTAAATCATCCAATGGTTCAATATCATTCAGTATAGAATTACTAGAAATATTAATTACACTGATACTATCGTTAAAATTAATACCATTCAAACTGGTTATAAAGTCACTTTCAAGAAGATTGAACCTATCCGATACGATTATGCCGTTTAATGTTGTAAGCTCACTTGCAGGACTATTCCAAATGGTCAACACTTCGATTTCTGTCTGAGTACTAAAAAAACTAAAATCGGTAATTGCTGTATTTCGACATAAGAATTCCGAGATCGGAACTTGAGGAAGGGAAACAGAAGTAATATTTGGACTGTAGATTTCAATCTTAGGTGTAGTTTGGGCGGATGACAAGTCAACGTTGGTTAGGCTGGAACCTCCTCCTACTCTTAATCTTTCGATATGTAAAATATTGGTAAGTCCGGATAAGGTTTGAGTATTTGTACTCGCACTAATATCCATTAAAGTTGTAACTGAATCCAACTGAGAAAATTCACTAAAATCATTAGAAGTTGATGAAGTAGAGATAAATAGATGCTCCACTATTTCAAGTGAAGGAAAGGTTGGGATTCCATTTGGGAATTGTGTTAATCCTAAAAAACCTACTTCTTGTAGGTTCGTAAATGAGACTATGGCCTCTAGGTTGGTCATGATACCTAAGGAAATGGAATTGACATTGTTCAGGTTTCCAAGGAATTGGCATTCTTCCAGGTCTACTCCGTTGCAATTTAAGGTATTACTGACGGTTTGAAAGTTGAGAAGGTTGAGATTGGTAATGAAGTTGTTACTACTCATGACTAACGATCCTACACCCTGGATGTTATGAAGTCCTAATACGTCCAAGCCTTGACTTTCCCGAATCGTTAAATTCGTCACGCTATCCAAAAAGGTCATCGCTGAATAATCCAGAGATTCGTCAACTATTACTCCTGTCACAGTAGTGCAGGTACTAAAATTGGCGACAAAATCATCCACATCCTGTTGCGTATCAAACGTAAAAAATTGATCGCAGTTTTGGGCCGTAAGGCTAATGGAAACGACGCAAGAAATGAAAGCAAAGATGAAAAACCTCATGTTTTAATTTTTGCTCAAATGTATCGGTCAAGAGTAATCTGTAATTCATCCTTTTAGGTGAATTTTCAAATTGGTATTCTGAAGATTGTTTTTTCTGGGTGTTAATATTTGAATGATGATGATTGTCTTGACTGAAATGGGAAATTATTGGAAAAGATGTCCCCGAATCCTTCTTACTTATCATAACCATGTGGAATTTTCCATGGAAATGAATTAAGTTTGTAATCCAAGAGATAATCCAATTTTTCTCAAGGTGTAGTAATCCCACCAATAATTTAAGATCAATGACATTTCAATCCGAAGAAGGTAACGAAGACCGTACGAATACCCAGAATTCTATAATTGAACACGCCTGGCAATTGGCTAACGATGGAAAAACGCAACAAGCCGAACAGCTGTTTTTTCAAGCGCTTGCTGAAGATAAAACCGGGAATGTGCTTCCAGGAGTTATTAAATTCTTGGTGAGTACCGGACAAATTAAAAAAGCTGATTTAGTATTGGATCAGTCTGTAGAACGCGCAGAAAAAAGTGAGGACTTCATTCTTCACATAAATTCTTTGACGATTAAAGGTCAATTGCTGCAGATGCAGGAAGATTATGCCGGTGCTCAAGACATGTTTGAAAAAACACTGGTCCTGGAAGAGAAGCTTGATCGACCAGAAAGTAAGGCATTTATTTATGAAAACCTGGGCAATATCGTTTTTATACAAGGAAATATCGAGGCAGCCGAAAAATGGAATCAAAAAGCATTGGACCTGTACAGCATGCTGGAGCAGTTTGAAGGTATGGCCAATCAATATGGCAATTTGGGCATTATTTACCATACAAGAGGAGATTTGTCCAATGCTAAGCGTATGTATGAAATGGCATTGGAATTGAATGGAAAGCTTGGTAGATTGGAAGGTATGGCTTCAGATTATGGACATTTGGGTATGGTGTACAATGCACGTAAAGATTTTATCAGAGCTCAGGAAATGTATCAAAAGACCTTAGAAATCAATAAACGACTGGGCAGATACGAAGGTATGGCCTCCGATTATGGAAATTTGGGAAATGTACTCCACGCAAGCGGTGATTTAACAAAGGCCAAAGAGTCGTATGAAAAAGCTCTGGAATTGGCCGAACAATACGGGTTGACTCAAATTCATGAAATTATTTCTGCACAATTGGAGAAGTTGCAGGATTGATTTTTGATCAATAGAAATCCATGCTGTTGATTGAAATGAATATATGCGATTCTATTTTCATGGATGTCCAATCGAAATACCAGCTTACCGCATTCAATGAGGACAGCATCTCTTGAGAACAGGAGTGAAAAATATGACCTGACGAAGCCTTCTTTTTGTTTTACAATTTGAGCACTTCTCGAACATAATAATTATTCACTATGTTTGTCGCATTCAATTTTCCTTGGAGTAAATGATATTCTTTGCAAAAATTGGATGGTTATAGGTACTTCAATACACAGGTAATGGTTAGACGGACATACGCTTTTTATTTGATTTTGGTTTTTTCAATGCCCATGGCATCTGTGATTGGGCAAAAAACCGGGGCAATCTATGAATATGTAATGGAAATGCAAACCGAATTTCCAGAGGAAGCCCAACAACTATTTTTAAAAAATGAAGCGTTACGCATTCCGTCAGATGCAGGTAAATATGTAAAAAAAGCGGATTACTTCCAGTTGAAAGATGTATTCCTGGACGAGATCAAATCACAAAGACCTAATGCCCTTTATCTCGATATTCCTTTCGAGGGAAATACGCTTAAAGCTCAATTGTATAAAAAAGAAATTACTGCTTACAACTATAAGGTGAAAACTGCCTCAGGTACCCCAACCTATATGACAAATTCTATCTTCTATCGTGGGGTTTTGAAAGGTAAGCCGAAATCCATTGTTAGCCTGTCTGTTACAGGTTCTGGATTGAGGATGACAATATCTAATGGTAAAGATAACTTCGAGATCAACCAAATTGAAAATGATCTGTACGCGGCATATAGAATTTCTGATTCCAAACACAAGCAAGAAACAGGATGTAGCACAGATAAGTCTTTTGGCTCGAAAAAGAAGGGGCTCCATATCAATAAAGACAGTGGAACCAGGGCGGGAGATTGCATCGAAGTATACATCGAATGTGATTTTGATAGCTACCTCACCAATGGCGCCAGTATCCAAAATACGGAAGATTGGGCATTGGCAATTATGAATGAAGTAGCCATTTTGTATGATAATGCAGGAATCCCAATGGTGGTGTCGGATATTCTGGTTTATGATCAGGGCGATCCCTATTTGGCAGGAAGTGATGCGGGGGAAATGTTGGGCTTGATGGGCTCAGTGATCGGCAATAATTACAATGGAAGGCTCGCACATGTGTTTTCTACGAGATCCGTGGGAGGGGGAGTAGCCTATGTGAATGTACTTTGCCAAACCAATAATGGAGGCTCTTATGGACCCTTTGCTGTAAGCGGTTCAATGAATGGAAGTACGATCCCATTTCCCATTTTTTCCTGGAATGTAATGGTTGTGGCTCATGAATTGGGTCATAATGTTGGAAGTTTACATACCCATGATTGTGAATGGAATGGCAACGATACCCAGATCGATGATTGTGGGAATGAAGCAACAGATCAAGGGGCAGGAAATCCCTGTTATGATGAAAATAATCCCATCTTGCCCACTGCGGGTTCGATCATGAGTTATTGTCACCTCATAGGTAGTATTGGTATAGATTTTAATATTGGTTTTCACCCACAAGTTGCGGATTTGTTGTTCAGTCGCTACACAAGTGCTCCATGCGTAACAGGCGAAAATTGCTCAGGTGGAGGTTCACCTCCCATTGCAGACTTTACATTTACACAATTAAATCTATGCAATCCGGCAGAAGTTCAATTTACCGACCTGTCGCAAAATAATCCATCTACGTATGAATGGAGTTTTCCGGGAGGAGAGCCGAGTTTTTCAAATGAACAAAACCCTTTTGTGATTTACTCGGAACCCGGATTTTATGATGTCACTTTAATGGTATCTAATTTTGCGGGAGAAGACGTTTTGACCCTTAATCAGGTAATCGCCGTCGTAGAGACTCCAGTTCCTGATTTCGACTACGAAGTGGATGGGTATGAGATGAAGTTTACCAATCAAACTACTGGTTCGGTCAATTCCTATTTTTGGGATTTCAGCGATGGTGGTTCAAGTACGGAAGAGAATCCATGTTATGCCTGGGAGGAAGATGGAAGCTATTTGGTCAATCTTACGATTGAAAGCGTTTGCGGAACTTTCGAAATAGAAAAGTACGTCGATTTCTTCACACCTCCCATTGCCGATTTTACAGCAGATACTATGCAAGGTTGTACACCTCTAGCTGTCAATTTTACCAATCACAGTTCCTCTAATAGCGAAGATTACCTTTGGATATTTGAGGGAGGTAATCCCGAAGCTTCTACTCAAGAGAATCCTGTTGTTATGTATGATTCAGCCGGAGTATTTGGTGTAATGCTGATTGTAACCAACGATTTGGGAATGGATACGCTAGACATGCCTAATTATATTTCGGTCGAGCCCAATCCAATCATCGGGTTTGATTTTGAGGTGGATTCATTAGAAGTATTGTTTACCAACAATTCAGAAAATTACGATACGTTAACCTGGGAATTTGGCGATGGCAATACCTCAACCGTGACAAATCCAACGTACACCTACGAAGAGGAGGGAGTATACGAAGTCACCTTGATGGTCTCTAATCTATGTGACACGCTCAGCATGACGCAGACCATAGAGTTGATCTCGGCACCTGTAGCAGATTATTCTGTAAATGTGACCGAAGGATGTTTGCCATTGAGTGTGACGTTTACCAACAATTCGAGCACTAATGTAGATTCCTGGCACTGGAGTTTTCCAGGAGGTGCACCGTCGATGTCTATGGAAGAGCATCCGATCGTTGTTTATGAGCAGGCAGGAACTTTTGATGTGCTGCTGGTGGTGAGCAATGAGAGTGGTACAGACACGATGGAAGAAATGAATTTGATCGTGGTGGATAACATTCCATCAGCAAGTTTTGAATATGCTGTTGAAGATTTGGAAGTAACGTTTGTCGAAACTTCTGTGGGATATGAAAGTATCTCCTGGGACTTCGGAGATGGAAATACATCAAGTGAGGCCAATCCGGTTCATAGCTACGAAAGTGATGGAATTTATGAAGTAGTACTGACCGCAACAAACAGCTGTGGTGATCATACGGCTGTACAGACTATAGGTGTCAGTACTCTTCCTACGGCAGGCTTTTTGGGCAATACGGCGGAGGGATGCATCCCATTTGTAGTCGAATTTACAAATACATCCAGTAGCAATGCTACGGCATTTGAATGGAGTTTTCCCGGAGGTGTTCCAGCTATGTCCACCAATGAACATCCTGTAATTAGTTATGAAAGTGCAGGTGTATATGACGTCACGTTGATCGCTACTTCTTTTGCAGGAAAGGATACAATGGAGATGGAAAGTTATATTTCTTCCTATACTACTCCAATTGCGGATTTTGAATATGATGCGTTATCAGAATTTGAATATTCCTTTGAGAACCTATCCGTTGATGGAGACGCGTACTTCTGGGACTTTGGAGATGGTGCCACTACTTCTGAGGCCAATCCTGTGCATGTTTATAATGAGCCAGGAACCTATAAAATAGTGCTTACCGTTACAAATCAATGTGGGGAGGTAACCCACGAAGACGAGATACTTATCGTTGAAACTTCAATTGTTAATGAACTTGAAATTATTGAAGAGATTATAGTCTTCCCGAATCCAAATTCAGGGGTGTTTACCATTAGCCTGAAATCGTTGGCATCTGAGAAATTGGATGTGAAGATTGTTAATATGTTGGGGCAAGTTGTGTTAAAAGATTCGTTTCAAGTTAATTCCGGAGCAAATATCAAGTCAATCCGTTTGGAAGAAACGATCTCAGGAATTTACATGCTACTTATTCAAAACGAAGATCAATGGTTTGTAACCAAAATGTATGTAGATTAAAAATTCTTTGAGATGCTAATATTTGACCTCAAGGCCTATTAAGGATTATACAATGCACGCAAGTAATTCAGAACAACATTTTCATCAGCGATTATTGTGAGTTCATTGTATTCTCGTGGTTAATTGTCAACATCAAGTAAAGCAAAACAATGAATTGTATAAGGAACTAACAATTGGATAAAGGACATTAATTTAAATTTTCACTCAAGTTTTAAGATCTACTGAATCCTTAATCCATTTTTCATACGCTTCATTTGCGTCTACATCGATTTTCAGAATACACGGTACCTCATAGCTATGAATTTCCGATACCTTGGATTTTACGGCTTCCCAATTCTCAGGAATTGTTTTTACAATTGAAACCCACTCTTGATCATTCTCGATTACATTATTCCACCAGTAAGCGCTTTTGATTGGAAAGATATTGGAACAAGCGACATATTTTTCAAGTACCAACACATTGGCCACCTTTTGAGCTTCGTTTTCGTCGGGATGGGTGATATAGATCAGTATGAAACTCATGGATACACTATTAGCGATTATTAGAAAAAATTCCAGTACAAACATAAAAATCTCAAAGGATTTGACTTAGGTACCGAACATTTCACTTTTTCTATTTATGTATATTCAGCGCTGAGCCCGGCCGAAATTGTGGAGCATAATGCTGTCGAAGTAATAAATTGCTGTTCGTAATTTGATTTCGACCAAAGTCCAGATGTCTATCCTGGGACAGTAGCTTACCTATTTTTAAATCAAAACTGTGAACTATGCCTCTTTGGATGGATTATTAATTCGATGGATAAATAGATTGAAGAAATACCTGAGGCCAACAGAGTACCTTTCACTCGCTTATCGATTCCATAATTTTATTCTATGAAAAGAAATCATCAATCTTCCTGTTCGATGATACATTACGCTGGCAAGTAACTATCTTTGTACAGAAGAGATTTTAGCACTTGATGAACACATAAATTGATGAAGAAATACCTTGCTTTAGATGTAGGTGGTACCAAAACACATATTGCTCTTTTTTCAGTAGATGAAGCCGGAGATATCCTATTTAAGGAAGAAAAAAAGTACAGCACGCAAGGAGCACAAAACATTGAAGAAATACTGTTGGATTTTTATCCGGAAATGGAAGGTGTTGAGGGAATTTGTCTGGCCATTGCAGGCCCAATTATCAACGATTCGGTTCAATTGACAAATGTTTTGTGGAAGGTTGAGAAGGAAAGTATCAGGAAGGCAACCGGTGTATCAAATGTCCTTTTATTAAATGATTTGGAGGCTTCGGCATTTGGAATACCATATATGAAAGAGTCGGATTTACTTTCTATCTTCAAGGCAGAAGAAGAGATGGCCGGCAACATTGCGATCATTGCTCCCGGTACAGGTTTGGGTGAAGCTGCTATGTATTGGGATGGTCAGGCTTATCACCCTTTTGCAAGTGAAGGTGGACATTGCGATTTCTCTCCAAGGGACAATAAGGATGTTAATTTACTAATGTTTCTTCAACATAAATTTGGCCGTGTAAGCTGGGAACGAGTGGTGTCTGGACAGGGTATTGTCAATATTTTTGATTTTCTACGAACTTCAGTAGAGTATAATTTGGAGGCGGGACTAGAAGAAAGGTTGTTGGCGGGTGATGTAGCAGCAAATATAAGTCAAGCAGCAGTTGATGGGGAGCCCGTGGCCATTGATGCCATGAAACTTTTTGTGCGTTATCTGGCCGTTGAATCAGCTAATATGGCCTTGAAATTTAAATCCACAGGAGGTCTTTTCATAGGCGGAGGTATTATTCCCAAAATATGGAATAAGGAATATCAGGATATTTTCTTAGCGTATTTTTTTAATGTTGGACGACTGGCCCCCCTGTTAAGGTGTATGGATGTGACCATCATTCTGAATCCTGTTTCTGTATTGTTTGGGGCGGCACATTATCTTATTTCCAAGAATTAAATTCTAATCCACACATTTCACTGGAATCATTTTCAGATGCCCTGTATTATCGATAACCATACGATGGCAACTTCCATTGGGTGATTTCATGATGATACTATTTCCGCTTTCACTGATGACCAGGTGGGTGTTTTGCATTTTTACATTGTTGCCACCAATTTCAAAGAAATCCTTATCATAAGCGGCCCAGCATACAGCATTGGTTAACAATTGCCGGAAATTGTTATCGCCTGTAAAGTTGCTCTGAGCATGTCCGAGTGCCGTGTAAAAAGATCTTGCACCACTAGGAAATGTTTTCAGCCAAGTGATCGGCCGTTCTCGATCGTATTCATTGTTACCGGTTCGTCTTACCTTTAGCAAAGTTCCTATGCTATCTTCCTGGATCATGCCACCATTCAGATCCCAATAATAATATTCCTCAGTCTTTTCCCAGGGATCCGGCAACCCATCCAATACTTCATGTTTGGAGTAATGATCCATAAAATTGGTGTGGTTCGAAGAGGTATGATTGGGTGATGTTTGTACGATGGCTCCCAGCAACTTATTGTAATATGGCCAACCGGTTCGGTATGTATCTGACGCCGCATGAATGCCAATAAAGCTTCCCCCCTGAGCAATGTAGGCCTCGAAATTATCTTTTTGTGATTGACTCAGAAGATTACTCCCCGAGGTATTGCTGAAAACAATAACCGAATACGCATTCAACGCATTGAGGTCGTCAAAAATACTGGCGTCCTGGGTATTGGTAATGGTGAAATTGTTATCCTCTCCTATCTCTTCAAACATATCTGCACTCTGGTTTCGGGTATTGTGATCCCAACCATTGGTTTTCGTGAAATGCAGTACGGTAAAACTGGTATCCGCGTAGTCGCATAGGGATTGGGCGGACAAGTTATATTGGGATGCCATTATCAATAAAAAGCAGAGTAGATTATGAAGTAGCGTATTTAGGTTTTTCATAGTACAAATTTTAGTGTAAATAAAGCGAATGATTTTCAATTGTATGATAGGGTATATTGTGAATTGTAGTATAGGGTATTCCCCGATATATTTACCGCTTAAAGGGCTTCAAGCCCTTTAAGCGGTTGTCGATTGCCTCATCCATAATGTTCATTGCATCGATCCTGGAAGCCATTGGATAAATCAGAGAAATTCTGGTGCATCTGTTCCCTAATTTAACGGTATAAATAAATAAACAAGCTATGAAAAACGTGCTGTTAATAGCGATATTGTATGTTTTACCAATTCCGAATGATACCTTACTTACCTATGCAAATATGGTTTGTGGTATTATGGACGATACGGACAACGATGGTATTTTTGACTTGAATGAAGATATTAACGGAAATGGAAATTTGGATGATGACGATACCGATTTTGATGGCAGCCCAAATTATATGGACGACGATGACGATGGTGATGGTCTTTTGACGGTAGATGAGGAATCAGATCCAAATAACGATGGAGATCCGGCGGACGCTTTAAACACCGATGGGGATGCACTGGCTAATTATCTGGATAGCGACGATGATGGAGACGGGGTGATGACAGCTGCCGAATTGGGCTTGGATACGGATGAAGACTTTACGCCTGATTATTTGGATGATGATGACGATGGAGACAGTGTTTTAACAGCGGACGAAGTTGGCCTGGATACGGATGGTGATCTCACGCCGGACTATTTAGATGACGATGACGATGGGGATGGAATTTCCACGTTGGCTGAAAACAATGGGGATGATACTGATAGCGATGGTGCACCAAATTATATCGATGATGACGATGACGGGGATGGAATTACTACGTTGGTTGAGAATAATGGAGATGATACGGATGGAGATTTGATTTTGAATTATCTGGACCCGGATGACGATGGTGATGGAGTGAATACGATTTTCGAATTTAATGGCAATCAAAATACAGATGGTGATGCACTTTTGGATTATCTGGATGAAGATGATGATGGCGATGGATTTTTGACTGTAGATGAGTCATCAGATGCCAATGGAGATGGGAATCCAAACGATGCCCTTGATCAAGATATCGATGGCGTTCCCAATTACCTGGACGATGACGATGATGGCGATGGAGTGGATACGGAAATGGATAATTGCCCTTTTGCCCCCAATGCTACTCAAACCGATGATGATAGCGATGGATTTGGAGATGTATGTGATATAAAGACAATGGAATCTATTGGTCTGAATACATCAACCCCTTCTGCAGATTTTCACATTTCTGATAGCCAGGTGTATATTGATAATCCGTATAAAGGAATCATTTTAATGGGTTTGGATAGTCTTTGTTATCGATTGACGATTGATTTTGGAGGGGCTGTAAAGACAGAAGAGGTGCCTTGTCCGGAGTAAAGTATTAGTTGCGAAAGGGTAGAGGATTACAAATGTAAAAAGTCCTACGCACATTGTACAACATTAACTTTTCGGTGGTGCTGCAGGGAATCGAACCCTGGTCCTCCATCACGAAATGAGTATATTCATAAGATAATCACGAAAAAAAAATTTTCAACCTAAATCCATTTTACGATAATCCTTCGGTGTTGCTTTTTTTATCTTTTTAAACGTCCGATTAAAATGACTTACTGTTTCAAAACCAACCTCAAAACTGATGTGAGCTATTCTCAGATTGGTCTGTAAAAGCAACTGACATGCTTTTTCTACGCGCGTGGCATTGAGATAGGAAACAAAACTGCATCCGATAGATTGCTTAAACCAGCGGCAAAATGATTGTGGGGTCATATGTACAAGTTGAGCCATTTGATGGATCGAAATTGGTTGATGAAAGTGCTCGGAGATGTATTTTGTTACATTTGAAATCTTGCTTTGATTTCCTTTTGGTATAGTATTATTAGAGAAAGAGATGCTGGAAATGGGTCTTCGATTGGTATGATTTTGCAACTGATTTAGAATTTCTAAAAACACGACAAAGTTTTCTAATGACGGATGAATGGAAACAGACTGGATTTTTTTAATGAGTTGTATTGAGGGACTCTCAAACTGGATACCATAATTCGCGTCTTTAAATAAGGATCGCAGAGATTGACCTTCGGGAATCGAATCGAGTAGAGAAGTAGGAAATTGAAAAACGGATGCTGAGGAATGCATAGAATCGTGTGGATTGGTAGTCACATAATCATGCGGTAGATTTTCTCCAATAAGTACCAAATCACCCGATTCAAAAGAAGAGATGTTATCGCCAATATATCGAATGCCACTTCCTCGTTCGATGTAGGTCAATTCGAGTTCGGGATGAAAGTGTCGGAATGACTGAAAGTTGGGCTCTTCACGTTTGAAAAAATGAAACGAGGATTTGCTTTTACTATACTGAACGGTTTCAAGCTGTAATTTCAAAATATGTAAATTTTATCTCAATAATAAATATGTTTAGCTAAAATAGGGTAATATATGCTTATAAATAGATAAAATTGGACTAATAATAAGATGTGGTCTTTGATAATTTTGAACATTGTTTTTATCATCAATACACAGTTATGAATTTAAGTCTGCTGGATATACCGTATGAATTGACGGAAGATCAAATCTCGTTTTACAAAAAAAATAAATACATCAAACTAAAACAAGTGCTGAATGAATCGACATTGACTTATTTTAACGATGTAGTGAGTCGAAAGGTAAGTCTGCTGAATCAGGAAGAAAAACCTTTAAATGAACGGGACACTTATGGCAAGGCATTTTTGCAATTGATGAATTTGTGGGTGGATGATGAAGAGATCAAGCAACTGATTTTTAGTAAGAGAGTTGCAAAACTTGCTTCTGACCTTATGGAAGTAGATGGGGTAAGACTATATCATGATCAGGCTTTATATAAAGAAGCAGGTGGAGGAATCACTCCCTGGCATGCCGATCAGTACTATTGGCCTCTATCCAACGATAATACAATCACGGCCTGGATTCCATTGCAATCAACGCCTTTAGAAATGGGACCACTGGAGTTCAGTGCTGGCAGCCATAAGATAACCGAGGGCAGAGATTTATCCATTGGCGACGAAAGTGAGGCAGTGATGACTAAAAAGTTGAGAGTCACCGATTTTCCACACATTGTTGAACCGTTTGATGCAGGTGAGGTGAGCTTTCATTCGGGTTGGGTATTTCACAGAGCGGGGGCCAATACGACCAACCAAACAAGAAAAGTAATGACCATTATTTACATGGATAAAAATATGCTGCTTAAACAACCAGAAAATCAGAATCAAATCAACGATTGGAATACGTGGTGCCCCGACGCTGAAGTGGGAGAGATCATTGATTCTCCAATCAATCCTGTTTTATATCCATAAATTTAGTTTTTAGTATTAACTTAATTTGCCTGTGAGACATTTCTGTTTAACCTCAACGACCACAAATAATAAGATAAACATTGTGAAGTCTCAGTGTAACTTGGTGCACTTAGTGGTTAATCGTCAACATCAAGCATAACCAAAACACTTCTAAAATTAAAACCGAATGATCGAAGCAAAAGCAGCCATAACCAATGGGAAAGGTGATTTTTCAATTGAGATGATCAATGTGGGCCAACCCAATGAGGATGAAGTATTGGTTAAGCTGAAGGCTGCCGGAATTTGTCATACGGATTGGAGCTCCTTGAATTGGTCGAATCGATTTACCTGGAGTGATCTTATGATTTTGGGGCATGAGGGAGCGGGAATTGTGGAAGCCGTTGGAAGCAATGTCCACCATGTGAAAGTAGGAGATAGCGTCTTGCTGAATTGGGCCATTCCCTGCAAAAAATGCTTTCAATGCTTACAGGGCAATTATTCGATTTGTGAAGCGGAAAAGCATCCTACCCGAAACGCGGCTTTATGGAATAATCAACCCATTCAGCGATCATTTAATATCGGAACGTTATCCACGCATACAGTCATCAAAAAAGAAGCCGTGATCAAAATTGAGGTGAAGATTGATTTTGCCTCAGCGGCTATTGTAGGATGTGGAGTCATGACGGGGTATGGATCGGCGGTAAAAGCAGCCAAGGTAAAAGCAGGTTCTTCAGTTGTGGTCATCGGTTGTGGAGGTGTAGGATTGAATGTAATACAAGGAGCCAGGATAGCAGGTGCGGAAAAAATAATTGCAATTGATTTGTTGCCTTCGCGATTGGAGATGGCATTCCAATTTGGTGCAACGCATACGATTCAACCCAAAAGAGACGATAAAGATCTAATCCAGACACATAAAAATGTACAAGAGCTCACCGAAGGAAGAGGAGCAGATTTTGCCTTTGAATGTACGGGTGTACCTGCCTTAGGTGCGGCACCTTTGCGTATGGTTCGTAATGCTGGAGTTGCCGTCCAGGTCAGTGGAATCGAGGAGGAATTGACGATTGATATGAACTTATTTGAGTGGGATAAAATCTATATGAACCCACTTTACGGCAAATGCAACCCATCGATTGATTTTCCAAAATTATTTCGCTTGTATAAAAAGGGAGATTTGTTGCTTGATGAATTGGTTTCTCACACGTATGTGTTAGAAGATTTGAATCACGCATTTCAGGATATGCTGTCCGGTAAAAATGCTAAAGGAGTAATCGTTTTCGAATGAATTTTAGAACTATCGAAATATCAGATCCTCTATTCGAGCCTAAAGGGTTTCGATTTATTACGGTAAAAAGTATTGCACTGAAAAATCGGGCAGATGTTTCGGTATTTATACCTGAAAGTGCAAAAGGTAAAGTTAGGGTGCCTGTCATTGTCTTGTTGCATGGCGTCTATGGCAGCCATTGGGCATGGACGATGAAAGGAAATGCGCACAATACGTTGATTAGTATGATTGAAAATGGCGAGTCAGCACCGTTTGTATTGGTTATGCCTTCGGATGGACTATGGGGAGACGGATCGGGGTATGTGTCTCATGGGATTCAAGACTTTGAAAAGTGGATAGGGGAGGAGGTGCCTTCTCTTATGAAACAAACGATAGATGAAGTGGATGCTGATTCTAAAATTTTCATTTCAGGATTAAGCATGGGAGGGTATGGCGCTTTTAGAATTGGACTTAAATTTTCCTCTTTCTACAAAGGAATAAGTGGTCATTCCTTGATTACGGATATCGCCCAAATGAAGAATTTTGTAGAAGAGGATTGGTCATTTTCGAATGGTATTGATGGTCGTGGGATTCAAAACTTGATTTCAGGAATGAATGCAATCCCACCTGCTCGATTCGATTGTGGTTTGGATGATTACCTTTTGATTCCTAATCAAGAGTTGCATAAATTTCTAATGCACTCCAATATACCACATGAATATCAGGAGTTCCCAGGAGGACATAACTGGAACTATTGGCAAGATAAAATCAAACTGACCTATCGGTTTTTCTCACGGTTAGTTTAAAATCACTTTAATAAACATGCATAATTCATAAATAAGACTTCAATGAGATTTTCGCTTCTTTTTAGCCTGGCTATTTTTTTACTAATCAATTGTAAACCAAAGACGAATGATTCAGTCGATCCACAGCTTGAAAATGAATCACTACCGAATATTATAATGTTGGTGGGAGATGATCAAGGTTACCCTTATTTTGGGTTTATGGGTGCAGACTATATTCATACACCTAACATGGATGCGCTGGCGGAAAGTGGTGTTTTATTCACCGATGGCTACGTCTCAGACAATCACTGTCGCCCTTCTCTTCAGACCCTTCTAACTGGAATTTTGCCCATTGATTACAACAACAAGATTTTTTCCATAATGGATGAAGAGATTCAACAAAGAGCGATTCCAGAAGATTCAGTCCAAGCATTTAAACAACAATTTGATCGGAAGGCGTTGGGATTTGCTCATGTAAACACCCTGCCCAGGATGTTGGCAGAAAAAGGCTATGTCAGTTTTCAGGGAGGAAAATGGTGGGAGTTCAATTATCAGAATGGAGGATTTACCCATGGTATGACCAAAGGATGGACAGAAGAAGAGCAAAAGACCAAAGATTGGTTTATCAAGCATATGGGTGGCAATGGAATGGATCTGGCACGAGTCACAAATCAACCTGCGTATGACTTTTTGGAAGAAACCAAAGGAAGGCCTTTCTTTATGTGGTTTGCTCCATCATTGCCTCATTATCCGTTTGACGCGCCGGAGAAATATTACAATCTCTACAAAACCAAGAAAATGTCTGAATCTGCCAAGCAATACTACGCGAATTGCACCTGGTTTGATGATGCGTGGGGGGAATTGGTCGCCCATTTGAAAGAGAAAGATTTGTATGACAACACACTGATTATTTATGTAAATGACAATGGCTGGGAACAAGATCCGGAAGTGGAATACTGGGACGATCCGAACCGATCACACAATGGGGGAGATAAAGGGAAAGGTTCAATTTATGATATGTCATTCCGGTCGCCCATCATCTTTGCCTGGGCTGATAAAATAAGAAAAGGAGTCCGTACCAATGCATTAATCCATAGTGCTGATATTCCGGCGACGATTTTGGATTATGTGGGTTTGGACATACCAGAGGACTTTTACGGAAAATCATATAAGGCAGTGATTGAAGGAAATGAAGAAAAGCTTCGGGATTTTGTTCAAGGCAATGTGATTTCAACGCGCAGCACCAAACCGGGGGAAGTAATGGGACGACATGTCGAAGGATACTGGGTACGCAAGGACAATTGGTTTATGCGTTGGCACGCTACGGATAAGCAGTTGGAGCTTTTTGATCTTACGAGCGATTTGAGAAACAATAATGATGTGTCTGGAGAATTTCCTGGTGTAATGGAAGAATTGCAAGGATTGGCTACTGCCTATAAAGAAGAAAAAGGGATGGATCCCAGAATTGCGTATTATCTCAATATGAAATAAATATAGTCTAAATAAAATGTCATGAGAGTATCCATCTATGTGATTTTTCTAGCCTGTGCTATGTTTTTCGTTGCTTGCAAATCGACAAGGGAAGGTTCACAGGGATCAGATTTTATTGAGCATATCAGCGACGATGATAAAAGGGTGGGTGACGATAGTGCGATTTTGACCTTTTTTGAGAAGGAGCGAAAACCTATTTCGCCCAGGTTTACGGCATTCCCAACAGGCAGTACAAAACCCAAAGGCTGGATTTTGGAAATGATGACTCAAGATTTGGAGCATGGTATCGTGGGTGCTCTGGATGAATTGTATCCGGGAATTAAGGCAGATGACCTCTATCATACAGCCCGAAGAGGAGGGCTTGAGGATGTACCCGAAATGGGAGATTTGGTACTGACCGGAGCGGCATGGGAAACGTCAATTATGTGGTGGAATGCCGAAACCATTGGCAACTGGTGGGATGGATTTATACGTCATGCTTACCTGACCAATAATCCAGAAGCGATTCAGCAAAGTGAAGCCATTGTCGAGAACCTTTTAGAATCTCAGGATTTGGATGGCTACATTGGTATTTATAAATCCAATCTCAGATATCAGCACAAAGGTTCGAATGGGGAGCTTTGGGCGCAGACCACTGTTTTTAGAATGCTATTGGCCTATTACGAATTAACGGATGACAGACGAGTATTGGACGCCGTTGAAAAAGCGATGGCTTTGACCATAGATAAATATGGCAAAAATGGACGCAATCCATTCGAGTTGGAAAATGCATTTGGTGGCGTCACGCATGGATTGATGTTGACGGATGTTTGCGAATCACTCTATCGAATTACGGATAAAGAGATTTATCAGGACTATGCGACCTATCTATATAAAGCTTTCTCCACCTTTAATGTCAATCGGGCTTTTAATGACATCCGATATCCTTTTTTGATCAAGAAAGATGAACCATTTACTGGACACGGCGTGCACACCTATGAGCATTTCCGAACACTCCTCAATGCATACTACGCCACTGGCTATAAGGAACTTGAAAAGGCTTACGAAAATGGACTCTTCAAATTAGATAATTGTATGTTGCCCAGTGGAGCTGGTCATGCCAATGAATGGATCGCGGGTATGAAGGCTGAACCAACCCATACCGCCACTGAATACTGTACGATGCTGGAGCTCCGTAATTTTTTCGGTACAGCTGCTCAAAAAACGGGAAATGTAGCTCTAGCTGATCGCGCTGAAAAATTAACCTTCAATGCGATGCTAGGCTCTAGAAATCACGACGGTACCGCCATCGCCTACGGCAAACCGGACAATTGTTACAAGATGGATGGCATGTCCTTGAATGGTGAAGAGAAAGAAGTGCGCTACAAATATTCACCGACGCATTCCGAGCCTGCGGTATGTTGCGCACCCAATTACACTCGGAATTTGACCTACTACCTGGATCAAATGTGGGGTAGGAGTGGAAATGAACTTACGGCTTTGCTTTACGGACCTTCGAAGCTGACGACTAAGCTTAATGGTGTTGAAGTCTCCATTGAGCAAAAAACAGAATATCCTTTTTCGGATAAGATTGTGTTCGAGATCTCTGTTTCGGAGCCGGTAGAGTTTAAGGTCAGTTTGAGAAAGCCACAATGGGCCGAGCGTTTGAAATTGGAAAATGCAGACTTTTCCGTGGAGGGTGATTTTTACAAGATTTATAAGGGGTGGAAGAATGGAGATTTGGTCGTAGTTGAGTTTGAGCATAATGTCGAAGCTAAAAAGTTGGATAATGGTGAAGTTTATTTTCAGCGAGGGCCGTTGGTCTATGCATTAGATATTCCGCATCGGAGAGAGAACATAAAAGCGTATGAGATTGATCGATTTGATGATTATTATTGTCATGCAACGAATGAGGAGTTTCGTGATTTGGTGTGGAAAAGAAGTGATATGAAGTATATTAATGATTCGGATAGAGGGGTATTGTTAAAAGGTAAGCTGTGGGATGAAGCAAAGAAGGAAGAGAAGGGGGTAGAGTTGGTACCGATGGGGACGACGGTGTTGCGGCGGGTTACGTTTCCGGTACAGAAATAAAGGGCTTGCATGATTAGAAGAGATCCTGGCATTGAAATATGATTGTTTTACCGATACAAATGATCCATTTTGGCGATGATCGCTACAAATTGTCAATGGTTCTCATTTTTCTCAACTGACTAAGATGACAAAGCATTTTGTTTGAGTAGAATTACTAAAGTTTTCAGTAATTCTACGCATTTGAATTATAGGAAAGTGGGTATTCATTATATTCGGAAATTGAATTCTAGAAAATATAAGTTTGAATGCCATTTGATATTAAAGGATACAGGATATTTATCGCTTCTCCAAGTGGTCTGGAAGAAGAACGCAGAGCTTTTTTTGATCAGGTAAATCAATATAATATTGATGAAGCTAAATTTCGAAATGTGATATTTGAGCCAGTCGGTTGGGAAGCAACGCTGCCAGGCATAGGCAGACCACAATCCTTGATCAATGAAGACATCAGAAAATGCGATTACTTCATTCTAATGTTGCATAATCGATGGGGGTCTTCACCCGGAGAGAACGACTTCAATGCTACTTCCGCTTGCGAAGAAGAATATAAACTTGCCTGGAAATGCATCAAAGACAAAGGGCTGGATATGAAGCAGTTAATATGTTTGTTCAAGGCCGTGGATGAAGGCCATTTGATCGATCCTGGAAAACAGCTTTCCAAAGTGATTGAATTCAAAAGGACTATCGAGCAAGAGAAGAAACTTCTGTATGTTACATTTAGTTCTATCGATGAATTCAAGAATCTAATCCGGAAGAACCTTGCAAAATGGTTGAGAGATGACAATTCCATCAGACTTGATCCTAAACCCTATAAATATTCTGACGAAGATATAACAGATTCAATTGCAGCAGAACCTAAGAATGCATACGGTGCGGAGTATCAGAAAGAGGAGGGGAAAATGATTGATAATGCGTGGAAGTTGGCAAATGAAGGAAGCTTGATAGATGCAGAGATTGAATTTTCCAAGGCAATAATCCAGGATCCTTCTGGGAATACGTTGTTGGAATATTCCAAATTTTTGAGAAGATTGGGTCAAGTCGATAAGGCGAAAGTGATGATAAATCGAGCTATAAAAATAGCCGAGTTCAATGAAGATTCAGAGTTGGAATCAAAATCACTAACCATGTTGGCCTTGATCCAAAAAACACGCGGGGATATCTATGGTGCCAAAGAGATGCACAAAAAAGCACTGGACATATTTCAAAAGATCGGACTTCAGGAAGGGATGGCATCTAGCTATGGGTACCTTGGGCTGATACTTAGAACACATGGGGATCTGTATGGCGCCGAGGATATGTTCAAAAAAGCACTGAAGATCAATACAATGCTGGATCGTCGAGCAGGTATGGCCGCAGATTATGGAAACCTGGGCCTGATACTTAGAATACGCGGGGATATGGATGGTGCCGAAGATATGTTCAAAAAAGCTTTGGAGATGAATACAAAGCTGGGACTGCAGGAAGGGATGGCTACAGATTATGGAAATCTTGGGTTAATACTTAAGAGACGGGATGACTTGGACGGTGCTGAAGAAATGCATAAAAAAGCGCTGGAGATCGAAAAAAAATTAGGGCATCAAGCAGGGATGGCCGCAGATTATGGGAATCTCGGGCTTATTCTTAAACGACGCGGGGATTTGGACGGTGCCGAAGAGATGCTGAAAAAATCGCTGGAGATCAATGAGCGCTTGGATCGTAAAGCAGGTCTGGCTACTGATTATGGGAATCTTGGTCTTATACTTAGACTGAGAGGAGAATTGGAAGGTGCCGAAAAAATGATTAAAAAAGCGCTGGAGATCAATGAACGATTAGGACGTAAGGTGGGTATTGCTAATCAATACGGAAACCTTGGACAAACTCATATGAAGAGAGGGGATCTGGATGCGGCCGAAGAAATGTTCAAAAAGTGTATTGAGATCGCAGAAAAATGTGGTTTTTCGGATGTGCTTCGCATTGCGCTAGGTCATTTAAAAGAGTTGAATAATTTAAGGGGAAAGTAAAGGTTGGAAGTTCTATTCAACGACTTTACTTATTAATACCAGCCCATATGCATGGTTTGATTGATGCTAAATAAAGCCTTGTTAACTCTCAATGAAAATAGGTGTCTTGGCAATTAATATTTATAATTTAAGGAATGGATTTGCTTGAGCGATGTTTTACTTGAGATGTAGTTTGATCACTTCCAGTATGTATCACAATTACTTATGCTTGATTTTTATGACATGCTACCCATTTTCCTGGCATCCCCAAGCTCATTGGAAATTGATCACAAGTAGAGTTTAAATAACTTCTTCTAAAAATAGAATTTCCTTTATTGGCAGTTCATTAATTGTATCCTTTGCAAACAGAAGGAAGGTTAATGTTGGAAAGAACAAATTATGCCATTTGTTCCAATTGAGATAAGTTCTTATTTTTTGAAAATCATATGAACGGAAATGTCTAATCAGTTAGAGATTCATAGAAATCATATAAAAGGATATCAAAGGTCAAATTGAAAATCCAACGTAATTTTTTAAGGAGAAGAATTGCCACATTAAATGATCATAGGAAGATTACATAATTAATAGTTCAACGGTTTTTTCTGTACCAGGATTTCGAAAGAGAATTATTCAACAATAGGGATCGAATTGCGTCATACACAAGAAGATGGACTATGTTTTTGCACTCCAAAACCCTTTTAATTAAACGCGTTCATACTTTTTATGGGTGAAAAAAGTGGACAGAATACGTTCATGTTTTCAAGTTTAAGAATTATTTCACCTAAAGTCATAAGACATGCAGTATGGAAGATATATTAGTTTTTTCATTTTAATTTTTCTCACAAATATTGGTTTTACGAATACGGATTCAGGGATAGAGGTACTTTTTGGATCTTATCGAGAAACAGGTAATTGTGAGGTAATATTTCATATTACAGAGGTGTCAGGAGGGGTTGCTCCTTACAAAGTGTATTGGAATAATAGCACTGATTATCAACTTGTTGAGTATGAATGGGGGACTTCTGAATATTTATTTGAAATAGATCATCTAGCTCCAAGTTTTGATCCTTATGAATTTTCTGATTTTGTCAGGGTTGAAGATTCTAATGGTGAAGTGGTGTATGAGGATTTTACCTTACTTAAAATTTTCGCCGAATGTAATAATTGCATAATTACAGACTTTGAGATTTTAAATCCAAATTATGAAGTATATGGAATAGGTGAAAATTGTGATATTGAATTATCGTTTACTCTCTATAACCATCAACATTTAGATTCGCTTTACTTTTCATATAATATTGATTCTTTATTAGGAGATAGAAGAATCAAGTTATATGAGGGTGAGGCGACTTCATTAAATACTAGAAATGTTCATTTGATTATCCCTGAAAATTATGCAGGATTTGTTGAAAAAGAAATGTACTTTGAAATTATATTAACTGATGGGGTAAATAGACAGGGCTCTTATTTTACAAAAATAAAATTTTTTAAAGATTTTGTGGAAGAGCTTTCACCTTTTGAGGTTTGTTTTAGTTATGTGATGTCAAATAAGGAAACAGGATCTAAATTTCAACCCATTTGGCTAACCAATCAAATCGGTGATGATCCTATTGAAGGTTATTATTCTGGATACTTCTCCACATATCTACTCGAGATAAAAGGCAGTTTAAATCGTGAGCAGGTTTTTAGGAATCTTCCACATCTTCCTATAGATAAGCCTGCTAAATTCATTGAACCAAGCTGGGAATATGTTTGGAAATACACATGACCAACATGTTTATATGAAAACTTAGGAGGCGAAGATCCTTGTTTTAACAAAGATCCTGATGCAAATGCCTGGCTTCCCATTGTCTCGTTAAATCGTGCTCATTCACTCTATACAATTAGAACGATTACGTGTGACGGAGAGCATGATCTTGTTTTTGTTGATTACTATAGTTATGATTTCAATAGTGTGACGTTTAGCAGTAAATGCATACAAGATCCCGATCTTCCGCCCAGAATGCAAAATTGTGATTCAAAAAATTTCGACTTTACCTATACACCACCTTCAGGGGTAGAGAATCCCAATGGCACAATTACCATCAAAACCAAAGATGGGAGCGATGTCAACGATTTCTCCTACGATTGGACGGGCCCCAATGACTATGAAAACTCAGGGGATTACGCATTGACGAACTTGGAAGAAGGGATATATTGCGTTGAGGTATCGGATGCCAGCTGTTGCATAATTGAAAAATGTGTTGACTTGAAATGCTTCAATTTTGAAACGGATGTTCAGAATATTAATTCATCGCATCCAAAAGGTTCCATAGATATTACAATAAAAGGGAATTTAGGAACGACAGGTCCTGCAAGTACCTATACCTACAATTGGACAAAAGATGGCGTCTTGTATTCTCATCAGGAAGATATTAATGCGCTTAGTCCTGGAGAATATTGCGTCGAGATCACAAAGGATAATGACCCGGAATGTGTGAAGACATTTTGTACAACAATCGGAATTTGTGATTTATCCTTTGATTTTAATTTCAAGCCGCATTGCGGAGACAACGGAATAGGAGGCACAGGAGGTAACCAACAAGGGAATGGATGGATACAAGCCATACCATCAAATGGAAGCGGTTCTTATTCGTACCAATGGAGCAACGGTGAGACGACAGAAAGTATAATCAGAGTCGGACCTGGAGAATACTTTGTAACCGTGACGGATAATAAGGGTTGTGAAGCGGTATCGAGTATCACCATAGCAGCGGAGCAACCAATCGAAGCCTCACTCGAATCCTATATGCAATGTTATGGGACCGGCGAGATCGATGCGGAAATCACCGGTGGAATTGATCCACTGAGCTATGCATGGAGTAACGGTGAAACCGATGGTCCTCGAATTACAAATCTGGAATCGGGAGATTATGCACTGACAGTTACCTCCGGGAACGGCTGTGTGGATATCGCAAGTACAGAATTAATTGATTATGAAGAAACACAACCGGTGATCAATGATGTCGTGGTCTATCCTGCCTGCGATGGAGCAGGGGGATATGTCTATGTATTTGACGAAGATGTTGAAGCGTATTACGACTATTCTTTTAATACGGGAAGCCATGGGGTTTACAAAGGAAAGTTCGGTTGGCGAATGGGCCCATTCGAAGCAGGAGCAGAATACCATTTCATCCTCTCGGATATTTGTGGTCAGACGGCAGAAGTCCAGGGTGTAATGGAGGAGTCAGAATTGGTTGATGTGGTGTATACGGAATCAAGTTCCTATTGTGACAATGGATCGATATGTGTGAATGTCCTCACCAATGAGCCAGAGTCTGCGGATATAACGATCATAGGACCAGGCGAAGAGTCGAATCCGGATTGGGAGATTTATCAAGGTCCATTTGTATCTGGATTGAAAAGTGGAACGTATCAGATATTAACGGAAATAGCATGTCATGGTGTAATAGAGCATGAAGTGACCATTGTAGATCTTCCCTATGTCAACTCTCCTGCCTCCCTTTCTCTGGGTAAAATCATAGAACCAACCTGCGGAGAAGAGCATAATGGATCCATCCGAATATTTCCAACATTTAATGATAGCGAGTACGAAGGCACCGAAATCCGATATGAATGGAGCCATGGAGCCACAACGCAGGATGTGTATGAATTGGCTGCGGGAGAATATACCGTAACAGTGACTCCTCAATACACTATAGAATGCGGAACCTCTGAAATGACAAATGGAGCTTGTCCGCTTATCAGGGAATTTACGGTTCTCGAACGGCCGGGGTTGCAGTATTCTTCCAATGTCGATCCGACGTGTAGTGAAGAATCAAATGGAGCAATACAGCTGGCGACATTGAATTTTAATTACACCTTTGAGTGGGACAATGGAGCAGTGGGAAAAACATTGCAAAATTTACCGGCAGGAGAATACTGTGTGACTATAATCGATTCGGGAACAGGATGCGAAAATCAGGAATGCTTTGAAGTTGAGGAGTCGGCCACAACTATAGTATTGGGAAGTTTGCAGCATGAAGGCGTGGATGGTTTTGGAGGAGGATCGATAGAAATCAGCGCAGTAGGAAATGGACAGCCGTATACGTATGCCTGGAGCAATGGTGGCAATGGACCTTCCATTTCGGACTTGGGTGGAGGGGTCTATAATGTGACAGTAACCGATGTTTCAGGATGTGAATATTATGAATCTTACGAGATAGAGGCATGTTTGGACAATGATTTAGAAACGCAATTGTATGAACCTATAGAAGCATCAATCAGCCGAGTTATACCATTGAGTGAGACCCATAGCAGCGATGGCGCCATAGAACTTGAGGTTAATGATGGCAATCAAACGGTACATTATTCGTGGACGGGACCCGATGGATTTGTAAGTTCATCAAAGAATATAAATAATCTGGCTCGTGGTGAATATTGCGTTACCATAACCAATGGTTGTGCGATAGAGGAATTGTGCCAGAACATTGGTACGTGCGGAGAGTATAATGCACCGATGGATTTGGAACCTACACTAAGTAGAATCTTATGTCAATTTGAAAATATAGATGGCTTAATTCAGGTCAAGATTCCTTCCTTGTCTCAAGACCTATCGTTTTCGTGGTATGCATCAAATACCAACGGAAATCCTTTGACCAATGGTACATCAAATTACCAATTAGATGGAAATCGATACGTGGGCCTTCAATCTGTGGATGGAGAATTTGAATTGGAAAGGGGAGAGGTATACATACTTAGAATCACTAATAATGTGGATTGCAATTGGTTGGATTTTGAAGTAGATTATTGTGATATTCAACACTGTCCGTATGTGGGGATGTCATACAAGATAAAGAAACGATGCAAAACAAATTCAATTATCACGTACAAAGGCATAGGTACTTCTTCGAGTACGGGTCTTTCAGGGAATTATTATATCGCCCTTGTAACAAGCAATGAAGCGATTCCAAAACTCAATCAATTTGATCCTTCGAGCTATTGGCTAAAGGTGGATGCTGAAGGCAACATATTATCTGGCACCAATCCTCTTACAATACAGGGAGGAGGCCACAGTTGGGATTATTATATTTACGACGAAAATGGATGTATTACCAGAGGGAATATAAATATAATCGGTCCATCCTGCAGTATTTATCCTCCGGATCATAATACAGAACTAAGGCTGAAGGATATATTGCCGGATTTGAATACGGATAGTAATCCTAAAGTTTTTACCTCATGTTTAGAAGCAGTGACCTGCCAAGGAAGTGAAGGGACAGGCGTTGTTCAAACATATAAGTATCAATTTCAAGATGCTTCTTCGCCTTGTACGGCAGGAACCATATTATGTCCCTTGTACGGTGATGGGGATATTGCGTGTGAAAACTCAGGCGCGACGTTGGAAGTAGATGAAACATTATCTCATTACGCGGCCTTTGTAGTAGATCCAGACGGAAATTGCGGTTGTCTGTTCCCACCAGGGACGACTATTCCTTCTTCATCAAATCCAATATATGTTACATTCGATTGTAATACGTTAGATCCGGATGTTAGTCCAACCGAATTAAATTGTACAGGGCAACTTTCCAGAGAATCAGATTTAATTAATTGTGAATACAATTTTTATTGTGATGGGGATTATGTAGAAACCGTATCCGCACTAAAATATTGTTATACACCATTAGGAGCGGAGCCTGATCTTCTATATCGGATTTGGGAATATTGCGAAATCACAGGAGCGATAGAGCAAGTAGATCTTGTAATCAACGAGCCGACGGATATGAAAAGTTGTACAGCGGTTTTCCAAGATCCCGGGGATGATTCATCCTATCAGTTGTCCGAGAATTCTTCAGGAAATGAATTAGAAGGGAGCTTTACGAAAGGCTATGGAGAATGGGATATGAATGAAAACAAGGAAGACTCCAGAGGGCTTCTGGTTCATCCCAACCCATTTGCGAATGAATTCATAATAGAGATGAAAAGCTCCGGTACTGAAGGCATAAAAATTCGATGTTATGATATGTTGGGCACCGAAGTGCATAGCCAGGCAGTAAATACAACTACCGATGATAAGAATTTAATATCTGTAAATATGGACACTCACCCA